>NZ_CP046508.1:2707000-3021000 GCF_017161115.1 Variovorax sp. RKNM96 | reverse complement strand
GAAGAGCCCGGCCATTTCGGCGCCGAGTTCCAGCTGCCGCCATGGCTGCGCGACCGCAAGGACGAACTGCTTGCGCGCCTGGAGCCCATTGCCGTCTGAGGGCGTGCAAGGCGTCTTCTTTTTCTTTTCTTCCCACACAGGTCAACCCATGTCCAAACCCAAGGTTCTCATCGCTTTCTATTCCCGAAACAGCTCCACCGAGCTTCTCGCCAAGGCTGTCGCGCAGGGCGCCATGGCCGAAGGCGCGGAGGTCCGGCTCCGCCGCGCGCGGGAATTCGTCGCCCCGGAAGTCATGCGCCAGGTGCCCGAGTGGTCCGAGCGGGCCAGCGAAATGAACGCCAAGTACGAAGCCCCGACCGAGGCGGACGCCGAATGGGCGGACGCGATCGTCTTCGGCACGCCGACGCGCTTCGGCTCCATTGCCGCCGAACTCAAGGCCTACATCGACTCGCTCGGCGGCCTCTGGTTCCAGGGCAAGCTGAACGGCAAGGCCGGCTCGGTGTTCGGCTCGACTTCTTCCAGGCACGGCGGCAACGAGGCAACGCTGCTGTCGCTTTACGGCCCGATGGCGCACCTGGGCCTGATCATCGTGCCGCTGGGTTATGCCGATCCCGCGATGTTCGCGGCGGGCACGCCCTACGGCGCGACTCACGTCTCGAACAGGGACTCGGTCATGCCGGGTGCCGAAGACCTTGCCGTGGCGAACTACCAAGGCCGGCGCGTCGCATCGGTGGCGCGGTCGCTGCGCGTGGCGCAGCCGGTGGCGGAAGCCGCCTGAGACGGGGATAGCGAGCAGAGAGTTGCAGCGCTATCCTCGGCGGCAGCGCTGTCGCTGCTGTTGTTACTGTTGCGCGGCCTCCCTGCTCTCTCACCAGGACTGCGATGCTGGATCTGAAGGATGTCTTCTATTTCGTCCAAGTCGTCGACCGCGGAGGCTTCACGGCGGCCGGGTCGGCCCTTCGCCTTCCAAAGTCGACACTGAGCCACCGCGTCCAGGAGCTCGAGGGTTATCTGGGGGTGCGGCTTCTCAACCGAACCTCCCGCCAGTTCGGCATGACCGACATCGGCAAGGAGTTCTACCAGTACGCGGTCGCGATGCTGCACAGCTCCGATGTCGCTGAAGAAGCGGTGCGCCAGCGCCTGGCCGAACCCAGCGGCGTCATCCGGCTGACCACGGCCGTGGAGATTGCGCAGTTCGCCCTCCGCGAAATTCTTCCCGTCTTCATGAACCGGTATCCGAAGGTGCGCGTCGTGGAGATCGCGACGGACCGGTACGTGGACATCGTGGGCGAAGGCTTCGATCTTGCGATACGCGGGCACACGGCATCGCTGCAGAACTCCACGCTGGTGCAGCGCGCCCTTGCCAACGTTCCCTGGTACCTGTTCGCCAGTCCCGGGTACCTCGCGCAAATGGGCGTGCCCGAAAGCCCCGCGGACCTTGCGCAGCACGCCACCATCGCGATGGTGCGCAACGGGGCGCAGCAGTGGCAGCTGAAGGGGCCGAACGACGAGGAGCTCGTCATGCCCATCGACCCGCGCTTTCAAAGCAACAACATGGTCGCGCTCAAGGAGGCGGCCTGCGCGAGCTTGGGCATCACCGCACTTCCGGGCTATATCTGCAGGTCGGAGCTGAGGGACGGAACCTTGCAGCAACTTCTGCCCGACTGGTCGGCGGCGGATGCCCGCATCTCGGCGCTGATCCCGTTTCGCACCGGGCTGCTTCCCGCGGTGCGTTCGCTGGTCGACTTCCTTGCCGTGGAAATGCCGGTCGTCACGGCCTTCGACCACCCCCGCAGCTTCGAGTGAAGCGGCCGAGCCGCAAAGCCGTGTCGTCCACGAACCTGAACGCTGCATCCGGCAAAGAGCGGCTTGTGAGCTGCGGATGAACGACCTATCTTTTCGGCCTTGACTTCCACAAGGCCGATCGAGATGAATCATTTGAACTGCTTGCCGCAAGACGGCATCTTCTGGGGCCAGCACATCTTGCAAGGTGCCGTGGCACGGCTCGGCGAGCACGGCATCCATCGGCCGATGACGTTCACCGTCGAACCGCTGACAAAGCTCTACCAGGACTGCGTGCGGCCCAACCTGAAGCAGGCCGTGGGCAGCTTCACGGAGTTGCCCGCGCACGTGCCGGACGTGGCAGTGCAAGCTGGCCTCGATGCCTGTCTTCACGCAGGGGCCGAGTCGATCGTGGCGCTGGGCGGCGGTTCGGTGCTCGATGCGGCCAAGGCCGTGTCGTACCTGCATCATGAAAAGACGGGACGCTACCTGCCCATCGCGGCACTGCCGACGACGCTCTCGGGCTCCGAGTTCTCTCACTACTTCGGCATTACCGAGACCGACGGCCCCGAGAAATTCAAGCGCAGCTATGCGGTGCGCGAGACGGTGCCCAAGGTGGTCGTGATCGACCCCGTGCTCGTGTTCGACACGCCGCGCGCGCTGCTGCTGTCGTCCGCCATCAAGGGCATGGACCATGCGGTGGAGGGCATGCGCAAGGTCACGAAGGAGCACCCGCACGCGATCATGGCGGCGAGCGGGCTTGAGCGGTTCATGACGGTGCTGCAGAAGTGGCCGCAGGCCATGACCACGCGCGAGGCGCTGGACAAGGGGCTGGTGGCACCCGACGACCTGCTGCAGCTCCAGCTGGCGGCCTGGCAATGCTACTTCTCGCCCGCGTCGGTCATCTATGGCCTGAGCCATCGCATCGGCCACATCCTGGGCGGCACCTTTGGCCTGCCGCACAGCGCGACATCCTGCATCACGCTGGCGCCGGTGATTCGCGCCTGCGCGGATTTCTACGGAGACAAGCTCGGCATCTTCGCTCCAGGCACCTCAGGAACTCCACGCGACGAAGACGCCGCAGCGCACCTGGCCGACAGGATCTCGCAGGTGGTGAAGTCGCTCGGCCTGCCCGACCGCATCGGCGCCTTCGATCTCGACAAGGCCAAGCTCCCCGAGGTTGCCCGGTTGTTGAAGAAGAACTACCCCAACGAGGTGGCCGACCTCGGCAACAACGCGAGCGTCAAGCTCGACGCGCTGCTCGACAGCCTCTGGTGAGCCAACGACGGCGGGCGCATTGGTGCCTCGCAGTCAACGTCGTGATCCCTCACGCATGCCTACCGCCAGAGGCCGACCGTTCCTAGGATCGACGGGGTCCATCCCATCCTTCCAGGAGTTCCCCATGCGTCTGTCCACCGTCACCACTGTCTTTGCCTGCTGCCTCGGTGCCTCCCTCGGCGCCGCCGCGGCGGATGTGAAATCCGTCTCCCGCCTTGCAGCAGGTCCCGGCAACATCCTGTTCATCGCCGATTGGAAAGCCGCACGCGTCCACGCGATCTCTCTGCCGCCAGCGCCGCAGCAGCCGGCGGGCACGGCCTTCAACATCCTCGATCTCGAGACGCTGCTCTCCGCCCAGGTCGGCGGCGCCAAGGTTACGGTCGAAGACATGGTCGTGCGGCCGGGCACCGCTCAGGTGTACGTCGCCGTGAGCTACGGCGCCGCGAAGACGCCAGCGCTCATCATGGTTACCAGCGACAAGAAGGCGCGTCGCGTCGACCTGAAGGCGGCTGCCTCGACTTCAGTCGCGCTGCGCGACGCGCCCACCTCGGACTACAGCTTCTGGAGGGAAACGCCAGAGCGCAGCTTCACGGTCACCGACATGAAGTGGCGGGAAGGCGAGCTCTATGTCGCTGGCCTTTCCAACCAGGACTTCGCATCGACGCTGCGTCGGGTCAAGTACCCGTTCGACTCGAAGCAATCAGTCACCTCGGTGGAGATCTACCACGCGGGCCACAACCTGATCGAGACGCGCGCGCCGATCCGCGCGATGAGCTTCGCGAGTTGGGGCGGCAAGCCCTACCTGGTGGCCGCCTACACGTGCACGCCGCTGGTGACGATCCCGCTGGACGACCTGAAGGACGGCGCGCACATCCGGGGCAAGACCGTCGCCGAACTCGGCTATGGCAACACGCCGGCGGACATGATTTCCTACTCGCGCACCGAGCAGGGCAAGACCGAAGACTTCCTGCTGCTGGCGAACTTCGACCGCGTGTCGAACGTCATTCCCGTGTCGCAGCTGGAAGCGACGGGTTCGCGTCCCGGCATCGAGAAGCAGGTGCCGTTCGGGCAGCTCGCGGGCGTCGAGGTCATGCAAGCTCCGCTGGCCGGCACGCTGCGGCTGGACAATCTCGACGAGAAGTCGTTCGTCGTCGTGCGTCGCCGGCTCGAAAAGGACGCGCTGCAGCTCGTGTCCATCGGCAAGGAACTGAGCTTCCGGCTGACCGACCATGTCTCGGAGTACGCCTTCGCGGAGTACAGCTTCAAGGGCGACAACTTCCAGTTGCAGAACATCAAGCCCCGGCAGGACATGCTGCTGAAGGACGAAGGCTTCCCGGACCTGATCAAGGCATCGGAGTAAGCCGTGCGTCTTCGCCGACTGTGCGGCGCCGTGGCGCTCGCCGTGACGCTGGGCGCGGCGCACGCCGGACCGCCCGCGCCATCTCCCGCAGCTGCGCAAATGGTGCGCGTCCAGCCATCCGCTGGTCAGGTGCCGGCCAATCTGCTGCGCCTGTCCATCGAGTTCACGGCCCGGATCGAAGGCCCGGTGCTGCCGAGGCTCGCGCTGCTGCGCCCTGACGGAAAGCCGCTCGCGCAACCGTTTCTCGCGCAGGAACTCTGGTCGCCCAACGGCCGAATCCTGACCGTGCTGCTGCATCCCGGCCGCGTCAAGACCGGTCTGAACGCGCGTGAGGTCCTGGGGCCGATCCTGGTCGACGGAGACGATGTGACCTTGACGCTTGACGACCATCCCATCCGGCACTGGCACGTCGGGCCCGCGGACACGAGCGGTCCGCAGCTGTCGGCATGGCGCCTGTCGTCCGTGCGCGCCGCGTCGAGGCAAGCGCTCGTCGTGACGCTGGACGACGCCATCGATGGCCGGGACGCCGGCTACCTCGCGATCGCAGACCCGCACGGCCGGCGCGTGAGTGGTCAAGCCCTGCTGAAAGATGGCGAGCGCACCTGGGTATTCACGCCGCACGCCCCATGGCGCGCAGGCGAATACCGCCTCATCGCACGCGGCACCCTCGAAGACCCGGCCGGCAATCGCCTTGGCGGACGCTTCGAAACGCCCGCAGATGCGCCGGCGGCTGAACCCGCCGATGCCGCGCTTGCATTCACCGTGGGCTCGACCCCGTCATTGGCCAGCGCGCATCGCCCTTGAACTCTGAGCCTCCCATGCATTCGACGACACCGCGAGACCCGTGTCGCTCGATGCATCCGCCAATCAAATGTCCGATCGAACTTTCCGCTTCAAACTTCTGCTACCGCAACTCCGTCGCAAGCGACATGCCGCGGCAATGGTCCTTCTCGGCATCGGCGCCTGCATGTCGCAGGTGGCGCGCGCCGACACGCCTTCGCACCAACCCTCTTCCCTCTTCACTCAGTTCGGCTCGGCGCACGGTACGCGCACGCTGACCGCGGGGCTGACCTGGGACCTGCCCTATCGATGGCAACTGGGACCGGGCGAGCTGAGCAGCTATCTGGAAGCCTCCTACGCTTACTGGCAGATCCAGTCGGCAGACCGGGCGGGGCTTTCGCACCTGTCGCAGTTCGCGCTGGTCCCGGTGCTGCGCTACCGCCCCGCGGATGGCGCTTCGCCGTGGTTCTTCGAAACCGGGGTGGGCGTCACCGCTACCTCGTCGGTCTACAGGACACGTGAGAAGAGCTTTTCGACGAGCTTCAACTTCGGCACCCACCTGGCGGTCGGCCGCAGCTTCGGTGCGCAACGCCAGCACGAGATCGCGTTGCGCCTTGAACACTTCTCGAATGCGGGCATCAAGCATCCGAACCCCGGTGAAAACTTCATTCAGCTGCGGTACGCACGCAGGTTCTAGTGGCACTGCGCAAGAAGGTGTCGGGCACGGCACCGCGATTGGTGCGCTCGCGACAACACGGTGCAACCCCACACATGCCTTCCGTCGCCGCGCATGCCTGCCTAGCATCGAATCGTTCGCAAGCCTCTTCTTCACAAAGCGAAGCCGAACGTCCCGCCGAAAAGCGAACGACTCGCCTCAACCCAACGAATACCTCATGAAGCTCTATCACATGCCCGGCGCATGCTCCCTCGCCGACCTGATCGTTCTCCAGTGGATCGGCGCAGACCACGAACCGGTGCGCATGAGCCTGGAAAGCATCAAGTCGCCCAGCTACCTTGCCATCAACGCGGGCGGCACGGTGCCGCTGCTGACGGACGGCGACCTGTCGCTCACCGAGAACGTCGCCATCCTCGGCTATCTGGCCGACCTGTACCCCGAAGCTCGCCTGCTGGGCGACGGGTCGCCGCGCGCCCGCGCCGAAGTCATGCGCTGGCTGGGCTTTCTCAACTCGGATGTGCACAAGGCGTTCAAACCGATCTTCGTGCCGCAGCGCTTCCTGAAAGACGCGGCGATGGCGCCCGTCCTTGCGGACAACGCGCGCGGCCATGTGCGCGAATACCTCGCGCGGCTGGACGACCAGCTCGACGGACGCGACTGGCTGACCGGCGAGCGCTCTATCGCGGACCCGTACCTGTTCGTGATCTCGCGCTGGTCGGCGGCCAAGAAGATCGACATGCAAGGCCTGGACAACCTCGCGCGTTTCGTCCGGATGATGGACGGCGACGCCGGTGTGCAAGCCGCGCTGGGTGCCGAGAGCGGCATGCCGCAGTAGCCCCCGGGACATGCCATGAGACTGTCGCTGACATCTTCTCTCGAAGCGCCCGAACCGGTCTGCGCCAGGTCGAGCGCACTCGCCCGCTGGTATGCCGAGCAGCCCGCCGTTCGGCGCCTGTGGGCCATCCAGGCGACGGACGAGCCCATGCTGCGCGTCATCGTGATGCTGGAACCCTCGCTGGACGGCGACGAGATCAGTCCCGCCTGGATGGCGCACGGCAGCCGATGGGCGCGCGACCTGCGTGAGCGGCTGCCCGGCGCCGTGCAACTGGAACGCATCGACGGGCCGCTGCCCGACGAGTTCGAGATCGACGGCGAAGGCGCCGTGCTCTCGGCGCTGTGCTGGCGCGACTCGACCGCGCCCGACGCCTGAGCACCCCATCGGTCCCGGCGCAAGAAAGAGGCTCGACCATGGCCCAGGGAACGGCGCGCATAGGGCGCGACCACTACCGCACGCAGATCGATCTCGCCAGCGGCCACTCGCTCGTCTCGGACGAGCCCTCCGTCCTCGGCGGCGAAGGCGCAGGGGCCACGCCCTACGAACTGGTGCTTGCCGGCCTGGGGGCGTGCACTGCCATCACGCTGCGCATGTATGCGGACCTGAAAAGCTGGCCGCTCGAATCGGTGCAGGTGGACCTTCATCTTTCCCGGGAAGACGACGCCATGCTGATCGAAAGATCGCTGCGCATCGTCGGCTTGGACCCCACGCAGAAGGCACGCCTGGCCGACATCGCCGAGCGGACGCCGGTGACGCTGACGCTCAAGACGGGCATCCCGATCCGTACGCATCTGGCCTAGACACAGGAACACGCCCCGTGCCCACTCGCTCCTTCGACTTTCTCAACCCCGGTGGACACCGCCTGTCAGGCAGCCTCGAAATGCCGGAGGGAATCCATCGGGGTTGGGCCCTCTTTGCGCACTGCTTTACCTGCGGCAAGAACAACGTCGCGGCCATGCGCATCGCGCGGGCGCTGGCCAGCGTGGGCATCGGGGTGCTGCGCTTCGACTTCACCGGGCTGGGCGACAGCGAGGGCAGCTTCGCCGACGCAAGCTTCTCGCTGAACGTGCAGGACCTCGTGTCTGCCGCCGACGCCATGGAGGCTGCCGGCATGCCGCCGCGCCTTCTCATCGGCCACAGCCTCGGCGGCTCCGCCATGCTCGCTGCTGCAGGCCGCATTGCAAGCGCGCGCGCCATCGCGACCATTGCCGCGCCGTTCGACGTGGCCCACGTGCTGCACCTGCTGGACCCGGCGGGTCTTGCGCGCCTCGAAACCGAGGGGCAAGCGCTGGTCCAGGTGGTCGGACGGCCCATGGCGGTCGGCAAAGTCTTCGTGGACGACTTGCGCGCACACGACCCGGGTGCACGCATCGTGGCCCTTCGCCGGCCGCTGCTGCTACTCCATGCGCCGCAGGACCGTACGGTCGACAGCGAGAACGCCACGCGTATCTTTCTGGCGGCGAGGCATCCCAAGAGTTTTCTCTCGCTGGATGATGCAGACCACCTGCTGTCAAAGCGCGAAGACGCCGAACAGGTCGCGCACCTCATCGCGACCTGGGCGGCCCGCTACCTGCCCGAGCCGCCCGCCGGGCATCCGGTCGCGGAGGATGCCGAGGCCGAAGAAACGGGGCTGGGCAAATTCCAGCTCGCGCTGCGCTCGGGCGGCTCGCGCTGGCTCGCCGACGAACCCGCAACAGTGGGAGGTCTCGGCTCGGGACCGACGCCCTACAACCTCTTGTCGTCCGCGCTCGCCGCCTGCACGACCATGACGCTGCGCCACTACGCCGACAGCAAGGGCTGGCCGGTCACGCGCATCCGCACCGCGGTGAGCCACCGAAAGGACAAGGCGGCCTCCCCGCCCGATGTCTTCAGCCGGCGGGTGTCCATCGACGGCACCCTCACGCAGGCACAACGCGCGCAATTGCTGGACATGGCGCAGCGATGCCCCGTTCACCGAACGCTCGAAGCCGGCGCGCGCTTCGAGCCCGTGGAAGGCGAGCCACCCGCATGAGCGCCGCGCCGGCCCATGCAGCGAACGCGCGATTGGTGCCTTGCGGACAACACCGTGATCCATCGCACAGGCCTACCGGGCTCCGGCACGCGATCCTACGATTCATCCATCGCATCAATGAAGGCAAGACCATGATCAAGATTGCAAGAAGCCTCGGGCTGACATTTCTGTTCGCCGCAGGCGCTGCCATGGCACAGCACACCGCATCGCACGGCGGACCCAAGGACGCCAAGGTAACGCAGCTGATGACCCAGGAGATGAAGGACATCCCCGGCAAGGAAGTGCTGATGATCACGGTGGACTACCCGCCGGGCGCCGCCGACCCGGTGCATCGCCACGACGCCCACAGCTACGTATACGTCCTCGAAGGCTCGATCGTGATGGGCGTGAAGGGCGGCAAGGAAGTGACGCTGAAAGCCGGCGACACCTTCTACGAAGGCCCCGACGACATCCACACCGTCGGACGCAACGCGAGCAAGACCAAGCCCGCGAAGTTCGTCGTCATGCTCGTGAAGAACAAGGGCGCCGAGTTCTTCATTCCAGTGAAATAACCCACCGGTTGCATTCCACCCGCCGCAACGAAGATGACGGGTGTCAGATCGCCGAGGCGGCTGTAATGAGGCGTGCACTTTCCACCCGTTCGTGCACGGGACAGACTCACGTCGGCGCGGTGTCCCCGCGTAGATCCGACCAGCAACACGGCGACGCTGCGGGTGGAAGGCATCCCTTGTTTCCTGAAACAGGAAGCCGGCACAAGCTCTCTTCGCGCCACTCACCCGTTCGCCGCTGGCGAACACCAAGAAAAAAATGCCATGAAGACTACCGCCCCTTCGTTTTCACTTTCACCGTCCCGTGCGGAGATGCGCGCATGACCATCGGCTGCACGCACCTGGACCAGGTCCACCCGGTCACGTCAACCACCAACGGGTGCGAGGAATGCCTTCGCACCGGCGGCCGCTGGGTTCACCTGCGCATGTGCCTGACCTGCGGCCATGTCGGATGTTGTGACTCGTCACAGGGAAGGCACGCGACCGGTCACTTCCACGAGACCGGCCACCCGATCGTGCAGTCTGCGGAGCCCGGCGAATCCTGGCGATGGTGCTATGTCGACAAGAAGCTCGTCTGAGTCACGGGTGCGATGCAGCGTCGTGCACCCGACGATCGACCTCCCCCACTTTTCGGAACCTTGCCATGAGCCCGCAACTTCCAGTCTTCGACCATAACGACGCCGCCGATGCGGTGTTCGACGCCACGGGCATCGCGGCCCGCGCCAAGCGCGCCGGCGACCTCGCACCTGATGCGACATTGCCGGACGGTTCCGGCCGACCGGTTCGACTGTCGGACGTGTGGCGCAAGGGACCGCTCGTGCTGGTTTTCTACCGTGGCGGCTGGTGCGGTTACTGCAGCCTCCAGTTGCGAGCCTGGCACCAGCGCGCGGATGACCTCGCGCGGCTCGGCGCCACGCTTCTGGCGATCTCGCCGCAGACGCCTGACCACTCGATGCGAACGGCCGATGACAACCAGCTTGCATTCACCGTACTCAGCGATTCCAACCTCGATGCCGCCAATGGCTTCGAACTGGCCTTCACGCTTCCTCCCGAACTGGTGAGCTTCTACGGTTCGGTGGGCACCGACATTCCCGTTCTGAATGGCAACGGCCTCTGGGTGTTGCCGGTTCCGGCGACCTATGTGATCGACGAGGAAGGCCGCATCTGTTTCGCCCACATCGAGGAAGACATCCGAAAGCGCGCTGAGCCCGCCGATGTGCTGCGCGTCATCGAAGGCTTGGTCCGCGACCGCGCCCTTGCGGCGGGCGGCAGCTAGCGCCTGCAGCGGCCCATGCGACAAGCCCGCCAGTGATTGGCGGGCTTTGTTGCATGGGTCTCGGCAATCGTTGCTCAGTTGGGCGTGCCGCCGGGAACGGGCTTGCGGCGATTCGGCTTGCGCGTGTCGCGCGTCTGGTGGCGCTTCTCGCCGGCAACGGCGGCCTTGTCGGCTCCGATCGCGCCGCCTTCGGCGGTCTTGACCGTGTCGCCCGAGGGTGCGGCAACCTTGCCTTGCGATTTCGCCGCCACCTTGGCCTGCGCTCGCACCTGCGGCTTGCTGTCGGTGATGACCTGGTTCTCCGCCGATTGTGCGAAGACGCTCGTCGCGGCCAGGAAGGCGGCGGTCATGACGGTGATGTGCTTGAACATGAGATTGGCTTTCCGAAAGTGAATGTGATGACACCGCGTTGCCGCAAGCGTCCCAAAAAATTCTAGGGCGCGGCCTCGCCGGTTTTCACTTTCGACTGGTGCCATTTCCGAAACATGCCGAGTCCCGGATCGGATTGTTGCGCGTTGGGCAACACCGTGAAGCCTCGTGCATGGCTACCGGCGGCAGCCTCCCAAACCTACGCTACGTCCTGTCTGCGCGATCTTCGCAAACGGATGACTCAGCCGCTTCTGAGTCCAGGCATCCGCCCCCCATTCCAGGAGTAGTCATGACCCAACGTGTCAACTATGTCGAGCAATCGCCCGAACTCTTCAAGAAGTTCGTCGAGTTCCTCAACGCCATCAAGGAAAGCACCATCGAAGAGCCGATCCGCAACCTTGTGTCGATCCGCACGTCGCAGCTCAACGGCTGCACGTTCTGCCTGGACATGCACGTCAAGCAGGCCAAGATCCAGGGCGAGCGCGAGTTGCGTCTGTACCACCTGGCCGCGTGGCGCGAGTCGACGCTGTTCATCCCGCGCGAGCGCGCGGCACTCGCCTGGACCGAAGTGCTCACCAAGCTGCCCGAGCAAGGCGTGCCCGACGACATCTACGAGCGCGTGCGCACGCAACTGTCGGAAAAGGAAATCTCCGACCTCACCTTCCTCATCATGTCCACCAACGCATGGAGCCGCCTGAACATCGGCTTCAAGAGCGTGCCGGGCGCCTCCGACAAGGTGTTCGGCCTGGACAAGGCAAAGCTCGCCTGATCCGCGCTGCAGAACTCACTCCGTCATCCACCCAGCCCCTTGCGGGCTACAAGGAAATCATCATGAAGATCGTTGTCATCGGCGGCTCGGGCCTCATCGGTTCGAAGGTCGTCAGCAAGCTTCGCGAAGCCGGCCATGAAGTCGTTGCCGCATCGCCGGCATCGGGCGTCAACACCATCACCGGCGAAGGCCTGGCGGACGCCCTGCAAGGCACGCAGGTGGTGCTGGACGTGGCGAACTCGCCCTCGTTCGAGGACAAGGCCGTGCTCGAATTCTTCGAGACTTCCGGACGCAACCTGCTCGCCGCGGAAGCCGTGGCCGGCGTGAAGCACCACGTCGCGCTGTCGGTGGTCGGCACGGACCGCCTCTCCGAAAGCGGCTACTTCCGCGGCAAGATCGCTCAGGAAAAGCTGATCCGCGAATCGAAGATTCCCTACACCATCGTCCATTCGACGCAGTTCTTCGAATTCCTCGGTGGCATTGCGCAATCGGGCACCGACGGTGACACCGTGCACCTCTCGCCGGCCTTCGTTCAGCCGATCGCATCCGATGACGTCGCGGCCGCCGTGGCGGACTACACACTGGGCAACCCGGTGAACGGCGTGGTCGAAATTGCGGGCCCCGAGCGCGTTCGCTTGTCCGATCTCGTGCAGCGTTTTCTCGCCAAGACCAACGATCCCCGCAAGGTTGTTCAGGACGTGCACGCTCGTTACTTCGGCGCGGAGTTGAAGGACGACACGCTGGTGCCGGGCGCCAACCCGCGCATCGGCGCGCTCGGCTTCGAGGCCTGGTTCGCACTGCCCAAGCCAGCGCGCTGACACGAAGCGCCCCTTCGGCCGCCTCCTGGTGCGGCCCGGGGGCTCCCCTCCTCATCCTTTTGAATCCCATGCCCGACAGCTCCCAACTCTCCACATTGGCCTCGTCGAACCTGGCCGACGTCAGCCGTGGGCGTTACGTCATCGATCCTGTGCATTCGCATGTGCTGTTCAGCGTGTCGCACTTCGGTATCTCGACCTACTACGGCGAGTTCACCGCGCCTGGCGGCACGCTCGACATCCCGCTGTCAGCAAGCGGAAGCCATACACGCCTGGCGGTGTCTGTACCAGTCGCCCACGTGAAAACGACGAGCCGGATCCTGGACGACGAACTCAGGAGTCGCGAATGGCTCGACGGCGAGCGGTTTCCATTGATCGCCTTCGAGTTCGCCGCACCTCTTTCCCTTGCCGAAAATTCGTTTCAGGTGAACGGAGCGCTCACCTTGCACGGCGTGACACGCAACGTCACATTCGACGTGAGCTTCGTCGGCGCCGGCATGAATCCAGCCAAGCAGATCTACACGATCGGATTCGACATTCGGGGCCGCATCCGCCGCAGCGAATACGGCGTTACCGCCGCGCTCCCGATGATCGGCGACGAGCTCGGCCTCATCATCAGCGCGGCCTTCGAACTCGAAGTCCCGGCCGCCTGAGCGCACCGCCTCCTTCACCATTGAACAGAAGCCTGGAATGCCCACGCAGAAAGACAAAGCCGCCGCCCTCGCAGCTGAAGCCGTGCGACCAGACCCATTGCAGCCACCACCCGTCACGCTGCTCGACAAGTACAAGGGGCAGGAGTTCGAGCCGATCTATTCGACGGTCGTCACGGTGAGCGGCGGTGAAGCGGAACACGGACGGGCCTCGGGCGTGGCGCGCTCCGACGACGGCAACCTCAATGCGCAGCTGCGGCTTCCTGCCGCGCTCGGCGGCGGTGGCGGCGGCACCAAGCCGGAGCAGTTGTTTGCGGCGGCCTATGCCGCATGCTTCCATGGTGCGTTGAACCTGTTGGCAGCAAAGAAAAGGATTCCGGTTCACGACGCCACCGTCCAGGTCTCCGTCGCTTTCGGACGCGATCCTGTCGATGGACTCTTCATGCTCACGGCCGATGTCCGGATTCACTTGCCCGATGTCGAGAAAAGCGTGGCCGAGGAACTGGTGCGCAACACGGAACGGTTCTGCCCCTACGCAAAGATGGCGCGCAACGGCATCACCAGCATCGTGGCCCTGGCGACCTAGGAATCCACACGCCAGCGCCACGCTTCCACCGGCACTCCCTTTCCCTGCGTTCAGAAAGCCTCCATGAGCGATTCATCAGACACCCCGCGCAAGACCCCGCTGACCACCGCCTTCGGCGCGCCCGTGGTCGACAACCAGAACAGCCTCACCGCAGGCCCGCGCGGCCCCGTGCTGATGCAGGACGTGTGGCTGCTCGAGAAGCTCGCCAACCTGAACCGCGAGATCATTCCCGAGCGCCGCATGCATGCCAAGGGCTCGGGCGCCTTCGGCACCTTCACCGTCACGCACGACATCACCAAGTACACGCGCGCCAAGCTCTTTGCCGCCGTGGGCAAGAAGACCGAGATGTTCGCCCGCTTCACCACCGTGGCCGGCGAACGCGGCGCGGCCGATGCCGAGCGCGACATCCGCGGCTTTGCACTGAAGTTCTACACGGAGGAAGGCAACTGGGACCTGGTGGGCAACAACACCCCCGTCTTCTTCCTGCGCGACCCGCGCAAGTTCCCGGACCTGAACAAGGCCGTGAAGCGCGACCCCAAGACCAACATGCGCAGCGCCACCAACAACTGGGACTTCTGGACGCTGCTGCCCGAGGCGCTGCACCAGGTGACCATCGTGATGAGCGACCGCGGCATTCCGGCGAGCTACCGCCACATGCACGGCTTCGGCTCGCACACCTACAGCTTCGTCAATGCGCAGAACGAGCGCTTCTGGGTCAAGTTCCACTTCAAGACGCAGCAGGGCATCAAGAACCTCACCGATGCCGAAGCCTCGGCGCTCGTGGGCGGCGATCGCGAGAGCCACCAGCGCGACCTGTTCGACTCGATCGGCCGCGGCGACTTCCCCAAGTGGACGCTGTACGTGCAGGTGATGGCCGAAGCCGATGCAGAGAAGGTGCCCTACCACCCCTTCGACCTGACCAAGGTCTGGCCCAAGAAGGACTACCCGCTGATCGAAGTGGGCGTGATGGAGCTGAACCGCAACCCCGAGAACTTCTTCGCCGACGTCGAGCAGAGCGCCTTCGCGCCGAACAACCTCGTGCCGGGCATCAGCGTCTCGCCCGACAAGATGCTGCAGGCGCGCCTCTTCGCGTATTCGGATGCGCAGCGCTACCGCCTGGGCGTGAACCACCACCAGATCCCGGTGAACGCCGCGCGCTGCCCGGTGCACAGCAACCACCGCGACGGCACGATGCGCGTGGACGGCAACTACGGCGGCACGCTGCACTACGAGCCCAACAGCTTCGGCCAGTGGCAGGAGCAGCCCGACTACCGCGAGCCGCCGCTCAAGCTGCGCGGCGATGCGGACTTCTGGAACTTCCGCGAGGACGACGCCGACTACTACAAGCAGCCCGGCGACCTGTTCCGGCTGATGAAGCCCGAGCAGCAGCAGGTGCTGTTCGATAACACGGCGCGTGCGATGGGCGACGCGCCCGAGTTCATCAAGCGCCGCCACATCGACAACTGCACCAAGGCCGATCCAGCCTATGGTGCAGGCGTGGCGAAGGCGCTGGGTCTTTGAGGAGTCCTCTCCGCTCGCAGCATCAGGAAAGCCGTTCGAGTTCCGCCGTCAGGAACTCGATGAAAAGCCGCGCACGTGCCGGCGCCTGTCGTCCGAAGGCATGCAGGGCCGAGATGGTGACGAGCGGCAGCGGCTGCAACGGCAGCACGGGCACCAGGCGCCCCGCATCGATGTCGTCCTGCACGAACAACCGCAGGATCTGAATGACGCCCAGATCGCCCAGCGCCGCGATGCGCAGCGCAACGCTGTTGTCCGTGTCGAACACGCCGGCCGGGTTCAGCACGCTGCCATCGGCGAAGCGGATCGGAAATGCCTTGCCGCCCAGCATGTAGCGCACGTGCGCGTGACCGCTCAGGGCATCGATCGAATCGGGCGTGCCGCGGCGTGCCAAGTATCCGGGTGACGCCACCAGCACGAGCGGCATGTCGGCGAGGCGTCGCGCGGTGAGGTCGGAGTCGGCGACCTGCCCTGCGCGGATCGCGATGTCGTAGCCCTCGCGGATCAGGTCGACGTGCCGGTCGGCAAGGCTCATCTCCAGCTTCAGGCCGGGATGCCTGGGCAGGAACCTGCCGACCAACGGCTCCAGAAGAATTCGCCCGAGATCACCGGGCGCTGTGATGCGCAGCATTCCTTGCGCGATGCCGGCGGGCTGTATCACGTCGCTCGCCTCGGCGAGCGCACGCAGCAGCGGCGCGATGCGTTCGTAGTAGGCGGCGCCTTCCTGCGTGAGCGACAGGACCCGTGTCGAGCGCTGGAAGAGACGGACGCCGAAGCGTTGCTCCAGCCGCGCGACGCCCTTGGAGACCGCCGACGGTGACGTGCCCAGCCTCCGTGCGGCCGCACTGAACGAGCCGGCCTCGACGGAACTCGCGAAGGCCACCAATCCGGGTGCGTGATCTAGAACATTCATTGAAGACTCCTGGGCACAAGTGTTTCCATTTTTGCCCACTACTTAAGTCCGCACGGAAAACCTAAATTGAAGACTTCTCTCTCTGTCAATCAAGGAAATACGTCATGCAAAAACTCTCCGGAAAAGTGGCCGTGGTCACCGGCGGCAACAGTGGCATCGGCCTGGCCTGCGCACAGGCTTTCGCGGCGGAAGGCGCCCATGTCGTCATCGTGGGACGGCGCCAGGACGCGGTCGACACCGCGCTGGCGAGCATCGGCCCGGACGCGATGGGCTTCGTCGGCGACGTGGCCGATCTTGCGATGCACGACCGGCTGCTCGCTGCGGTGAAGGCGCGGTTCGGCGCCATCGACATCTATGTGGCGAATGCGGGAACGGCCATTCTCGAGCCGTCGTCTGCCGTCACCGTGGACAACTACGACGTGCAGTTCGCTACCA
Organism: Variovorax sp. RKNM96; assembly: GCF_017161115.1. GTDB lineage: Bacteria > Pseudomonadota > Gammaproteobacteria > Burkholderiales > Burkholderiaceae_C > Variovorax. The sequence continues at coordinate 3,004,399 of NZ_CP046508.1, read as the reverse complement.
ACACGCGCGCGGTGTTCTTCGGCGTGACCAAGGCGCTTGCGTTCATGCGCGATGGCGGCTCGATCATTCTCACGAGCTCGATCGCCAGCGGCAAGGTGATGGACAACCACGCGGTCTACGCGGGCAGCAAGGCGGCCATCGAGGCCTTCGCGCGCAACTGGGCGCTGGAGCTCAAGACCCGGCGCATCCGGGTCAATGTGCTGAGCCCCGGGGCCGGTCGACACGCCGATCCTCGCGAAGCTGGGCATCTCGGAATCGGCGCGGCCAGAGTTCGACAAGACCATGGCCGCGGCGATCCCCTTGGGCCGGCTGGGGCAGCCGAATGAATTGGCACAAGCAGCGCTCTTCCTTGCGAGCGACGACAGCGTGTTCGTCACGGGCGTCAATCTGAAGGTCGACGGCGGCATGGCGCTGACGTGATCGGTCGCGTCGCGCCTGAATCTGCAGCCCCCTCTCGTCAGGCCTGAGCCACCGTGCGCGGAGGGAGAAATCCCTTCGCGTTGGCCAGGTCGGGCCACGGCAGCACAGTTTCTCCGGCAACCAGCCACTTGCCGCCGATCCGCCGAAGCCGCAGTTCATAGAGCGCCGGATCGGCGTCCTGGCTCATCCGCCGGAAGAGGATGGCGGTTGCCTCGTCGCCCTGCTCCTCGATGTGCAGGATTCGCTTCTCCGTCGACAGCGGCTTCTCGCCCGCGTCGCGGCGGCTTCTGAATTCGGCCATCATTTCCGGCTTCGAGAAGCGGGCAACCTCTCCTTGCGGCGTCAGCACGAGGAAGCCGAGGTCCTCGGTGTAGAGCGCCTCCATTTCATCCATCCGGTAGTGGCTTCCGGTTTCGGCGAGCACGTCGATGAAGGCGACGATTTCGGGGTTGTGAGATGGAGGCATGGGAGATTTCCTTTTGCTGAAAGATCAAGAGAGCACGGATGCAGGGTCTCACCGCGGCGGATAGAGTTCGCCGAACGGGATCGCCGGCGGGTCGTAGTCGTGGCCCGCGCAGCTGATTCCCCGGAACTCCACGGGAAACTCTTTACGGCAGCCCGGCTCGGCGATGACCACCTTGGCGTCAAGCGTCGGTTGGCGCCTGGAGGAAATCGATGCGGAGGTGCCAGAAGCCGAAGCGGCGTCGGTGCAGTTGGCAAGGGCCGGCAGCAGCGAGAGGATCGCCAGCCCGCAGGCCAGTCGGCGAAAGATGATCGGTCGATCGATGGGATATGCAGCAGATGCGTTCATTGCGCCGTTCCTTGCGATGGATGCCTGGTGCATTCATCGTAGGTTTGGCGCCTGCGCTTCGGTAGGTCCGCGCAAGGACGCGCGCTGGTTCCGGTTCGGCATCAATGCCGCGTTGCCGGCGCGGGGCTCAGGCGGCGCTCAAGCGACGCTGCGGGCCTCGGGCCACGCCTTTCGGCTCCATCGCTTGATGGGGACGTCCACCAGATGCAGGCAGATCGCCGCCATCGCGAACGAGAAGACGATCGTCGCGCTCAGCGTGATCCACAGCGGCTGCGTATAGCGCAGCAGCAGGACCAACGGGAAATGCCAGAGATAGATGCCGTATGACAGCCTGCCGATGTAGACCATGGGCCGTGAAGCGAGGAACGACGCCTTCCTGTTTTCGGCGGCATGGCAGACAAGCACGAAGGCGGACAGCTCCGCCAGGGTGATGCGCAGCGTGACGGCCTCCGTCTGGTCGATCGTCGGCAGCGAAGGCAGCGTCATGAGCACCGCGAGCGCCACGCAGGCCATCGCGAGTGCATGCCTCGATACCTTGAACCGGGTCAGCGCCGCAATGGCCCCGAGCAGGATGCCGCTCATTCGCGTGTCGAAGCAGAAATAGGCCTGCGCCCAGGTCCAGTTCAGGGCCACGAAGTACCGCCACGCGGTCACTGCAAGGAATGCCGATACGAGCCAGCGGACCGGATGCCGCGTTCGCAGCACCAGCGGCAGCAGCAAGGGCCAGAGCAGATAGAACTTTTCCTCCACGCCCAGCGACCACGTGTGCCCGATGGTGTAGGTCAGCTCCCAGAAGGGCAGCGCATAGTCGTAGACATAGAGTGCGGCCAGGGCGGCCGACAGCCATCGGTTGTCCGCCGGCCAGAGGATGGGCGCCAGCACCACGTAGGCCGCGATCATGAGCAGCAAGGTCGGGTACAGCCGCAGGGCCCGGCGGGCGTAGAAGCGCCCGACCTCGATGCCGCCATTGCGGTATTCCGTCGCGAGCAGCGACGTGATCAGGTAGCCGGAGAGCACGAAGAACACGTCCAGCCCGACGAACCCGCCGCGGGCGCCCGGGACTTCGCAGTGGAACAGGACGACAGCGAGGATGGACAGCGCGCGAACACCATCGAGCGCCGGGTTGTACTGCATGCGAATCCCCGCTCAGCGGCTGGCCAGCGGATCCGGCCGGCACGGCTGCAGGATCGTCGCACCGCACGCCGGATAGCTTTCCGGTCCCTTGACGTTCTTCAGCACGCCGAGCCGCACCACGGAGTCGTACCGAGCGTTGTGCAGCACGTGCACGCGCTGCTTCTGCGTGAAGGTGTCGAACACCAGGCCGCCGGTTTGGGCGGGCGTGTCGATCCAGACCCGCAGCCGCGAGCCGCTGCGAAAGTAGTGGCCCATCTTGTGGATCTCGACGCGGGCAAGGACTGGCCGGCCCGGCAGCAGCGGCATGGGCTGTTCCGGCCGTTCAAGGCGAACAGGCAACAACGGCGTCGAGCGCACGGTGTCCAGAGTGCGGTTCGACAAGCGCAGCCAGCCACGCTGGACATAGGTCTCCTGCCCATCTGGCCGCAGTTCGGTAACGGTGACCTGCATGTCAGCGTCGCCGGCGCTGGCCGTGACCCAGAGGTCGGCGCTGCCTGGCCCGTAGACCATCATGTCTTCACCCAACGGCGGCGATGTGTAGGCCACGCCCGTGGTCTTCCAGTCGCCAGGCAGCGGCCCCCAGAAGCTGCCTCCCGCAATGTCGTTGACGGCCACACCGGCGCCCGGGTAGTCGAATCCATCGGCGGCTCCGGAGCCAGGTGCGTCGGCGAGGGTCTGGCCCGCACCCAGATGGAAGGCCTTGACGGCCAGGTCGTCGCTGCGGATCGGTCCCCTTTGCACGACCCAGCGAGGCTTGGGAGAAACGCGTTGCTCCAGCGCATTGCCGCTTGCGTTTGCTTCGGCGGCTTCCATCCATACGGTGGTGCGTGGTGTGTCACGGTCGAATCCATTGTTCTCGCCCTTGACGAAGCGGTCGAGAAAACGCACCGCCATCGCCTGGAAGTCCGCGGCCAGGTACATGTTGTGGCCGCCGTTCGTCTGCACCGACCAGAGTTTGGCCGGATCGAGTCGGGACTGGTAGTAGCCGCTGCGCGGCGTGATGGCCTGGTCCTGGAACGCTTCGAGCGACAGCACGGGAACCCGCACGCGGTCAGCATGCGGCGCCAGGTCGAAGCTCTTCATGTGATCGTCCCGCAAGGGATGCGACAGGAACAGGTGCATCACGGAGTTCGTGTCTTCGGCCGCGAGGTTCTTGGGGATCTGGGCTAAGCAGGCAGTGTCGCCCTCTTCGGTTGCGGTCTGCGCGACCACCTTCTCCCAGTAGGCGCGCATGGCGCTGCGTAGGGGCGTGATGAAGCCGGGCGCCGGCACGCCGCCAGGCATCAAGGCGTCGCGGAAGTCCGTCAGCACCATGCCGGGCACGATGGCCCGAAGATGCGGCGGCCGGTGCTGCGCCGTCGCCAGTTGGGAAGAACCACCGTACGACCAGTTGACCATGCCGACCTTGGCATCGGACCAGGCTTGCGACGCCGCGAATTCGACAGCTTCGGCGCCGTGTCTTCCGAGCTGTGGCCGCGTGTACTCGAGCGGGCCTGCGGAGCATCCGCTGCCCGCGGCATTGACGCCCATCACCGCATAGCCGGCCTCGACGAGCCGCTTGTCGAGTTCGACCGACATCGATGTCTTGTATTGGAGATAGGGCGTTCCGCCGATCGAGCCGGCGTCGTAACCGTTGATGCTCAGGATGACGGGGAACCTGCCAGATGCCTTCGGCAGGAGCACGCTGTAGCGCAGCCTGATTCCGTCGGAAGTCGTGAAGTAGCCGGTGAGACGCTTCGCCCAGAACGGTGCGGCCGGCCCCTGCGCGGGGAAATCAAAAGGCTGTGATGCCGGCAGGCCCGTGTCGGGATCCAGCGGGGCATCCTGCCCATGTGCCGCGAGCGACGTGACGAACGCCGTAGTGAGTGTGATGACGGCGACGATGAACTTCTTCATGGTTCTTGTACTCGGGGTGCTTGCTGGATCGGCGGCGGGAGGCGATGTTAGGGCATCGCTGCGTTGTCGGCAGTCTTGCGCACGACAACCTTGGCGTTGGAAAGTACATACGGGCCGACGCTGCCTTGCGATTGCGATCGGCGGCTCGGAGCACGCCATCGAACGATTGATGTCCATCGCTCAACACCGTGCGGCCTTGCGCGTGGCTAGTGGCCGGCCCTGCCCGAACCTACGATCGATGCGGCTTTCAAGGCCCCGGCGCACGCATCACGGATGTCGCGGGTTGGGCACCCCACTTCATTCACGACGCGACGACGGAAATATTCAGATGACGGATTCAGTGACCTCAAACGATCGCATGGACATGCGGAGGCGCGGACTGCTGCGCGGCGCGGTGGCGGGCGCGAGCATCGCCGGACTGAGTCTGGCAGTGGGCGGCAGCGTGGCATCTGCGAAGGGCTTCGCATCACCCGCCCTCGCACTCGCGCATTTGAAGAACGTGGACGCCGGTGTCTTGAACATCGCTTACTACGAAGCAGGTCTGGCGAATGGCCCCGCAGTGGTGCTGCTCCACGGGTTCCCGTATGACATCGAGGCGTACGCAGAGGTCGCCCCCATCCTGGCGGCCGCGGGTTGCCGGGTGATCGTCCCCTATCTGCGCGGCTTCGGTCCCACACGCTTCCTGAGCGCAAGCACGCTTCGTTCAGGCGAATTTGCGGCGTTCGGCGCGGACCTGTTGGCCCTGCTCGACGCATTGGCGATACCGCGCGCAGTGCTGGCGGGATACGACTGGGGCGGCAAGGCGGCCAGCGCTGTCGCCGCCCTCTGGCCCGAGCGCTGCGCGGGGTTGGTGTCGGGCAACGGCTATGCGTTCGCCGATCCGTCCGCGGCATTGACTCCGGCGAAGCCCGAAAGCGAGATTCCGCTCTGGTGGCAGTTCTACTTCCAGACCGAGAGAGGACGCGCCGGTTACGCAAAGTACCGCCGCGAGTTCAATCGGCTTTTCTGGAAGCAATGGTCACCGACCTGGCGCTTCGACGACGCGACCTTTGCACGCACTGCCCCATCGTTCGACAACCCTGACCATGTCGAGGTCTCCATACATTCGTTCCGCCACCGATTCGGCGCAGTCCAAGGAGACCCCGCCTACGCCGAGATCGATCGCAAGCTTGCGTCGCTGCCCGCGATACCGGTGCGGACGGTGACACTGGATGGCAGCGACGATAGCGCCCATGGACCGACCGACGGTTCGGCCCAGGCGGCGAAGTTCACCGGGCCACGCACACACCGTGTGATATCGGGGGCGGGGCACAACCTGCCGCAAGAGGCGCCGAGCGCGTTCGCGGATGCGGTGCTCGAGCTCGTTCGCGCGGACCGTCGCGCGCGTTGAGCTTGCGCTGCGCTGCACAGGGCGCGCCCACCTCCCGCTCGTGACTTTGCGTGGCCTTCGGAAGCTGCGCCTGATAGGCCACCTTGATGTTCGAGCCGGAAGAGATCGGTGAGGTTGAGCATGCGGCTAGCGCTCGAGCCATGGGCGTTACCTCTCACCGACCGGACTGAGCCAGTCGTCAACTGAAGGCGTGGGTCTTGCCGCCTGACGCGACCTCAAGCGTGTCCTGGGGTTTCGCGAAAGGCTGGTGAACGTCAACGGCCTCATAGGCTCTCGACGTTGGCGACGTTCAAACCTCAGTGAAGCCAACTGACAGGCAGGTATGCAATGACTCCAGGCATTCGAACTTCTCGATAGCCCTTATTTACGTTCGAGCGAGACGGGTGACGACTGCAGCGCGCTCCGCTTGTTGGATTTCGCCGATCTCTGACCCTAGATTTCCATTTGGTGCTGGAGGACGTTGCATGGGATTTGTGGCGCGACGAGCACTTGCGAGCGATGCCGCCAGCCGAGGCCGCGGTGGACTGGTTGAAGCCCATTACCGAATTGGAGTAGGTGGAGTAGATTGCGATTTCCAGCAAGCTATGTCAGCCAGCCTGCGGCGTTGAAAGGACGACCGTTTATGCTCATGGACTTTCTTCGGCGTATCGAAAACGCCTCGTTCCCGCTCGCGGTCAAATCGGAGAATGAAATTCGATGCACGGCGGTCCTCGCCGCTGCCGAACTTGTGCAAGCGGTACTGCCGCCTTCCAGTAGTGAAGGAGTAGACAAGCGAGTCGCGATCATCCTGAGAATCACCCCCCACGGGCGTGCAGAGTTAAATCGAATGCGAGAAGCTGGCGAGACGGATTGAGGGGCCGACCATGTGCATGCGCTGTCTCCCCTGAGGACCGCGAGATCGAAGGCTTCTGGGGCATCGATCGCAAGAAGCAGCGGACGGAGGCTTGGAAGAACCTGCTGACGGTGTTCCCGTTGTCGATGGTGACGTTCATCCGGCGCGCGCCGGTCAACTGAGTTTCGTGCCAAACCCGAAACCGAACGTGCCGCCCTTGGGCTTCTTCGCGGGCGCAGCGGCTTCGTCGCGCGGACCGAGGCCCAGGTCGTCGATCATCTGCTGCAGCACCAGCAGGCCGACCGCCATCGCTTCCTTGTAGCTACCCATCCACTTGTCGGCGCGCTCGATCTGCGCCCAGTTCGATGCGCGCGAAGGCCGAGGCCAACGGTGTCGATGACCTCGTGCAGATCACCGCACAGCAAGCTCAAGAGATGGAGCCGCAACTGCATTGCACGGCAACGCTGGTATACGGCTTTCAGAAATCTCAATAGAAGAAAGCATCGCGTGCTTTACTCAGGCCTCACCCCCGAAGGCTCGCATGTACTACGAGATCGCGAATACCAGCACCCGCATGCTGGGCATGCATCCACCTGTACCCGCGCGATGGGGCGCCGCCGCCAAGTCCGATTGAAGCTGCGTATCAGTGGGCCAAGAAGCTTTGCATTGAGCACAACGGGGCCGACTTCCCACCGCTGATGCGGTTGCCTGCCGGGCAGGATCTGGAACAGCTGATTCCCGGCGCACTTGGCAATACCTGATCGGCCTTATGCCGCTAGGCGCTGATCTGACCGCATTGCGAGCATTGAAGTTGTGGGGCGCCTTTTTGTCCCTGGTGCGGAACGCCCTCGCTCCCGCGCTTGGGGAGAGCGGCGTTTACCTCGCTCTGGCGCCGCGTGCGAGTGCGCAGCAGCCCTGTGCGCTGCTGCTCATTGACCGGTTTGGCCACTCTGTGGGGGCCTACTACGTTGCCGGAATGTCGATCTCGATCCAGGCTGGCGCATGGTCGCTCGCACCGGTGCGCCCGCGCACGTCGCGGTCCACGCCGGCATTGCGAAGCATTGGTGCGAGATCCGCATTCAGCAGCAGGTGGTCGATGCGAAGTCCAGCGTCGCGCGGATAGCGGTTGCGCCAGTACGTCCAGAAGGTGAACGGCACACGGTCGGGGTGGCATGTGCGGATCGCATCGGTCCAGCCTTGTTTGAGCAACTGCGCGAACGCCGCCCGGCTTTCGGGCTGCAGCAGCGCGTCTTCGCGCCACGAGGCCGGGTTGTAGATGTCGGCATCGGTCGGCACGACGTTGTAGTCGCCGGCCAGCACGACGGGCATGCCGCTCGCAAAGAGTTTCTTCGCATGCCTGTTGAAGGCTTCGAACCATTGCAGCTTGTAGTCGAATTTCGGCCCCGGCTGCGGATTGCCGTTGGGAAGGTAGAGGCAGCCGATCAGCACGCCGTCGACCACCGCTTCGATATAGCGGCTCTGCGTGTCGGTCTCCATGCCCGGCACGCCGCGGCCGGTGTCGATCGGCTCTTTCCCGTGCGCGAGGATGGCGACGCCGTTCCATGCGCGCTGCCCGTGCGCGACGATGCCGTAGCCCGCGGCCCGAATCGCATCGACCGGCAGGTTGGCGTCAGGGCTCTTGATTTCCTGCAGACAGGCCACATCGGGCTTCGTTTCGGCAAGCCATTCGAGCAGGCGGGCGAGGCGGCTGTTGATGCCGTTGATGTTGAATGTGGCGATCTTCATCAGGGGCAAGTCGAGGGGGCGGGAAGGACGGGCAATGAACGCGTGAAATCGTCCGCCCTTCATCCTCCCGCTGTCCGGACGCTAGCCGATGCGGTTCTCGAGCGGGTCGGCAGGCATTCGCGAGAGAAGCTCGAAAGCCGGGCGCTGCCTGTGCCCGCGCTCCACCGGGGCGACCACGCTGGGCTGCGACGCTGTGCCAAGCGCGCTCCACAGGCCGGCGAACCGAATGTCCGCCTCCTTGCGCAGCCTGGCGATCTGCTCGATGCGGGTGTCCGGGATGCCCAGGCGCCCACCTTGCGTACGCTGGTGAAGCTGGTGAATGGCTGTGTAGGCGGCAGTTTCCGCTGCCATCCAGGCAACGAATGCAGGGTCGGGGTCTTCGGCCATGGTTTCCTTCTTCCTTCAGTGGTGCCATGTCTGCGCGGCGACATGGAATCTAGAGACCTTCGGGCAGCCTCTTGTAGTCCGGCGCCCCCAAGGTGCGCCGGAATGCGCCGTCGCGCAACAGGCACGTCGCAAGGATGTTTCACATCGGCACCTGGGCACGTGTATAGAAAACAGAGTTTTGTGCCTTCGGGATCGAGGGACCGCACAGAGGACCTCGGCGTGGAAGGTGTGGCTCGACGGCTTGTCGAAGACATCGGCGATCTTCGAGTAACGGTGCTGCGAGCGCACAAGAAGGCCAAGCCTGCGCGTGCTGTAACAGCCGCGGTCGAGACACCAGAGCAGACGGCACGACATGCGTGTCAAACCCGCGCACAAGTTGGCGACCTTCCTACGCAGCGCTTCGAGCGGGTCGCCAACATGGCATCCAGATCATTCAAGGAGCCGCCATGCCCAACCCCCTCACCGCCCATCCGCGGCCACCGTTCAACACGCCGCCGCAGACGCCGCCCGGACTCGAATCCGCGATGGAGCCGCGCCCGGACTTCGGCGAGTCGTCGTACGTGGGTTCCGGCAAGCTCGTCGGAAAGTCCGCGCTCATCACAGGCGGCGACAGCGGGATCGGCCGCGCCGTGGCGCTTGCGTTTGCACGCGAAGGCGCTGATGTGCTGATCTCTTTCCTGCCCGAGGAAGAATCCGATGCGCACGTCACCGCGCAACTCGTCGAGCGCGAGGGCAGGATCTGCCTGGCCGTGCCGGGCGATATCTGCGAGGAGGCGCACTGCATCGAACTGGTGAACAAGGCCATGGAGCGCTTTGGCCAGCTCGACGTGCTGGTGAACAACGCCGCCTTCCAGATGACGCACAAGGATCTGGCCGAGATCAGCGCAGAGGAGTTCGATCGCACCTTCCGCACCAATGTCCATGCGAACTTCTTCCTCTGCAAGGCCGCCGTCGCCCACATGAAGCCGGGCAGCGCCATCATCAGCACCGCCTCCGTGAACGCGGACAAGCCCAATGCGACGCTCGTGGCCTATGCCGCGACCAAGGGCGCGATCCAGAACATGACCGGTGGCATGGCGCAGTTGCTGGCGGAAAAGGGCATCCGCGTGAACTGCGTGGCCCCGGGCCCCTTCTGGACACCGCTGATTCCGTCGACCATGCCGCCAGAGAAGGTGAAGGAGTTCGGCATGCAGACGCCGATGAAGCGCCCGGGTCAGCCCACCGAGTTGCAGGCGGTGTATGTGCTGCTGGCCTCCGACCAGGCCTCGTACATCTCGGGTGCGACCATTCCCGTCACCGGCGGGGTTCCGTTCATCTAGCAGCGGTTTTCCATCGCAGTGGGCCGGGATTGCCCGTTCACGCCGGCCCCTCTATGAGCGCCGGTCGGATGGCACGATCATTCGTCGGCTGAAGTGCGAAGTCTTTGCGATGGGGCTCTTATCGTACATTCTTGGATGAATTGGTCAGCGCGTCGCCGCACTCGCGCAAGTGCGGCTTCGCGCGTTGGCTGCCGAGCGATCACCAGAACACATCGTTGCGTGCGCCCCTGACGAATTTCCGCCTTGCCGTTGAAAAAGCCGCCCTCGCAAGCTGCGGTCGGTGGCGCGTGACGCCCTCCGCTTCACGCCGCAGCTTGCACGAAAATCAGCCGTCGTTTACCACTTCACCCGCACTCCCAGCGACCCATTCACCGAACTCTTTACTTTGGTATTGCCGCCGCTGGCCCAGAGTTTGCCGATTTCGCCATACAGGCTGGTTGTCTGTCCCAGGGCCAGCGTGAAGCCGCCGGCCAGTTCCGTGCTCATGCCGCCCGTGGGCGCCAAGATGTCGGTCGTGGTCGCGCCGTTCAGGAAGCTCGCCACGTCCGCGCCGCTCGACGTCTTGTAGACATTGAAGCGGCCGTACGGCTGCAGCGTGCCTGCACCCGTGTCGATCTCGCCCTTGACCCGCACCCCGGCGCGCGCGATCCAGCCGCTGTCGGCCTGCGCCGTGGCGACGGCGCCGGCGATGGCCGAGTTGTTCAGGTCCATGTGCTGATGGATCAGCTGCATCTGCGGCTCGATGCTCCAGCCGCTGCCGCCCAGCGCGAAGGCCTGGCCCAACTCGATCGAACCCAGCAGGCTGTTGCCCTTGCCTTCGGTGCCAAGCGTGGCGTTCGGCTGCACCGTGTAGCGGTGGCGGCCCGTCTGCACCACGGCATCGGCATAGAAGCCGCCATCGGTGTAGGTGCCGTAGATGCCCACGTACTGGCTGCGCAGGTCGTTGCGGCCCACGCCCAGGTTCTGGAGCCCGCTGGCAAAACCGTTCACGCGCGCATCGCCGTCGAGTTGGCCGACATAGAGACCGGCGCGCCAGTTCGGCGTCGTCAGCAGGTCGGTGCCGGCCTGGAAACCCGTGAGGCGCCCCTTGCTGTTCGGCGAGACGGTCCCGCCTTGCTGGATATCGATATCGGTCGAGAGAACTCTGGCCCAGGCGCGGCGGTCTGCGCCTCCGGGCGTGGTGACGGTGCCCTTCACGTCGTCGTCACCCACGCGCTTGCGCAGGTCGCCCAGCATCGCGAGGTTGCCCTGGCGCAATTGGCTCGGCAGGGCCGCGTAAAGCGAGGCTTCGGCGCGGTAGGTGACCACGGGCAGCACGGGTGCGCCAGGCGTCGTCGGCGGCGTAACCGCAGGCCGGTCCGAACGCAGGTACCAGTTCTCGCCCGCACCGGCGGCATCGCCCGCGTTCAGGCGGTACTCGTAGGCGCCGGCATCCACATGGCCGCCCGCGAGCGCGAAAGCGTCCTTGCTCGTCTGCGCGGTGGTGGTCGCGCCGTTCTGCGCGGTGATCACCTCGATGCCGTTGCCCGTGGTGAACGCGCCCAGGCCGCCGAGGTTGGTGACCTGCACGCTGGTCTTGCCGGTGGCGCTGCCGCCGTTGATGACGAGGCGGTCCGACGGGCCGGCCCCGCTGTTGAGCGCGGTGCCGATCTTGAGCACGCCGTTGGTGCCCACGTAGTTGCCGTTGACCGTGAGCGTGGTGCCCGCGACCGCACCGGCGAGCGAGACGGTGCCGCTGTTGGCCAGCGAGGCCACCGTCTGGCTGAAGCCCGCGAGGTCGAGCGTCGCACCCGTCGCCACGCTGTGGGCCGAGCCCGCGCTGAAGGTGTTCGCCACGCCGGCCTTCAACGACCCCTGCGCGACGTTCGTCGCCCCGGTGTAGCTGTTGGCCCCCGACAGCGTCAGCGTGCCCGTGCCCTGCTTGGTGATGAAGCCGCCGCCACTGATCGCGCCGCCCAACGTGCCATTGAAGGCGCCGGTGTCGATGATGGGATCGTTCTGCCCCGTGAGTTGGATCGCGTTGGCGATCGTCAGGTTGTTCGCACCGAAGCCGAGCGTGGTGTCGTCGTCCATGGTCAGCACGCCGGTGCCCAGCGCCTGGCTGTGGCCGACATTCAGCCGGCCTTGGCGCAGCGCCGTGCCACCCGTGTACGTGTTGGCGCCCGAGAGCGTGAGCGTGCCGCTGCCGACTTTGACGATGGAGCCGCCGGTGCCCGCGCCCGGCTGCGCGAACTGGCTGCCCTTGTCGCTGACCACGCCGGCGATGACGTCGCTGGTGTTCAGGCCGCCGACCGTAAGTTGGGTGGCCCCCAGCACCACGCCGCCCGCGCCCGAGAGCGCGCCGATCGCGATGCCGGCCTTGGACGTGACGCCCGACACGTCGACGGTTCCGCCCTTGGCGTTGGTGATTTGCGCGTTCGCGGCCGAGGCGGTGTCCGCGAAGTACGCGGTACCGCCGTCGAGGTTGCCAATGTTCACGCTTCCCGCCGATGCGGCGTTCGCAAAGCGCACCAGGCTCTTGTCGCCGTTGAAGATGGTGGCGCTGCCTGCGTTGCCAGTCTGCGTGAAGTCGACCGTGCCGCCCAGATTGGTGATGGTGGCGCTGGCCGCGGTGCTGGCACCGCCAAAGACCAGCGTGTTCGCGCCCGGCGTCTGCCAGCCGGCACCGTTGAGCGAGAGCTTGGCGGTGGAGGCCGTGGCAGTCCCGTCGAACGACAGCACGTTGCCGCTGTCGGCGCTGCCGGTGCGGCCGACCCGGTAGCTGTTGGTGCCGGCGTCAGCGCCGTCGCCGAACGCGAGGCGAGTGCCATTGCCTTGCTGCTGCACCGGGCCCTGACCGAGGGTGGCGCCGCCGTAGACGAAGATGCTCGCGCCGTCCTGCAGCGTCGTACTGCCGGCGTAGCTGTTGGCGGTGGTCAGGCTCAGGATGCCGCCGTTGCCCTGAACCGTGAGGCCGCCGCCGCCGGTGATGCCGCCGGCCGCACCGAACGAGCTGCCCACGAGGTCCAACGTGCCGCCCGCCGCGCCGAGCGTGATCGCGCGCTTGGAGTCGATGGCCACGGGGCCCGCCGCACCCGCGACGCGCAGCGTGCCGCCGTCCAGCGTGAGGCCGCCGCTGGCCGCGCCCAGGTTGTTGTCGGCGCCGATCTGCAGCGCGCCCCCGCGCACGGTGGTGCCGCCGGAGTAGGTGTTGGCGCCCGAGAGCGCCAGCGTGCCGGCGCCGGTTTTCAGGACACCGTCGGTGCCCGCGATGACGTTCGCGATGCCCGCATTCCAGGCGGAGCTTCCCGCGCTGCCGTCGCCGACGCGGACCTCGACCGGGCCCGGCGCGGCCTTGTCGGCGACCAGCGTGATCGTGTCGCCGGACAGCCGGTAGCCGTCGCTCGCGAACTGCATGCCCGTGGCCGAGACGGCCCCGGCGCTCTTGTCGACCACCACCTTGCCGGCTGCGCCACCGAAGATGGCGAAAGCCGGCTGGGGTTGCATCACCGATGTGACGGAACCCGTCGCATCGGTCCAGTTCGGTTGCGTGGTGCTCCAGGTGCCGTCGCCGCCGCCCATCTGCGACGCATTGGCGAGGCCGTTGCCGTTCCAGTAGTTCAGCGTCAAGCCGGCCGTGTTGATCAGGTTGACCTGCTTGCTCGCCGCAAGGTACTGGAGCGACAGGCTGCCGCCAGCCGGCACGCTGCCCAGCGCAATGCCGCCGTTGCTCTGCGTGAGCGTTCCGCCGTAGCTGAAGAGCCGGTAGAGACCGGCCCCCATGCCGCCGGTGTCCGTCACATTGAGCGTGGCACCGCTGAGCGTGAGATTGCCGCCGACCGCGACGCTGTCGCCCGCCCCCGGCACCGAGAAGCTGCCGCCGGGCGCGCCGAATTCGAAGTCGAGCACGCTGCCCTTGGCCAGGTCCAGGCTGCCGTCGATGGTGAGCGTGCCGATGGAGTTGCCCGGCGCGAGGTGCGCACCCGAGGCAAGGGCCACGTCGCCGCCTATGCGCCCGCGGCCTCCCAAGGTTGCGCCCGAAGCCACGTCGACCGCGCCGCTGAGGCGCGCGCCTGTGGAACTGTCGCCGCCGACCACCAGCTTGCCGGCCTGCACCGACGTGAGGCCGGTGTAGGTATTGAACCCGTCCAGCATCAGCGTGCCGGTGCCCTGCTTGACGAGGGTCGCGCCTGCGCCCTCGATGCCGCCCGCAAAGACCGTGTCGTTGGCGGTGCCCAGGGTCAGGGCCTTGTCGCCCAGGACGATCGAACTTGTCCCGCCGTTGAGGTCGCCCAGCGTGAGGGCCGCCGCCTTCGAACCGCTCACATCGAACAACGCGCCGTCGCCGAGCGTGAGGGCGGTGCCCGCCGCAAGCGCGCCGTTGCCGGTGAGGTACAGATTGCCTGTATCGAGCGTGGTACCGCCGGTGTAAGTTTGCGCCTGGGTGAGCGTCCAGCTTCCGGCATCCAGGATATGCAGCGCCCCGCCCTTGCCGCCGCCGATGCCGCCGTCCTGGATCACGCCGTCGAACTGGGTTGTGCTCGAGGCGTTGTTGGTCGTGAGGGTCTTGCTGCCGATGGCGACCGTGCCGGCGCCACGAAGGAAATTCAACGATGCGCCGTTGGTGGTCTGCGAGACATCGATCGTCGCGCCGGCCGCCACGGAAACGTCTTGCCGGCCGACGGTGCCCGCGCCCTTGAGCGCGAGCGTGCCGGCGTTGACGATCGTGGGGTCCACGTAGTCGCTGCCCGCGCTCTCCAGCGTCAGCGTGCCCAGGCCGTCTTTCTCGAACTGACCGAAGACACCCTGATAGCGCAGCGCACCAGTCAGCGTGAGATCGAAGCCGTTGGTGTCAATCGTCGCGACACCGCCTATGAACACATCGCGGGCCACCGTGAACGCACCGGTGGCACGCAGCGTGCCATCGTTCAGGCTGACCTTGCTGCCTGCCGCGCCAAGATTGGCGTCGCTGCCGGCGAGCAGCGTGCTTCTGTTCACCGCCAGTCCGCCTTCGAAGGTGTTGTTGCCCGTCAAGGCGAGCGTGCCACCCGTCACGGCCAGACTGCCCTTGCCTGAAACGGTGCCGGAGAACACCGTGTCCACGCCGGGGCCGCCAACCGAGAGCGCGGCACTGCCAAGCGCGACGTTGCCGGAGCCCGCCAGCGAACCGAAGGTCTGGTCGAAGCCCCTCAGGTCAAGGGTGGCGCCGGCGCCGACGCCCACCGGCGTGCTGGCGTTGAAGACGTTGGTCAACCCCATGGCCAGCGTGCCTGCCTGGATGTCCACGCTGTTCGCACCGATGGCGCGATCGAGCGTCCAGGTGCCGATGCCATCCTTGACGAGCTTGCCGCCAAAGAACGTGCCGCCGGTCACCGCTTGCGAGTAGAGCTGAGTGCCGGCGCCCGTCAATGTCAACGTGGAGGTGGTGTTGTTTGCCGCATCGATCAGCAGAAAGCCGTCGATCTGGCTGCCCGTAAAAAGCGTCACGTCATTCACCGCGCCCCGCAAGTCGACGGCGCCGTTCATTTGGCCAGCGTTGCTCAGCTTGGCGTTGCCCGCCTGCACCAGTACCGCGTAGCCGACGCCCGTGATGGTCGAGCCCGCTTCGTTCACGACTTCGCCAGCGCCGCCCAAAGCGATTGCAGCAGCAGCCTTCGAAACGATGGAACTATTGCCCGCGTTCAGGACCGAGCCGCCACCATAGAAGAGAACGCCATATCCGCTTGTGCCTTCGACACTTGCACCACCGGTATTTCTCAATGTCGCGGCCCCCCCGTTGCCGATGATGCCCGTGCGCAAGGCCGTGACGTGGCCGCCCGCGTTGTTGACGACGTCGACGGCGTTCAGGCCGATCCCGTCCTCACCGAGGATGGTGCCGCTGTTGTTGATGGTGCTGGGGATGGTGGCATTCGTGGTGACGCCGGTCGTCCCCAATGTCGACTGTCCGAGCGTGCCGGTGTTGTTGAGCACCGCACTTTTGTCCATGTACACCGGAGTCGCCGAGACGCCGCTGCAATCAATGACAGCGCCCGTCGTGACGCAATTCGCCTGCGCAGAGCCACTCATGCCAAAGGCGCCCACGGCCAGCAAAGCGGCGACCGCATGGCTCGTGTGCACGCGGGAGCGGCTGCGCTTTCCGCGGGCACTGGCGTTCTCCGAAACCGCCACCCATGCGCCCGTTGCGGCGTTCCAAAGTGACTTGTAGGTGCGATTCATGGGCGGGGTCCTCTGTGCGAAGTGAAGAACGAGCGCCCGCTGTCGGGGCGACGAAGAATGGATGAGATCAGCTCGGGCCAGGCTGCAGCGTCAGGCGTACCTGGCGGGGATCCGGCCAAGTCGCGCACGGTGCGTGGGACAACTGCAGAAGACGCATCAGGTTTGGCGGTGGCACGTCGCGTTGCGCGTCGTGCGGTACGAAAGGCTTGCCTTTGTGGGCGAAGCTGCCCAGGTTGCTACTTTGGGTCTACCGGTTTTCATGGCGCGTCCTCCCGGTGATCGCACGGCTTGTGCGGCCAGATGCATTGCCGGGTCGCGGCGGATTTTGCGTCGTCTCGCCAGCGATTGCACCTTACTTCTTCTTGCAATGTTGCGGCTCGGTCACGCTTTTCCAATCGGACGTCCGACTGGCTGTGCCACGCATGCACGGTGCGCGCTGCATCAACGCTGGCCAAGTGGATCGCTCGGCATGAACTTGAAGATCATCGCGAAGAGCAAGGTCAGGATGCCCAACGAAACCAGGACATTGAGTCCTTGGAGCAGTATTTCCCAACCCGGAAACAAGCCCGTGCTCCAACTGCCCAGGGGAGAGCCGGGGCGTTAGCCAATTCCTGCAACCTGGGCCACGGCAGCGCAAAAAAGGGCGGCAATGACGCCGCCCTAACCCCAAACCTAACGCACTGGATCTGTCGCCGAAGCGCTGCAGCCGCAGCCCGCCCATAACAGGCGGTGCTGGGTGCAGCGGTCAGACCCTGGGCGGATCGTTTTCCCGTCCGAAGTGACGGTGCGCACCCATGGCCGAAATGAACGCGGCGATCCCATCGTCAGCCGCGGCGACGTCCGCCAAGATGAGTCCCGGATCGACTGAACCATTCGGCATCGTCATCGGAATTTGCGCCTCGGCCAGCAACGCTTCGGACGCACCGAAGGCGAGGATGGTTTTGCAGTGCCAGTACTGGTCGCGAAGAAACTCCTGCGTGTGGGCGTCTTGGTCGAGAGCCGCCACAGCGGCTTCGCCATCGGGCAGGACAAGCGCATCGAACAGAAAGCCGGGCGAGTTCTCCATGGTGGCGTCCGCTTCGAACTTCTCGCCGCCAGCGCCGACGTAGGTTCCGAGCCGAGCGGCTACAAGACGCGGGACAGCGCCCTCCGCCACAAGGGATGACACCAGCTTCTGTAGAGAAGCGCCTTCGACGCCGTGGTCAATGAGGACTGCCACCTTCCGTGTGCGGATGCCACCGTCACCCGGTCGAGCCATCAGCGATAGCGCTGACGACGTCTCCACCTCGGGTGGCGCAGGGTTTTCCAACGCTTTGGGCAAAGGCGCCGGCAGCTCCATGCCCAGGTCTAGGGCCAGCCGTTGCGCCAGGTCAGGGGCCGCGTTGAGCAGGCTGGCCACCACGCGTTGGCGGATCGCCGGAACAGTGACCTTGGAAAGCTCGAAGCGAAAAGCGTTGCCGATGTGCGCCTTCTCCACTTCTGTCTGGCTTTCGAAGAACAGCCGGGCCTGCGTGTAGTGGTCGGCAAACTTCTCTGGTTTGACCCGGACCTTGTCCGCGCTCTCTTTCGCATCCAGTCGCCTGGCCACGCTGGTGAAGCCCTGAGCTGCGCCGGCCTGGAACGGGCAGCCGCCGGCGAGGGAATTAGGCTCGTACGCCACGCGGCCACGGTTGACCGCCTGACGATGCATGCCGTCGCGCTGGTTGTTGTGCACCTGCGCGATCGGCGCGTTGATTGGCAGCTCTTGAAAGTTCGGCCCGCCCAGCCGGGTGATCTGGGTATCGACGTAGGAGTGGATGCGTCCGGCCAACAACGGATCGTTGGTGAAGTCGAGTCCGGGAACGATGTGGGCGGTGCAGAACGCCACCTGTTCCGTCTCGGCAAAGAAGTTGTCCGGGTTGCGGTTGAGCACCATGCGACCGACGACCTGCACAGGAACCAGCTCCTCCGGGATGAGCTTGGTGGCATCTAGGATGTCGAAGCTGAACTGCTCCGCCTGCTCCTCAGTGAAGATCTGCAGGCCCAGTTCCCACTCCGGGTACTCGCCAGCTTCGATGGCTTCCCACAGGTCGCGCCGGTGGAAATCCGGATCAGCGCCAGAGATCTTTACGGCCTCTTCCCAGACCAACGAATGCGTGCCCAGCTTCGGTTGCCAATGAAACTTCACGAGGAAGCTCTCACCTGCCTCGTTGACCAGGCGGAACGTGTGGACGCCGAAGCCTTGCATCATCCGGTAGCTGCGCGGAATCGCCCGATCGGACATCTGCCACATGAGCATGTGCGTCGACTCCGGCATCAGCGACACGAAATCCCAGAACGTGTCGTGCGCGCTGGCTGCTTGCGGCATCTGATGGTGCGGCTCGGGTTTGACCGCATGCACAAGGTCCGGAAACTTCATCGCGTCCTGGATGAAGAAGACAGGCATGTTGTTGCCGACCAGGTCCCAGTTGCCTTCGTCGGTATAGAACTTGACCGCGAAACCGCGCACGTCGCGCGCAGTGTCCTTGGACCCGCGCTCGCCAGCCACGGTGGAGAAGCGAACGAACACCGGCGTGATCTTGCCGGCTTCCTTGAAGGGGGCCGCCTTCGTGAATTTCGTCAGCGGTTCATAGCACTCGAAGAATCCGTGCGCACCGGAGCCTCGCGCATGGACGATGCGTTCCGGAATGCGCTCGTGGTCGAAGTGAGTGATCTTCTCGCGCAGGACGAAGTCTTCGAGCAGCGCCGGCCCCCGGGCGCCTGCCTTGAGCGAGTTCTGGTTGTCGGCCACCGCCACCCCCTGATTGGTGGTCAGCGTCTGCCCGCTCGAGTCCACGCGGACCCGATCCAGCGTGTCGATGGTCGCGTTCACACCTTCGTGGGCCATGGCGCCTGTCTTGTTGGAAAAGTTCTTTTCGGACAGCGTGCTCACTCCGGGCAACGGCGAGGGCGGCGCGATCGTAGCGCCTGCAGGTGTCGAGCCTGCGTTCTCCTCACCGTACTCCGAGGGCTTGTTGGCATTCGCCTGCATGCCGCTGGCGAGCTTCTGCGTATCGATGGCCTTTTGCGCGGGGAGATCGCCTTTGCCAGCAGCGGGCGGCGCGGGGTTCGCGGGCCCACTGTCGGTGTTGCGGGCTGCGGCACGAGCGGCGTCGAGCTCGGCTGCGGGTGGTGCGGAAGCGGACGGTTTCTTAGCCATGGGTCTCTCCTAGATGGGACGCCGAGACTAGGTGTGTGATTCAGGAGCGGATGTAGGAAAAATGCGCATCGGTGGCGCACCGGCGACCAATCGCGCGCCTTCGCCGCTGGCGATCCGGTGAGGGTCAAGCGGTTCGGCCCCGCGGTTGCCATCGCTTCAGATGGCGGGTCGGTCACCGTCGGCTTTGCCGATGCAACCGAGCGCTGCTTTCATCCGGACTATGTGACCCGCGTGCGTCCGGTTACGGCCGTTGCGACTTGAGCAAGGTGAGCGTGGTGTTGTCCGGGATGCCCTCGTAGTAGCGTTCCAGGATTTCCTTCATGGCGGTGTCCTGCGGCGCCGCCTCGGAAAACAGCGTCGCGCATGAACACAGCTTCATGTCGTCCGGGGATCCGAAAATTTGATGGATGGTGCGTCCACGAACTTCAAGGACCAAGCGTGCGCATTGCAACAGCCTGCTGCGCAGCAAAGGATGGGCCCAATACGCCCTCGCCTCCTCGATGCCCTCGATGCCGAAAAACTTGGCCGTCGGGCTTCGCCCGAGGGCCTTCAATTGCGGGAAGATGAACCAGATCCAGTGCGTGGTCTTCCGCCCTGCCGCGAGCTCTTCACACACGGTTTTGTAAACGGGCTCCTGCGCTAGAACGAAGCGGTTGAGATCAAAGGACATGGCGGTTCCCTGAGCTTGAGCCGACAGGAGCCATCATGATCCGCTGACCGTCTACCAGCACCGTGCAGGCGCCGCACTGGCCGTGGTCGCGGCCCTTCTTCGTGCCCGTGAGCCCCAGGCGGTCACGCAGCAGATCGAGCAAGGTAACCCACGGCTCGACCTTCAAGGTGTGCATGGTGCCGTTGACATCGATGTCGATGGCACAGGCTTCGGGTGGCGTGCTGGAAGCCGAGTTATTGCCGGGAGCGGGTGACACCTTGGCATCCATAGGGCATTCCTTTCGATGTTGCCGACCCAAATCTGAACGGAGCGGCGATGCGGCGCGGTAGGAATGGGACGACCGACGCGTAGGCCGCTCCACCGTGAGCCGAAGGAAGACCGTAAAAAACATCCATAAACCATCCACATGGATGGTGATAGGATGGCGCATGCCAGTCAAAGCCCCACCCCCACCAGTCGTACTCAAGACTCCCGAGTCCGAGAAGATCACCATCAACATGGGTTTCGTCGACTTGGGCCACATCGACCTCCTCGTGGCGGAGGGCTTCTATTCGAACCGCACGGATTTCATCCGCACCGCCATCCGCACGCACCTCGCGTCGCACACCGACGTGCTGCGGCAGGCCGTCTCGCGCAAGATGCTGGTGCTCGGGCTGCAAAGCTTTTCAGCTGCAGACCTCGAGGCCGTGCGCGCCGCGGGCCAGACGCTTCAGATCCGCGTGCTCGGCTTGGCAGTCCTCGCGCCCGACGTGAGCCCCGCGCTCGCCGGCTCGGTCATCGACTCGATCACCGTGCTCGGCGCATTCCACGCGTCACCGGCCGTCAAAGCCGCGTTGGCCGGCCGTATCCGCTGAACACCGATCAACACACACCGGGCCGTCCAATGAATCCTCTTTTCACGGGCCTCATGACCGAGGCAGCCCACCTCACCCGCCATGGTCGCCTGGCCGAAGCCACCGATGCGATCCAGCGCGCATTGCGCGGCGCCGCCGAGGCGTCGCCGGCGTCGCCCGCCGCGCCGCTTCCCTCGACGACCGACGCAGATGTCATCGACGTCGAGACCCGGGTGGCCGACGTCGAACGCGAAGCGCCTTCCCCCCGCAAATCGGAAGGTATCGACCGATGGACGCGGGGCACCTTCGCGCACCAGGGCCGCACGATCGACTACATGCTCTTCGTGCCCGCGGCAGCCGCCGGACAGCCCGCGACTCCGCGGCCGCTGGTCGTGATGCTGCATGGCTGCACTCAGGACGCGGCGGACTTTGCGGCCGGCACGCGCATGAACGAGCACGCGCGCGAACGCGGGGTGATCGTGCTGTACCCCGAACAGGCGCAGCGGGCCCACGGCCAGAAATGCTGGAACTGGTTCAAGACCCAACATCAGCAGCGCGGACGCGGCGAGCCGGCATCGATCGCCGCGCTCACGCTGCACATCGCCGACCAACAGCATGCGGACCGCAGCCGGATTTACGTGGCAGGCCTGTCGGCGGGCGGCGCAATGGCGGACGTGCTGGGCCATTGCTACCCCGACGTCTACGCGGCAGTCGGCGTGCACTCGGGGCTTGCACATGGTGCGGCCCACGACATGATGTCGGCACTGAACGTGATGCGAACCGGCGCAATGGCTGCTCGTCCCGCCGCGGATCCGGCCTTGCGGCCTACCATCGTTTTCCACGGTGATGCCGATACGACGGTGCACTCGAATAACGGGCTGGCCATCCTCGCCGACGCCTCATCGGGCGAAGTGCGCGAAGGCCGATCGCCTGCGGGACAAGGCTTTACGCGAACGCTCTACCCGGCGTCCACAAAGCACGGCGATGCCGAGCACTGGCGCATCCACGGGGGCGGCCACGCATGGTCGGGCGGCAGCGCGCAAGGCAGCTATACCCAGCCTGATGGCATCGATGCCAGCCGGGAGATGCTGCGGTTCTTCCTGGCCCATCGCCTGGACAACGCCTCTAGCTGACTTCCTTGAGCGAGGCGAGACTCACCGGCCCATCCTGGCTCGCGAAGGTGGGCGCTCCGCCCTCTGCGTTCTGCTGCTGGCTCACGCCGGAGATCCGATGGCTGCCGGTGTCGTACTGCCTGACCTTGCCGTTCTGCTCGACAGCAAGCCGTCGATGATCGGGAAAGAAGGCGTATCGAACACCGTTCTGACCGCCAGTACTCGACGGATTCGACAGCCCTTCGGGCCACCAGCTGTCGTCGGGCGCGGGCACCGGCTTCATCGGGGCCATGGCCTTCATGGGGTTCATCGGTTGCATCGACGTTCTCCTATTTCTTATTTCCTATTTCGGCGTGTGTAGAAGGGGGGCCGCGAAGGAAGGGGGTTGCGAAGGAGACATTTGGGCGAAGCCCGCTCAACCACCTTGTCGGGTGGCACGGGCATCTCGTGTAGGCGAAATCAAACCGGACGGGATCGCTGCCTACCTCGGCTTGCGCAACGAACCGACTGAAGCCGGGCATCGCGCGTCAAAAAGTCAGGCTTCCACAACAAGGAGCAGACATGGCCCAGTACGGCGTCGATTCACCGGTCAACATGATCGAAGGGGCCGCAAGCCAGAGCGGCGTGTCGTGGGGCGCGATCCTCGCTGGTGCGGTAGGAGCCGCGTCGCTGTCGCTCATTCTTCTGCTTCTAGGCACGGGCCTGGGCATGTCGTCGATCAGCCCCTGGACCGACCGCGGCGCGAGTGCCGCAACCATCGGCATTGCAACCATCCTCTGGCTCACCTTCACGCAGATCGCCGCGTCGGGCATGGGCGGTTACCTCGCCGGCCGGCTGCGTACCAAATGGGCCGGCGTCCACAGCGATGAGGTGTACTTTCGCGACACGGCCCACGGCTTCCTCGCGTGGGCTGTGGCAACGCTGCTGACGGCGGCATTGCTCGGGTCGGTCGTCGGCTCGATCCTCGGCGCCGGCGCCCAGGCGGGCGCCACGGTGGCCGGCGGCGCGGCGACAGCTGCCACCGCCG
This sequence comes from Variovorax sp. RKNM96, assembly GCF_017161115.1. GTDB lineage: Bacteria > Pseudomonadota > Gammaproteobacteria > Burkholderiales > Burkholderiaceae_C > Variovorax. The sequence continues at coordinate 2,981,449 of NZ_CP046508.1, read as the reverse complement.
CCAGCGCAGGCGCGGCTGGATCGCCGGCAGGCTCGGAGAGCAGCACGGGCCCGATGAACTATTTCATCGACTCGCTGTTCCGCCGCGACTCCGTCGGCACGCCCGCGGCGCCTGCCGACGGCATGGCACCCACAACGGCGGCCGCAGCGCCCAATGGCAACACGGCTTCGAGCAACGCGGAGATCAGCCGAATCTTCCTGAACAGCATCCGCACCGGCGCGCTTCCTCCGGAAGACGCGCGGTACGCGGGCCAGGTCGTCGCGCAGCGCACGGGCCTCAGCCAACAGGATGCGGAGAAGCGTGTGAACGATACGTACGCGAAGGCCCAGGCCACCCTCAAGGACGCACAGGCGAAGGCCAAGGAAGCAGCAGATGCGGCGCGCAAGGCCTCGGCCTATGGCTCGCTATGGCTTGTGATCTCAATGCTCATCGGCGCCTTTGTCGCGAGCTTTGCAGCCACCAGCGGCGGCCGCCGCCGCGATCTCTGAACACCATCACACTTCACCACTTGCAAGGAGACTTCCATGCGTTCGCTTTTGCTTTTATTTCTTGGTGTCCCGATCCCGGTGATCATTCTGATCGCCTTGTTCTTCCACTAGGCAAATGCCGTGAGCAACAGCCCAGCCATCGGCTCCGGCGACAGGGCCCGCCTTTCCAAGCAGCCGTGGCTTCGGCACATGGGCCGCGGCTAGAGCCGTCGGTCTGTAGCGCGTGAGTTCGGCAGCGGTCATGCCGTCCGACTCATGACCGCATATTCGTTCCACGCCCGGTGGCGCTCGCGCTGTAGCTGCGGTCGAGAAGGATTGCGCTCATCGTGGCCGAAGCAGCAGTCGAGCGGTACCTCCCAACCGAGCAAACGACCATGAGCACCAAAGCGCGCCCTTCACTGCGGCGGATCGCCATCCATGTCGAGGAAGCCAAGACGGCTGGATTCGAATGGGTGCTCAGCGAAGCCGATGTGAATGCCGGCGACGATCGGTGGACTGTGCTCAAACGCGCCCGCAAGGCCTTGAAGAGCTACAAGGCGTCGATGGCGGACGGTCTGGTCGCGCTCGAATCGCTCATCGACGACCTGGACGTGGGGCCTCGGACAACCGCCGAATCCGAGGCCAAGCCCGAAGCCGATTCTCCCGAGCCCGAAGGCGCACACCCGCGCAAGCGCCCTTCCCGCCCTGCACCGGCAAAGCATCGCGACGAAAAGCCGCCCGTGAAGACGAGCGGCAGGACCGTCTTCGGCTTCGGCCTGATGAAGTAGCCACCGCGCGTGCCGCATGCGCTGTGCGGCCTGTCCTCCCAGCGGCACCGGTCGTGTCCGACAACCCGCTGCAGCGACCGAACCGATGCTCGATTCGCCGGTTATTGCCGGCTTCCCCTTTTTCCCGCCAGCGAAGGAACGACCATGGCCACGAGCAGCAGAACCCTCTGGAAAGGTGCCATCACGTTCGGGCTGGTCCACATCCCGGTTGGCTTGCACACGGCCAGCACAGAGTCGGGCGTGGATTTCGACTGGCTCGACAAGCGCAGCATGGATCCGGTGGGCTACAAGCGCATCAACAAGAAGACGGGCAAGGAGATCGACAAGGACAACATCGTCAAGGGCTTCGAGTACGAGGACGGCAAGTACGTCGTGATTTCGCCCGACGAGATCGAGGCCGTGTATCCGCGCACCACCCAGACGATCGAGATCCAGCGCTTCATCGACGCCAACGAAATCCCCTTCGTGTATCTGGAACGCCCGTACTACGTGGCGCCGATCAACAAGGGCCAGAAGGTCTACGCGCTGCTGCGCGAGGTGCTGATTAAGTCTGGCAAGGTCGGTCTGGCCAAGGTGGTGATCGCCACCAAGCAGCACCTGGCGGTGCTCGTGCCCTCGGGCAAGGCGCTGGTGCTCAACCTGCTGCGCTGGGGCGATGAGGTCAAGACGCTCGAAGGCCTCGATCTGCCCGCGGCCGGCGTCAAGGGCGCCAATGTGAGCGCGACCGAAATGAAGATGGCCGAGCAGCTCGTAGGCGACATGTCCGGCAAGTGGGACCCTGAGGACTTCAAGGACGAGTTCAAGCACGCGGTGATGAAGATCGTGCAGAAGAAGGTGAAAGCCGGCGACACCGAAACGGTCATCCAGCCCGAGGAAGAGGCGCCCGAGGAAAGCTCGAACGTGATCGACCTGACCGAGCTGCTGCAGCGCAGCCTCAAGGGCGGCAGCAAGACCGCGAAGTCTGGCGCGCCAGCGAGCAAGAAGGCTGGGGCTAACAAGGCAGCCAAGTCCGGCGGAGCCACCCGTAAGGCGGCGACCAAGAAGGCCGTCCCCAAGGCTCGCAAAGCGGCGTAGCCGGCTCCTGCCCGCCGCAACGCCTGGAGGCACGAGCAACCGATGGCCAAGGGTGACGCGCTTTCGACGTACAAGGCCAAGCGCAATTTCGCCGTCACGGCGGAGCCGACCGATGGCGGCACGCCAAGCCCGCACGCGCTCACGTTCGTGGTGCAGAAGCACGCGGCATCCCGCTTGCACTACGACTTCCGGCTCGAGCTCGACGGGGTGATGGTGTCCTGGGCCGTGCCCAAGGGGCCGAGCTTCGACCCGAAGGAAAAGCGCATGGCCATCCACGTGGAAGACCATCCGATCTCCTATTCGTCCTTCGAAGGCACCATTCCACCGAAGCAGTACGGCGCGGGCACCGTGATCGTCTGGGACAACGGCACCTGGGAGCCCGTCGGCGATCCGCGCGCGGGGCTGGCCGCGGGCAAGCTCGTGTTCAGGCTGCATGGCCAGAAGCTCGAAGGCCTGTGGGAGCTAGTCAACATCGCCAAGGGTGGCGAGCGGCAGGAGCCGTGGATTCTCTTCAAGAAGAAGGACGAACACGCGCGTCCCCATGCCGACTACGACGTGGTGAGCGCGCTGCCCGACAGCGTGATCGCCAAGCCGCTCCGAAAACCACACCGCAGCACGCCCGAAGCCGCCGCGAAACCGAAGCCCGCCGCGAAATCCATCGGGGGCGCACGCAAGACAGCGCTGCCGGCCGAGATCAAGCCGCAGCTCGCGACCCTGGCCGCCGGAGTTCCATCCGTCGGCGATTGGCTCTACGAAATCAAGTTCGACGGCTATCGCCTGATGGCCAGGCTCGACAAGGGCAAGGTCGCGCTGGTCACGCGCGGCGGGCACGACTGGGCCGCGAAGATGCCGGCGCTGGTGGACGAACTTGGCACGCAGGGCCTTCGCTCGTCGTTCCTCGACGGCGAGATCGTGGTGCTGGGCGCCAACGGCTCGCCCGATTTCAACGCGCTGCAGAACGCGTTCGATCGCGGCCGCGGCACCGACCGCATCGTCTTCTTCGTGTTCGATGCGCCCTTCTTCGAAGGCCATGACCTGCGGGCGCTGCCGCTGCGGGAACGTCGGCAACTGCTCAAGGAATTTCTCGCGGAGAAAGCGACCGAGCACGTGCGGTTCAGCGACAACTTCGACGCCGATCCGGCCTCGCTGCTGCGCTCGGCGTGCCAGATGCAGATGGAAGGCGTGATCGCCAAGCGCGCCGACGCACCCTACGTGTCGCGGCGCAGCGAGACCTGGCTCAAGCTCAAGTGCAAGCTGCGCCAAGAGTTCGTGATCTGCGGCTACACCGACCGCACTGATGGCACTGACCAGGTCGGCAGCCTGCTGCTGGGCATCCATGACGCGTCCGGCAAGCTGGCCTCGGTGGGCAGCGTAGGTACCGGCTGGAGCGGCGAGGAAGCCCACGACATCAAACAGAAGCTATTGCCGCTCGCGATCCCGCGTTCGCCTTTCGAGAAGGGCGACACCACGCCCGGGCGGTGGTCCAAGCGCAAGGCCGGTACCGAGCGCTGGGTGAAGCCGCAGCTGCTGGCCGAGGTGAGCTTTGCAGAATGGACGCCGGACGAGCAGATACGCCATGCCTCCTTCATCGGACTGCGCGACGACAAATCCGCCAAGACGATCGTGCGCGAGCGGCCCAAGGCCATCGGCGCGCCGGCGGCCACCGCGGCTGGCAAAGAAACGGGCGGATCCGCGTCGGGGGCTTCCATCAAGGTGAGCCATGGCGAACGAGTCATCGATGCGACCACCGGCGTCACCAAGCTGGACTTGGTGCGCTACTACGAATCTGTCGCCGAATTCATCCTGCCGCATTTGAAGGGCCGCCCCTGCTCCCTGGTGCGCGGGCCTTCCGGCGTGACCGGCGAGCTGTTCTTCCAGAAGCACGGCGAAAAGATCGGCGTGCCCGGCATCACCGAACTGCCGGAGACTCTGTGGCCAGGCCACGCCTCGCTGCTCGAAGTGGGCAACGCGAAGGCACTGGCGGGCGCGGCCCAGATGAACGTGATCGAGTTCCACACGTGGAACTCGATGGCCAAGTCCATCGACAAGCCGGACCGGATGATCTTCGACCTCGACCCGGGCGACGGGACCACCTGGGGTCACATCCAGGAAGCCGCCACGCTGGTGCGGGCAATGCTCGAAGCACTCGGCCTCCAGGCTTGGTTGAAGACCAGCGGCGGCAAAGGGCTGCACGTCGTCGTCCCCCTGGCGCCGCGCTACGACTACGACACCGTCAAGGGCTTCTCGCAGGCCATCGTGCAGCACCTGGCCAGGACGATCCCCGCACGCTTCGTGGCCAAGAGCGGACCGAGCAACCGGGTAGGAAAGCTGTTCGTGGACTACTTGCGCAACGGCCACGGCGCGACCACCGCCGCCGCTTTCTCCGCACGTGCGAGGCCTGGCCTGGGCGTTTCGATGCCAATCGCGTGGGACGACCTCGGGGCGCTCAAAAGTGGGTCGCAGTGGAACGTGCGAACCGCGCGCGAGCATCTGTCTTTCCAGACCGTTGACCCCTGGAAGAAGTACTGGACGACGCGCCAGCCGCTGGCAGGCGCGATGAAGCTTCTCGGGTATGAAAAGCGATGACTGGCGGGCCTTGCTAGGAGATGTATGCCCATGGACAGCCTTGGCGCGCAGCAGCGGCCTCCTCGAAAAACCGACCGCCCACGCATCTACGGCTGGCTGAGGCGGTGGCGAGCGCCCCGCCTGAACAGCAGAATGCGCCAGATCCCGAGCGTGTCACCCTGGGGGCCGAGGAAGCGGATGAAGGCGGGAAAGCCGGCAAGGACGAGAACGCTGCTGGTCACCTCAAACCCGACGAGTGGTCGGTTCAGTGCCTTTTCCCGCTTAAAAAGTGCGTCATCTTCGCCCCGTCCAAGACGACCCGCCCTGCGCTACCACGCGCGAGCTCGATCGCCTACCGATCAATTTACTGCTGCACAGGAATGGCTACTAAAAAGGTCGTGCCTCGGTCGTCGCTTGACTCGACATTCACCGTGCCACCGTGGGCTCTGGCAATCTCCAAAATGATGAAGAGGCCGAGACCCACGCTCCGCCCAGAACCGGCAACCGTGCCGCGCACCATTGGTTGAAATAAGGAGGAGAGCACATGGTGGGGTATGCCTGGCCCCCAGTTGTGCACAGAAATCTGGATGGATGGACCCAGCACCGAGGTCTTGACGGAGACTTCGCGGCTTGCATCGCCGTAGGCTACGGCGTTTGCTACAAGATTGCCGACGAGTTGCGACAGCCGATCAGGGTCGACACTGCACTCGCCGTCGCCCAACGTCTCATGGCGCAGCGTTCGTTCTGGAAACGCCAGCGCGAGTTCGGCCACGCTCTGCGCCACGACTTCGTGAAGATCGACTCGGCGGGTGTTGATCGCAATGCCTTTTCCCACGCGAGCAACCGTGAAATCCAGGAGGTCGGCAACCATCCGATTGGCCCGCTCCACCGATTGCGCCATTCGCGACAGCACGCGCATCTGGTTGTCTGTTGGCGCATGTCGGTAAAGAACCTGAATCCCCGTATGGACCGCGGACAACGGGTTGCGAAGGTCGTGGCTCACGATGCCGATCATCTGCTCGGCGAAGAGTGCTCTGTCTTTGGTTTCAGCCTGCAGGCGCTCCACCTCCGCAACGTGCGCCTCCAGCCTTTTCCGAGACAGCAGCAATTCTTGCTCGTACTTATCCCGATCGTGAGCGACAAATGCCGCCACCTCCTGGGTGTGCCCAGGACCCTGACCGTGGCGGACAACATTCAGGACCATCGGCACGGAGCTTCCATCCCGATGCCTGACGTCAAGCTTCAATTCGGAAATCGACCCTTGCATCTCCAGTAGAGGTGCCCAGTGCGTCTGGTGAAAGATGCGGGCGCCCATCGTCAGCAATTCCTGGAGACGCTTCTTGCCCACTAAGTCCGCCTTGTCGTAGCCAAGCCAGGCGCAGAAAGGTTTGTTCACGCGCAGGAAAACACCTTTTGCATCCGTCTCCATCAACCCGCAGGGTGCTCCGTCGAGAAGCGCTTCGCAGTCGGGGTCGAGCGCGGCCACGTAAACGGTCTACAGGCCGCGCTGCGAAAGAAAAGAATCAATCGCCTCGCTGCTGGGACCCGGGCGGCTGAGGTGCGGACAGTGCCCGACGTTTTCAATTATCTTGAGCACACTGTTGGGCATTACCTTGTGCATGTATTCACCGACTGCCACTGGAGCAATCAGGTCGTCGTCGCATTGAAGAATAAGTGACGGTGTCTGCAGTTTCTCAACCGCGGCGCGGTGGTCCGACAGGAAAGTCACCCGCGCGAAATGCTTCGCAATATCCGGGTCTGTGCGACAGAAACTGTTTGTCAGCTCAACGCCGAGTTCAGGCTGATCTGGGGCGCCCATGATGGCGGGTGCCATCGTGCTCGACCAACCCAGGTAGTTGCTTTCTAAGGTGTGCAGCAAAGAGTCAATGTCTGCTTTCTCAAACCCGCCGATATAGTCGCCATCATTGATGTAGCACGGCGAGGGTCCCACCATCGCGTGCGCAGCAAAGAGTCCGGAGTTGGCCAGATCTGCGAGGACGCCGATCATCGCGCTGACCGAGTGCCCAACGAACACGGCGGGGCCTTCCCCGTAGGCCTTCACAATCTCAGCAACGTCACCCGCATGACCGTCAAGCGATGAATACTTTTCGGGATCGAAGGATGCCAGGTCCGATCCTCCGCTGCCGACAAGATCGAACAGCACAGTCTTGTAGCCCTTTCGATATTCGGGCTCAAGCAGGCGCCACATGTTCTGGTCACAACCGAAACCATGGGCAAAAAATATGGTCGCGGGGCCGCTTCCGGCCACTTGGATGTTGTTTCGTTTTTGTAAGTTCACTGGGAGGTCCTTTGCGAACGGATAGGATCAATACATGCTTGATGCATAACCGACCGCTAGGTGATGGCTGAGAGAATCGCAGCCCCGGATGTGGTCGGGCTGCTCATTCGCTGCGAGTTGTAATTTGCCTAGCATGCAGCGGATTTTCCGAAAAGGATGTAGTCCAAGACGCGCAGGCGCTTCTCAAAATATCCAGCCTCCAGAGGTGTTGGATTCCGCCGATCTCTGACCCTAGATTTCCATCGAATACTGACCCACCCGCTTTGTGAGCCTGAAGGCTTCACGGTGTGGGTAAGTGCTTGATGTTCTCCTTTTTAGGTTGAGTGTGTGGATCTGCCGCAGATTGCGCCGCTGTTTCCGCGATTTGGTGGCCTCGATCACGAGCCAGGTCGCGAGCTTCTCGGCATAGGGATCAAGCTTGCTTGAGCTCTCCCGCTTGGCGTAGTGCGGCATTTCTTCGCCCGCACGCAGGTATTTCTTTACGGTGTTGCGAGACAGGCCTGTACGCCTGGCTATCTCGCGAATGGACATCTGCTCGCGCAGGGCCCAGCGTCTGATGACACTCAATGTCGCCACGTCTATCACTCCTAGGATCCCCTGCTTTAAAAAACAGCAGGGTAGGGTTTTACGTGGGTCACGTCTTAGACGGAAATTACTGCGCTAACTGGGTCAATTTCGACGGCAAACAACAGACGGTTAGCAACGCTCAACTGAACGTGGGCAAAAACATGGGCAGACCACCGTACGGCCGCGGCAAACGGCTGCCACAAACGAAAAGCCCCTGTAGTCTTGCAACTACAGGGGCTCTTGTTTGGCGGAACCGGAGGGATTCGAACCCTCGATGAGGCTCTACACCCCATACTCCCTTAGCAGGGGAGCACCTTCGGCCACTCGGTCACAGTTCCTGAAATAAGCCGAGATTATGCCACCGTCAGGCGGCCGGTTGGTCCAGATCGAAGGCTTTATGCAGCGCCCGGACGGCCAATTCCATATATTTTTCGTCGATCACGACCGAGGTCTTGATCTCGCTGGTCGAAATCATCTGGATGTTGATGCCCTCTTCGCTCAGCACGCGGAACATCTTGCTCGCCACGCCCACATGGCTGCGCATGCCGATGCCCACGATGCTGACCTTGCAGATCTTGGTGTCGCCCACGATCTCGGTCGCGCCCAGCGAGGGCATGACCTTCGACTGCAGGAGGTCGATCGTCTTGGCGTATTCGTTGCGGTGAACCGTGAAGCTGAAGTCGGTCTTGCCGTCCTTGCTGAGGTTCTGGATGATCACGTCGACCTCGATGTTGGCGTCCGCCACGGCACCGAGGATGTGATACGCGATGCCCGGCTTGTCGGGCACGCCGAGCACCGAGATCTTGGCTTCGTCGCGGTTGAATGCGATGCCGGATACGACGGCTTGTTCCATGTTTTCGTCTTCCTCGAAAGTGATCAGCGTGCCGGACTTGGCCTCTTCATTGATGTCGATGTCCCATGCGGTGAAGCTCGAGAGCACACGCAGCGGCACCTTGTACTTGCCGGCGAATTCCACCGAGCGGATCTGCAGCACCTTGGAGCCCAGGCTCGCCATCTCGAGCATCTCTTCGAAGCTCACGGTGGTCAGGCGCCGCGCATCGGGCTCGACGCGCGGGTCGGTGGTGTACACACCATCGACGTCGGTGTAGATCAGGCACTCGTGCGCCTTCATCGCCGCCGCAATGGCCACGGCCGAGGTGTCGCTGCCGCCGCGGCCCAGCGTGGTGATGTTCCCCGCGTCGTCCACGCCCTGGAAGCCGGTGATGACCACCACCTTGCCGGCGTTCAGATCGGCCATCACGCGCGTGTCGTCGATGCTCTCGATGCGCGCCTTGGTGTACGAGTTGTCGGTGCGTACCGACACCTGCCAGCCCGCGTAGCTCACCGACTCCATGCCCTCGGCCTGCAGCGCAATGGCCAGCAGCGCGGACGAAGCCTGTTCGCCGGTCGATGCCAGCATGTCGAGTTCGCGGTTGTGGGCCTCGCCCGGTTTGCTCGGCGCCAGTTCCTTGGCGAGGCCGAGCAGGCGATTGGTCTCGCCGCTCATGGCGCTCGGAACCACGATCATCTGGTGGCCGGCGCGCGCCCACTTGGCGACGCGCTTGGCGACATTTCGGATGCGCTCGGTCGAGCCCATCGACGTACCGCCGTATTTGTGAACGATCAATGCCATGGGTGAAATCAGAGAAAAGGAAAGGGCCGCTGTCTAGGCGGCGCCCTGCAAGCTGTGGGAGCTAAGTCTTCGGCGAGGGCGGGGCATTGTACCAATGCAGCCTGTCCCCCCTCCGCTCGGCGAAACCGCCGGCCACTTTGAGGTGGATGCGGTGGCCGCGCGTGGTACAGGCACGGACCTGGTCGAGCAGCTGGTCGAGCTGCGCGGCGCTGGGCGCGCAGCCGTGCGACTGCATCAGCCAGTGGCGCAGCACGTTGGCCTGCCGGGCGCGTGACAGCGCCTGCAGCGCCTTGATGACGGGCGGGTCGCCCACCGCTCCCAGGTCCTGCGCCGCGAGCTCGGCCAGCAGTTGCTGCGCCTGTGCGACATGGCCGGTACTGCGGGCGAAGGTGGCGCGGAACTGCGGGAAAGCCTGTTCCAGCGCGGGCAGCAGCACCGCGCGAATCCGGTTACGGGTGTAGCGGGCGTCGCCGTTGCTCGGGTCTTCGATCCAGGGCAGATCGCGCTGTGCAAGCCATGCACGGATGTCGGCGGCGGGCACCGCCAGCAGCGGCCTGTAGAGGCTCAGACCGTTGCGCTCGGCACGCGCCGGCATGGCCGACAGGCCCGGAAGCCCCGCACCGCGCGACAAGGCCAGCAGGAGCGTCTCGACCTGGTCGTCGGCGTGGTGCCCCAGGGCGATCGATGAAATGGCGGGCCGCTGCGCGCTGTCGGCGCGGGCCATGACGGCGAAGGCTTCATAACGCGCACGCCGCGCTGCATCTTCGGGGCTGTCGCCCGGCGCATGCCGTGCATCGACGCGATGCACAACCAAGGGCACGCCGAGCCGCTCGCACGCCGCTTTGCAATGCCGCTCGAAATCGTCGGCCGCAGCCTGCAGCCCGTGATGCACATGAAAGGCCACCACCTGCCCGGGCCAGCGCGCAGCACATGCGGCCAGCAAGGCGGTGGAATCCGCACCGCCACTGAAGCCCACCGCCAGCGGCCATTGCGCCGGCTCGAACGCGGCGATGGCGCGTTCGAAGGCTTCGATCATGGGTGCTCAGCGGCCGGTATCGGCCTTGGTGTCGTTGAAACGGCCGTAGCTCTGCAGGCGCTCGTAGCGGCGGTCCAGCAGTTCCTTGGGCTTCAGGTCGCTGACCTGACGGAACGCGTCGTTGAGCGCGCGTTTCAGGAACGCCGCCATCTGCCGGTGGTCGCGGTGCGCGCCGCCGACCGGCTCGTTCACGATCTTGTCGACCAGGCCCAGTGCCTTGAGGCGATGCGCCGTGATGCCGAGCGCATCGGCCGCTTCCTGCGCCTTGTCGCTGGTCTTCCAGAGGATGGAAGCGCAGCCTTCGGGGCTGATCACCGAGTAGATCGAATACTGCAGCATCACGAGCTGGTCGCCGACCGAGATGGCCAGCGCACCGCCGGAGCCGCCCTCGCCAATGATCGTGACGATGATCGGCACCTCGAGTTGCGCCATCTCGAAGATATTGCGGCCGATGGCTTCGGACTGGCCGCGCTCTTCGGCATCGATGCCGGGGTATGCGCCGGGCGTGTCCACGAAGGTGAAGACAGGCAGCTTGAATTTCTCGGCCGTCTTCATGAGGCGCAGCGCCTTGCGGTAGCCCTCGGGCTTGCTCATGCCGAAGTTGCGCGCGGTGCGCTCCTTCGTGTCGCGGCCCTTCTGATGACCGAGCACCATGCAAGGCACGCCATTGAAGCGCGCGAGGCCGCCCACGATAGACAGGTCGTCAGAGAAATGCCGGTCGCCGTGCAGTTCGACGAAATCGGTGAAGATTTCGTTAACGTAGTCCAGTGTGTAAGGGCGCTCTGGATGCCGGGCGATCTTGGTGATCTGCCAGGGCGTCAGGTCGCTGTAGATGTCCTTGGTGAGCTGCTGGCTTTTCTTGCCGAGCTGATCGATTTCTTCCGAAATGTCGACCGCCGATTCGGTCTGTACATAGCGCAGTTCTTCAATCTTTGTTTCGAGTTCCGCAATGGGCTGCTCGAAATCGAGGAAGGTTCGTTTCGCCAACGTCTTCTCCTGTTTTATTTCAATACGCGACCGGCACGGGGTCCAGCGACCGCCAAATATACCAAGTCGCCACGCTGCAATACGGTGCCCAGGCCACGGCGACGTCGCGGGCATCGCTGCGGCTCACCGGGTCGCCCGAAAAATAGTTGACGCTGATGCCGTTGAGCAGCCCGACGTCGTCCACAGGCAGCACGTTCGGCCGCATCAGGTGGAAGATGAGGAACATCTCGGCCGTCCAGCGGCCGATGCCGCGAATGGCCACGAGCTCTTCGATGATGAGCTCGTCCGACATGTCCTTCCACGCATCGACGTGCACCACGCCCGAGTCGAAGTGAAGGGCCAGGTCGACCAGATATTCGATCTTGCGGGCCGAAAGCCCTGCCCCGCGCATGTCGTCGACCTTGAGCTTGAGCACGTTGGCCGGCGTCAGCTTGCGCGGCAGCAAGGCGAACTTGTCCCAGACGGTTTGCGCGGCCTTCACCGAGATCTGCTGGCCAACGACGCTGCGCGCCAGCGTGGTGAAGGCATCGCCGCGCGATTCGAGACAGGCGGTGCCGAACTTCGGAATCAGCCGCTTCATCACGCGGTCTTTTTTAGCCAGATGCTTGCAGGCCTCTTCCCAATAGTCCGGCGTGTAGATCTGAACGGTCGGGTTTTTGGAAGCGGGCATGGGGTTGGTGGTTCCGTTCACTTCGCAACGGTCCAGGTCGTGCCGGTAGGCGAATCCTTGAGCACGATGCCTTGGTCCAGCAACGCCTGCCGAAGCCGGTCGGCCTCGGCAAAATTCTTCGCGGCCTTGGCGGCGGCACGCGCATCGATCTGCGCCTGGATGGCCGCGTCGTCGAGCGTTGCGCCCGCACGCAGGAAGCTCTTCGGATCGCTCTGCAATATCTGCACGCAACCACCCAGCGCCTTCAGCAACCCGGCCTGCGTGGCCGAACGCGTGCGGTTGACCTCACCCGCCAGGTCGAACAGCACCGCCACCGCTTCGGGCGTGGCGAAGTCTTCGTCCATCGCGGCCTTGAAGCGCGCGGCGTACGGATCGGTCCAGTCGATTGTCACCTCGGCCGGGGCCACCAGGTCGAGCGCCGTGTACAGTCGAGTGAGCGAATTGCGCGCGTCATCGAGGTGCACGTCGCTGTAGTTGAGCGGCCGGCGGTAATGCGCGCGAAGCACGAAGAAGCGGATGGTCTCGGCGTCGTACTTCTTGAGCACATCGCGGATCAGGAAGAAGTTGCCCAGGCTCTTGGACATCTTCTCGTTGTCGGTCACGATGAAGCCGTTGTGCATCCAGTAGTTGGACAGCGGCTTGTCGTTGGCGCCTTCGCTTTGCGCGATTTCGTTCTCGTGATGCGGAAACTGCAGGTCTTCGCCGCCGCCATGAATGTCGAGCGTTTCGCCGAGCAGCGCACAGGCCATGGCCGAGCATTCGATGTGCCAGCCCGGGCGGCCGGCGCCGAACTCGCTGGCCCACTTGACCTCTTCGGGTTCGCTCGCCTTCGCGCTCTTCCAGAGCACCGGGTCGAGCGGGTCGTCCTTGCCATCGAGCACGGCCACGCGTTCGCCCGCATGCAGTTCGTCGATCGACTTGCCGCTCAGCTTGCCGTAGCCCGGGAACTTGCGCACCGCGTAGTTCACGTCGCCGTTCTCGGCGCGATAGGCCAGGCCCTTCTTCTCGAGCGTGCCGATCATCGACAGCATCTGCGGGATGTAGTCGGTGGCGCGCGGCTCGTGCGTGGGGCGCTCGATGCCCAGCGCATCGGCGTCTTCGTGCAGCGCATCGATCATGCGGTCGGTCAGCGCGCGGATGCTCTCGCCGTTTTCCACGGCGCGGCGAATGATCTTGTCGTCGATGTCGGTGATGTTGCGCACATAGGTCACGTCCAGGCCGCTGGCCTTGAGCCAGCGCTGCACCACGTCGAAGGCGATCATCGAGCGGGCATGGCCCAGGTGGCAGTAGTCGTAGACCGTCATGCCGCAAACGTACATGCGCACCTTGCCAGGTTGCAATGGGGAGAATTCCTCCAATTCACGCGACAGCGTGTTGTAGATGCGCAGACTCATGAGACTCGGAAAGCGTCGCTTCGCGCACGTGCGGCACGGGCGAACGACGGGGTATTTCAGGGGTGACGGGGACAGTGGCCACGAGGGGTTGGACATGGCCCCTCGGCTACAATGCAACGCAGTATAAACGGCCGCCGCAGCCTGCTGCCGCGTCCCTCCCGGGTGTTCTCCAGGCCCGCATTCCCCAATCCTGCCGAGGCTTCATGCAGCACGCCGTGTTCTCCAGACTCTCCATCGCCTTCGCACTCCTGTTCAGCCTGTGGGGTTCGGTTGCGCATGCCAACGAATACGACGAAGTGAACCTTCTGCTTCGTCAGGGCAAGGCCACCGAAGCGCTCGCCAAGGCCGACACCTACATCGCCGGCAAGCCGCGCGATCCGCAGATGCGCTTTCTGCGCGGCGTGATCCTCACCGAGCAGAACAAGCAGCCCGAGGCCATCATCGCCTTCACCCAGCTCACGCAGGACTTCCCCGAGCTGCCCGAGCCCTACAACAATCTCGCGGCGCTGTATGCCTCGCAGAGCAAGTTCGACCAGGCACGCGCCGCGCTCGAAACCGCCCTCAGGCTCAACCCGAACTACGCGACCGCGCACGAGAACCTCGGCGACGTGTATGCGCGCCTCGCGGCCCAGGAATACGTGAAGGCGCAACAGTTCGCCAGCACCAACGCCAGCGTCGCGCCCAAGCTCGTGCTGATCCGCCAGATCTTCTCGTCCAAGGCCGAGGCCGAAGCCGCCACCCTGCCGGCGGCGCCTGCGGTCATCCGCAAGCCGGTCGGCCGTTCCAGCAAGTAAGCCGCTGCCGGCGCGGGCGGTGCGACGCATTCGTCGCACCGCCCGCACTCTCCCCCTTTCGCAAACGGAGCATCACTTGACGATCCACGCCCTTTCAAGATTCAGCCGCCGCAACGCCTTCATCCTGGCCGCGGCCATCGGCTTTGCCGCCACCGGCTACGCACAGCAAGCCGCACCGCGCGTGAAGCTCGCCACTTCGGCCGGCGACATCGTGGTCGAGCTCGATGCGGCCAAGGCGCCCAAGTCGGTCGAGAACTTCCTGCAGTACGTCAAGGACAAGCACTACGACGGCACGGTGTTCCACCGCGTGATCGACGGCTTCATGATCCAGGGCGGCGGCTTCACGGCCGACATGCAGCAAAAGCCCACGCGCCCGCCGATTCCGCTCGAAGCGAGCAATGGCCTGAAGAACGACAAGTACACGATCGCCATGGCGCGCACCGGCAACCCGAACTCGGCCACCTCGCAGTTCTTCATCAACGTGAAGAACAACGACTCGCTCAACGCGCCCAACCCCGATGGCTACGGCTACGCGGTGTTCGGCAAGGTCGTGGCCGGCACCGACGTGGTCGACAAGATCCGCGCCGTGCAGACCGGCAACAAGGGCGGCATGCAGAACGTGCCCGTCGAGACCATCACCATCAAGTCCGCCACGCTGGCGAAGTAATCCCCCCATTCCGAATTTCCGAAGGAGTCCCCTCATGAGCAATCCCCAAGTCGAACTGCACATCAAGAACTACGGCGTGATCACGCTCGAACTCGACGCCGAGAAGGCGCCCAAGTCGGCCGAGAACTTCATTGCCTACGTGAAGAAGGGCCACTACGACAACACGGTGTTCCACCGCGTGATTCCCGGCTTCATGGTGCAAGGCGGCGGCTTCGAGCCCGGCATGAAGCAGAAGCCCACCGGCGCCGAGATCGAGAACGAAGCCAACAACGGCCTGAAGAACGCCAACTACACCGTCGCCATGGCCCGCACCAGCGCGCCGCACTCGGCCACCGCGCAGTTCTTCATCAACGTGTCGGACAACGGCTTCCTGAACCACACCGCACCTTCGGCCCAGGGCTGGGGCTATGCGGTGTTCGGCAAGGTCATCAACGGCACCGACGTGGTCGACAAGATCAAGGCCGTGAAGACGGGCCGCAAGGGCTTCCACGACGACGTGCCGCTCGAAGACGTGGTGATCGAGAAGGCCGTCGTCATCTCGGAATGACCCACAGGCACGGCGCGGCATGACCAACGTGGCGAACCCGGCTTTCACCGAGCTGGTGGCGCCACCTGCATGGCGCACCGTCGACCTGATCTCCGACCTGCACCTGCAGGCCGGCGAGCCCGCCACCTTCGAGGCCTGGCAGGGTTACCTGCAGACCACGCCGGCCGATGCGCTCATCATCCTCGGCGACCTGTTCGAGGTCTGGGTGGGCGACGATGCCGCCGCCGCTCCCGGCTTCGAGGCGCAATGCGCCGAACTGCTGCGCCGCACCGCCGAGCGCCTGCCGGTGTTCTTCATGCACGGCAACCGCGACTTTCTCGTCGGCCCCGCGCTCGCGGCGCAATCGGGCATCACGCTGCTCGACGACCCCACGGTGCTGGTGCTGCACGGCCAGCGATGGCTGCTGAGTCACGGCGACATCCTCTGCCTCGAGGACACCGAGTACCTCAAGTTTCGCGCGCAGGTGCGCACGCCTGAATGGCAGGCCGCGTTCCTCGCGCGCCCGCTCGAAGAGCGCCGTGCGCTCGCACGCGCGATGCGCACGCAGAGCGAAGACCGCAAGCGCAATCCGTCGACGATCTGGGCCGATGTGGACACCGACGCCGCGCGCCAATGGCTGCAGCAGGCGAACGCGCATACGCTGGTGCACGGCCACACGCACCGCCCCGCCGATCACGACCTGGGCCATGGCCTGCGCCGCATCGTGTTGAGCGACTGGGACGCAGCCGCCCATCCGCCACGCGCACAGTTGCTGTGCCTGTCCACCGCCGGCGCCCAGCGCGTCGACCTGCGCTAGCCGCGGCGCCGATGTTCAAGTGGCTGCGCCGTCTGCGCGCCCTGCCCCCGATTCCCGATGCCGCCTGGCAGGCCACGCTGGCGCGCTATGCCTTCCTGGCCGACCGCCCCGCGGCCGATGTGCAACGGCTGCGCACGCTGACGGCCGAGTTCCTGCGCGACAAGGAATTCCACGGCACCCAGGGCTTCGTCATCACCGACGAGGTGGCGCTGGCCATCGCCGCGCAGGCGGTGCTGCCGGTGCTGCACCTGAAGGGCCATCTCGACTGGTACGACGATTTCGTCGGCATCGTGGTGCACCCGTCCGAGGTCGTGGCGCGGCGCAAGGTCGTCGACGAGGCGCTGGTCGTGCACGAGTACGACGAGGTGGTCGCTGGCGAAGCCATGGACCGCGGCCCGGTCATGCTCAGCTGGCAGGACGTGCTGGCGAGCAGCGTCACCAGCGAAGGCGGCTACAACGTGGTGATTCACGAGTTCGCCCACAAGATCGACATGCGCGGCGGCGATGCCGACGGCTGCCCGCCGCTGCCGTCCGGCTTCGCGGGCAAGCGCAGCGCCCGCGAATCGCGCGCCGCGTGGCTCGCGGTGCTGCAGCCCGCCTACGATGACTTCCGCGAAAAAACCATCATGGCCGACCGCTTCGGCGCCGAGCCGCCGTGGCTCGACGACTATGGCGCCACATCGATCAGCGAGTTCTTCGCGGTGGCCTGCGAGGCCTACTTCGTGAACCGGCCGAACTTCGCGCGGGACTTCGCGGCGGTGACGGTTCTCTTCGATGAGTTCTTCCTGAGCAGGCAGGCCTGAGCGGAAAAGAAAAAGACGCCCCGCGGGGCGTCTTTTTCATGGCCGTCCGGCGCGCCTTACTTGCGCAGCAGCGCCTTCAACGCGTTCTGCAGGCGGCGTGCGCTCGTAGCGTCGTGTGCCGCAGCCAGCACCTTGCCGGCGTCCTGGCCCCAGGTCTGGGCCGGCGCCGGGTCGCCGCGCTTGGTCAGCAGCTTGAGCTGCAGCGCACGGCGCGCGTCAAGCTGCTCGGCGGGCGTCGGCACTTCGGCGGCCATTTCCAGGCGCAGCAGCGCTTCTGCCGCATCGTTGGCAGCAGCCGTCGGCGCGCTGCCGATGGCTTGCGACCAGTTCGTGCGCACGGCCGGCGTGACCGCGCGACCCAGTTCCTGAACGCTCGGCAGGCGCGCGGCATCGCGCTGCTCCCAGGCGCCGAGCACCTGCGTCAGCGCTTCGCCGTGGGCTTGCGCCGCGAGCTTGCGCAGTGCCATGTCCGCACGTTCGAGCGCTTCGCGCTGGGCGCGGAAAGCGGCATCGCCGAGGCGTGGGCCACGGTCTTCGAAGCGCGGAGGACGGTCGCCGAAACGACCGGCCGATGCGCCGCGATCGCCACGGTCACCACCGCGGGCATCGGGGCGCGGACCGCCGCGGTCGCCTGGACGACCGGGACCACCAGGGCCTGGTCGGCCGCCGTCGCGACGGTCGCCGAACTTGCCGCCGGCGCGGCCTGCGGGCGCCGCGTCTGTCTTTCTGCTGCTGGGACGGTCGTCACCACCGCGCATGGCCACGACCGGCTTGGGCGCCGGCTTCGGCGCGACGGCCGGCGCCGGGCTTTCGACAGCGGCGGCTTCGCCGGCATCGTGCGCTGCGCCGTCGGCGCGTGCGGAGGCGTCGGCGCCATCGGCCGGTGCCACGAGGTCGGGCGCGGCAGCCTGCGCGGCGTCAGTTGGTGCGGCCGGCGATGCTTCCGCGTCGCTTGGGCTCGGCGCCTGCTCGGCGCTTTCGGCGAATTCAGCGGCGGCCTGTCCGGGCGCCACGACTTCGGTTGCGCCGACCGACGGACCATCGCTGGTCACCACAGCCGGTTCGGCCTTGGGTGCGGGCGGCGGCGCTTCGCCGCGCAGCGCGCCTTCGAGCCGGGCGATGGCCGCGCGGATCTTCTGCACGTCGCCGCCGGCATTGGCAGCATCCAGCGCCTTGGAGGCGTCGAGCACATGGCGGTCGTGCTCGCTCATGGCCGACGACGCCTTTTCGCGCTCGGCAGTCTTGCGGTTGAAGGCTTCGTCGATGGGGGCGCGGAACGCGTCCCACAGCTTCTGTTCATGGCGGCGGTCGAGCGGCACGCTCTGCGCCTCGTGCTGCCAGCGCTGTTGCAGCGCCTTGACGGCGTCGATGCGCAGCATCGGCTGGGCGCCGAGCTCGGCGGCCTCGGCGATCATGGCCTGGCGGCGCTCGACGCTGGCCTTCTGGGCCGTTTCGAACGGTGCACGCGCGGCGCCAAAGGCTTCGTTCCACTGCGGCTGCAGTTCGGCGAACACCTTCTCGCCCACGTGGCCGGCATCACGCCAGCGGTCGGCAAACTGGTGCAGCGCGCGGTTGTGTGCCTTCAGGTCGGTGGCGCCGGCATGCTCGGCGGCCCAGGCCTTGACCTCTTCGATCAGCGCCACGCGATGGGCGCGGTGCTCGGCCGCATCGGCACGCACCTTCTCAAGCCAGGCCTCGACCACCTTGTGGGCTTCGTTGCAGGCTTCGTCGAAACGCTTCCACAGCGCATGGTTGGGCACGCCGCCCTGGTCGGCCTGCTTCCACTGGTCGCGCAGCGCGCGCAGCGTTTCCTGCATCTTGCGGCCGCCGAGGGCCTGGCCTTCGGGGCGCTTGAGCAGGCCTTCGGCCTTGGCGACGAGGTCTTCGCGGACCTTGTCGGCGCTCCAGCGCTGCCAGCCTTCGAGTTCGCCGGCCGCGACCAGCGCGGCATGCACGCGGGCTTCGAGCGGCGCCTCGACCAGCTTGCCGTGCTCCTTGAGCACCGCGCGCAGCGCGGCGGCCGCACCGGCGCTGGCCTTGCCGTGGCCTTCGGCGGTTTCCTGTTCGAGCTTGGCGAGGGCTGCCTGCACGGCGTCTTGCGCCGCGGCGCGCACGGCCGGATCGATCTTGGGTGCGGCAGGCCGTGCGGGCGCTGCAGCCTTGGGCGCGAGCACCTCGCCGCGCGCGCTGCGCAGTTCGTCGGCCCACACGGGCACCGGCGGCAGCGGCGCGGCCGCATCGGCTGCGGCAGCGATGGCCTGCGCCAGCGCGCTGTGGAACGCATCGGACACGACCAGCAGTTGCGACTTCGAGGCTTCGAGCTGCGGCGCGAACTTCGCATCGAGGCTGTTCCAGTTGATGTCGGACGTGATGTCGGCGGTCTGCTGTTGCCAATGGGTCACGTCGTTGCGCAGCGACTCCTCCGCGGCCTGGGCGTCCTGCCAGCCCTTGGTCGAGAGCACTTCAAAACGCTGTGCCAGCAAGACGGCAGCTTCGCGGTGCACCTGGGCGCGATGCTGCAGGTCTTCGATGCCCTTCACGCGTTCGGCCAGCTTCGCCTTGAGACCGGCGAGCGGTTCGCGCGAGAGCGGTGCGCCGGCCTTGGCGGCGTCACGCTGCCAGGCGAGCGCATCGGCGATGTTGAGCTTGGACTGGCCCAGCAGCGCCTCGGCCTTCTGCGCCCATTCGGCGGCGATGGCCTCCTGGCCCTTGGCGCGCTTGAGCTCGTCGAGCTTTTCACGCAAGAGGCGCGCTGCGCCCTTGTCGCGACCGCTCAGTTCCTTGAAGACTTCCTGCATTTGCTCGGATGCCGGGTTGCCCGCGAGCCAGTCGCGGATGCGCGCGGCGCGCTCGCCGGAAGTCGGCGCGGTGAAGGCGCCGCCGGTGAGCGTATCGAGGGCTTGAAGGTCGTGTGGCTTGGAAGAAGTAGAGGTCACTGCGCGAAATCGTTGTCTTGGTATGGAAAGCGAAGGCGCCGGCAAAGGCCGGCGCACATCGACATTTTCACCCACTTGCGGGGGACCGCCCAATTCCGTTGCGGAACGGCGGCCGATGCAGGTTGCGGGCTGGGAAATTAAAGGTGACTACATATATAGCAAGCCGGTGCAAAAAACCAAGTGGCCGTTCTCACTTCATGGTCAGTTTGAGCTCGGCGCCCGGCTTCCAGTCGGCGCCGCTGGCCGAGGTGCGCACCGCGCCCAGGAACAGCCGTTCGCTCGTCAGCTTCTGCGCCAGCAGGTAGTCGCGCACCGCGGCGCCGCGCTCCACGGCCAGTTGCCGCATCGACTCCTCGTCGACCGGCACGCTCGCGAACAGCAGGTTTTCCATTTCCTTGACGGGCAGGTCCTTGGCGAGGCCGACGAGGTTGCGCGGCTTCGTGATGTCGGCGCGCTTGTACACGGCCGTCAACAGCTCGGGGTATTCGGCGTCGGTGACCGGCGGCACGTCGGTGCCGGTCTGGCCGCCGCGCACCGCGACACGGCGCTTCTCGGCCTGGGTCAGCTGGCGCACGCGCTGGCGCTGGTAGGCATCGCGCTCCTTCTCGAGGCTGGAGGTGCCCACGACCGTCATCTCCAGCGTCGGCCGCTCGGTCAGCGCCTTGGCGACCTTGTCCAGGCTTTCCTTGGCCGCGGCGCTGAGCACCGAACTGCCCGGCTCGAAGGTGATGGCGCTCGATTCACCGCTGCCACCACCGCCAAGCCCGCCCGTGAGCAGGCTGAACGGCGCCGTCACGGCCTTGACGATCAGGTTGACCACGGCCTTCCAGATCAGCGGTCCGACGCTGAACTGCGGATCGTTGAGCGAGCCGCTGAGCGGCAGGTCGACGTCGATCACGCCGTTGCGGTCGGCCAGGAGGGCCACCGCCAGCTTCACCGGCAGGCTGTTGGGCGCGCCGGCGACTTCCTCGCCGAATTGCAGTTGGTTGAGCACCAGCTTGTTGGTGGCCGTGAGCTGGCCGTCGGGCGCGACCTTGTAGTTCACGTCCATGCTCATCTTGCCGCGCTCGATGCCGTGCCCGGCGTAGCGCACCGAGTATGGCGACAACGGCGCTAGGTCGAGGTCGCGCATCTTGGCGGTGATGTCGAGTTCCAGCGGCTTGGCCAGCGGATTGAGCTTGCCGGTGATTTCCAGCGCCGCCGTCTGCTGCGCCTTGCCGCGCAGTTCGAGGTCGGCCAGCGCGGGCCGCCCGCCCGGGCCGTTCGAGGGATTCGACGAGAAGGAACTGAGCTTGCCGGTCAGCTCGCTCAGGTCGGCCGAGTAGTTGGGCTTGACGAACAGGTCGGTGAAGTCGATCTTGCCGTTGACCAGGCTCATCGGGCCGAAGTTGATGACCGGCGCAGGGCCTGTTTCCGCAGCGGCCTGCGCCGTGGCAACGGGTGCAGCAGCCGCCTTCGCCGGCTCGGGACTGCCGCCGACCATGGCTTCGGCCGGAACCGGCGCGCCGCCCGAGCGCTGCGCCGGCGGCGCCCCGCGGGTCGTGGTGGTGGTACCGCCGGGGCCCTTCTGGGTCTTGGCTTCGGCGGTCGCTGTGGCAGCGGCCGCACCCTCGGCCTCGCCCTTCTTCGTCAGGTTGAGCAGGTTGAGCCGGCCGGTCGGGTCGACGATCACGCGGGCGAAGAAGTCGGTCAGCGTGGTCTCGCGCACATTCACGTTCGGCGGCGTGTTGGGGGCGAGGCTGACCTGCAGGCCGCGCAGGCTCAGCGTCTTCCAGCTCAGCAGCTGGTTGGTGTTGCGGTCGAAACCGGGCGACTGGGTCAGCGAAACGCTGTTGGCGCGGAAGTCGTCCAGCGCGGTGTCGCCGGCCAGCTTGACGGTCATGCCGGCTGGCGCGGTCGCGTAGTGGATCGTGCCGCGGTAGCTCGCGAAGGCGCGGCGGATGTCGACGTTGAGCGCGTCCGCGTAATAGGCCTTGAAGGCATGCGCCGGGAACGAGATCACCTCGAGCCGGCCCTCGGCCGCCAGCGGCTTGAGCACCACGTTGCCCTTGTAGTCGAACTTGCCCGGGTCGGAGCGGCCTGAGCCGATGCGGCCCGAGACCTGCAGCGGCGACACGGTGTTCGTCTCGGGCGCGATCTTCTGGGCGTTCAGCTTGAAGGCCGTGACCTCGACCGTCACCGGCAGCGCGCCAGCCTTGTCTGAATAAGAGAGGCTGCCGTTGTCGACCGCCATGCTGGCGATGGTCAGCGCCCAGGGCTTGGTGTTGGCGTCGGCCTTGGCCGATCCCGCGCCGGCCGGCTTGGGCGCCGCCACTTTCGCCTCGGCCGCGCCGCCACTGCCGCTACCGGCCGGCGTGCGCAGCCAGCGCTCGAACATCCAGCGCTTTTCGCTGTCGCGCTCCACGCGGACCTTGGGGTTGGTGGCAGTGAACGAGGCGATGTTCAGCGTGTGCTGCGTCATGTCGACCTCGGCATCGACCAGCTCGAAGCGGCCGACGCTCGCCAGCGCGGTCTTGGTCTGGGTCAGCGCCAGGCCGTCGGCAGCCAGTCGGCGCGCCTTGAACTTCAGGTTGGGCTGGTTCCAGGCGATGTCGATCTGCCCGCTGAGCTTGCCGTCGAGCGTGGGCTCCAGGCTCTGCGCCAGATAGGGCGCGGCCAGCGAGAGCGGGAGCGCGTCGACCTCGGTCTGCACGTCCGCCACCTTGTCGGTGGCGCTGCCCTTGAACTTGAGCGAGGCGCCGCCGATGGCGGTGCTGCCGTTGAACTGGGCCGGTTTCTCCATCGGCCAGGTGATCGCGGTGACGTCGAGCCCCAGGTCGGTCACGTCGACGGCGGCCGCTGGCTTGACGGTCTCGTCGCGCCAGCCGACGCGGCCGCCGCTCAAGGCCACCTTGTCGACCTGCACCTTCAGCTTGGGCTTTTCGGCCGTCTTGCCGGCTGGAGCACTGGCGGCGGCAGTGGGAAGCGGAGCCACTTTTTCCGCGGCGCCGGTGGCCGGGTCGGTGGCCATCAGGTTGAGCTGGCCCGAGGCATCGCGTGCCACCACGAGCTGCGGATTGGCCAGCGCCACTTCGCTCAAATGGAACACCGATTCGAGCGGCCGAACGTCCGCCAGCGCGAGCTTGAGCGAATCGAAGCCCAGCAGGTCACGGCCCCGGACGTCGCTCAGCTTGGCGCCGTGCGCCTCCACAGTGCCGTAGATCTTGAGACCGGTGGTCGTCGCCTGCTGGAAATCGATCTTCAGGTCGGCATCGAGGCTGCCGGCCTGCAGCTTCACCGGCAGGCCGCCGGGGATGTAGCCGAGGTAAGGCACGAGGTCGAGGCCCTTGAACTGCACATGGGCGTCGGTCTTGCGGCTTGCCGCGAAGGGCGTGGTGAAGGCGGCCGAATCGAAGCTGCTGCCGTTGAGCACGAAGGCCAGCTTGGGCTCGGTCTTGACCTCGCGCTGCGAAGCCAGGTTGCTCAGGAAAGGCACGTTGAGCACGAAGTTGCGCAGCTCGTGCCTGCGCTTGACCGTCTGGTCGTCGAAGTCGACCGCGCCGTCCCTGATCGAGATGTTGTAGATCGCAAAGCGCGCCGGCTCGGCCTTGGGGTCGGGCGGCGGTCCCGAGGCCAGCTTGGCCAGGATGTCGTCGATGTCGTACTTGCCGTCGGCCTGGTGCGTGAGCAGGATGGCGGGCGACTCGACCGAGACCGCGTCGATCACCGGTGCCAGGCGGAACAGCGATTGCAGTTCGGCGTCGGCGTAGATGCGCTTGATGGCCAGTTGCGGCTGCTTGCCGTCGGCGGTTGCTATGCGCAGGTCGTGCAGCGCGAGCTCGAGGGTCCAGGGCTTGAAGTCGATCTTGCCCACAGTGACCTGCCGGCCCAGTTTCTCGCTCGCGATCTTTTGAAGCTGGCTCTTGGCAATCGGCGGCACCGCCAACCATGCGATGACCCAGAGGGCCAACAGAACCAGCAGCGCGACGATCCCGCGTCGCACCCATTTGTTTTGTTTGAGCGAAGCTAAATCCATCGCGGGAGTGTGCCGCAAACAAGCGTCAAAGCAGAAACAAGAAAGCCCGGCAACGCGACTGAATGCCTCGTTGCCGGGCTTGATGGCGGGCCTAACACCCAAGCCATCGATTCGCGCGACCGGAAGTCAATGGTTCCTGCCGTGCTGGCAGCAAGAGATTGCCGCCGTGGATCCTCCGTCGTTCGAGCCCTTGACTTGCACCTCGGGCTGCCTGACTTCGGAAAAACGCCTGAAAACCCAGGCCCGTTCAGATTAGGTGCCGCACCCTCGCATTGCAAATCCAATCTTCCAAGGGATTTCCCGTAGGCGGAATGCCTCTGTGGAGGCCGGATTTTTTAAACATCTATTAGCATATGAAACGATTTCCTTATGCTTGACCGGGTATTTAGCGACGCTAGAATCCGCCCTGCTCCGACTGCCAGATGCAGCGGGGCCACCCTGAATCCGCTGCCGAGAACTCCCCCGGCTTGATCAGGTCACCGCGCTCCTTACCCTACACCCCTCCATGCGCGGAGCCTGATTCGTACCAATCCAAGCGCCGTTGCCTTCATCCATCGCCTCTCCAGGCGCTGCGAGCAGGTGCCGCACAGAAAGGAAGAGCGATGAACAAGGCGTTTGATGCCACAGCCCGCGGGCTACGGACCTTTGTGTCCGATGTGGCAGACGGCTTTTTTGAAATCACCCACAACGGGTTTGCGTTGGTCGGCCTGGCCATCGTGTTTGCGGCCCTCGCCCTCGTGGCACGGCCCGATCTGCGCCAGACCGGCGAGGAACAGCTCATGGGCTGGCTGCAGTCGCGCAAGCCCGCGCCCGCAGTCACGGACCTCGAGCCGACCGCGATCGAGCGCACCACGGCCGCGAGCCCCGGCGACCTGCCCAAGCAGCAGGCCGCCGTGGCGTACTGGCTCAGCAAGAAGTACAGCGTTGCGGCCGAGCCGCTGAGCGTGCTCGTCGCCGAGGCCTACAACATCGGCAAGCGCACCAAGCTCGACCCGACGCTGATCCTGGCCATCATGGCCGTGGAATCCAGTTTCAATCCCTTTGCCCAGAGCCAGGTCGGCGCCCAGGGCCTGATGCAGGTCATGACCCGCGTGCACGGCGACAAGTACGAAAGCGCGGGCGGCACGCTCACCGCCTTCGACCCGGTGACGAACATGCGCGTCGGCGTGAAGGTGCTGCAGGAATGCATCTCCCGCGCCGGCTCGCTCGAAGGGGGCCTGCGCTACTACGTGGGCGCAGCCAACCTGGAAGACGACGGCGGCTACGCCAGCAAGGTGATGGCCGAGCACGAGCGCCTGCTGCAGGTTGCCAACGGCCGTGCGCCGTCGGTGCTGCCGCCCCGCACGACCGTGCGTGCGCAGCCGATTCCCATCGTGACGCCGGCACCGGCACCGATCAAGGCCGAAGAAAGCTCGGAGCCCGCCAAGGTCGCCCTGCTTTCCGCCGTTTCCTGAAGCCGGCCCGGCCGGGTGTGAGCTACACTCGGCCCTGTACGCGACTGGCGATAGGCGCAGCACTTGAACAAGGTGCCACGCGCTGACGTGGAATACCACTGGGAAGCGTGCCGCCTGGCCACAACAGGCGTTCAGCCGTTCGCCTGGGCAGCCCTTGTTTGGTTGAAGAACAAGGACCTCGTCTTCAAAGGACTGCCATGTACCAACGCAATATCCTGGTCGAACAGACCGATCCCGAAATCTGGGCCGCAATTCAAGCCGAGAACGCGCGCCAGGAACACCACATCGAGCTGATCGCCAGCGAGAACTACGCCTCGCCGGCCGTCATGGCCGCCCAAGGCTCGCAACTCACTAATAAGTACGCCGAAGGCTACCCGGGCAAGCGCTACTACGGCGGCTGCGAGCACGTCGACGTGGCCGAGCAGCTGGCCATCGACCGCGTCAAGCAGATCTTCGGCGCCGACGCCGCCAACGTGCAGCCGCATTGCGGCGCCTCGGCCAACGAAGCCGTGATGCTGGCCTTCCTCAAGCCCGGCGACACCATCATGGGCATGAGCCTGGCCGAAGGCGGCCACCTGACCCACGGCATGCCTCTCAACATGAGCGGCAAGTGGTTCAACGTGGTGAGCTACGGCCTGGACGCCAACGAAGCCATCGACTACGACGCGATGGAACGCAAGGCGCACGAGCACATGCCCAAGCTGATCATCGCGGGCGCCTCGGCCTACTCGCTGCACATCGACTTCGAGCGCTTCGCCAAGGTGGCCAAGGACGTGGGCGCGATCTTCATGGTCGACATCGCCCACTACGCCGGCCTCGTGGCCGCGGGCGTGTACCCCAACCCGGTGCCGCACGCCGACATCGTGACCTCGACCACGCACAAGAGCCTGCGCGGCCCGCGCGGCGGCATCATCCTGATGAAGTCGCAGCACGAGAAGGCCATCAACAGCGCGATCTTCCCGGGCCTGCAAGGCGGCCCGCTGATGCACGTGATCGCCGCCAAGGCCGTCGCGTTCAAGGAAGCGATGACGCCCGAGTTCAAGGCCTACCAGCAACAGGTGGTCAAGAACGCCAGGATCGTGGCCGACACCCTCACCGAGCGCGGCCTGCGCATCGTGAGCGGACGCACCGAAAGCCACCTGATGCTGGTCGACCTGCGCGCCAAGGGCATCACCGGCAAGGAAGCCGAAGCCGTGCTGGGCAGCGCCCACATGACGATCAACAAGAACGCGATCCCCAACGACCCCGAAAAGCCGATGGTCACCAGCGGCGTGCGCATCGGCACCCCCGCCATGACGACCCGCGGCTTCAAGGACGAAGAGGCCCGCATCACCGCGAACCTGATCGCCGACGTGCTCGAGAACCCGCGCGACGCGGCGAACATCGACGCGGTGCGCGCCAAGGTGCACGCGCTGACGAGCCGCTTCCCGGTCTATCGCTGATCGACCGGAAGACCTGGCCGCATGAAATGCCCTTTTTGCGGTCATCTTGAAACGCAGGTCGTCGAGACCCGCGTTTCGGAAGACGCCGACTTCGTCCGCAGGCGTCGCCAGTGCAGCGCCTGCGACAAGCGCTTCACCACCTACGAGCGCCCCGACGTCAACTTCCCCGTGGTCGTGAAGAAGGACGGCAGCCGCGCCGACTTCGACTCCTCCAAGGTGCGAGCGTCGATGATGCTGGCGCTGCGCAAGCGTCCGGTGAGCATCGAGCAGATCGACACCGCCCTGCTACGTATCGAGCAGAAGCTGCTGGCCAGCGGCCTGCGTGAAATCGACTCGACCAAGGTCGGCGAACTCGTGATGCGCGAGCTCAAGCGCCTGGACAAGGTGGCCTACGTGCGCTTTGCCTCGGTGTACCGCAGCTTCGAGGACGTGGACGAGTTCAGGCAGTTGCTGCGGGACATCTGACCGACGCGGCGGCGGCGCCTGTCAGCCGCCATCGTCGACCCTGCCGCACACCCCCGAGCCGCAATCGCCGCTCGCATCCGGATTGCAGACCTTCGCCCGGCCTGAGGCCGAGACGACTATCGATGCCCTGCGCCCGGTCTCGGCTTTCAACGTCAGGCAGCCCGCGCTGAAGCCGGCCCTGGCGGTCTGGCGCGAGAACCCGTTGCCGTCGTAGCGCAGGCCCTGCGCAAAGCCGCCCCCGAGCGTCGCGTCGACGCTCACGCCCTGCGGCAACCGCTCGAAGCGCCGCAGCGTCTCGAAGGACTCGTCGGCCCCGGTCCGAACGACCCAGCCACGGGACCAATCGCCGCCCGCGAACGCAGCCACCTCCACGGGCCGCGCGCGCTGGATGGCTTCCATGCGCGCGAAGCTCAATGCGGAACCGAGGCCCTGGGCGGCGGTCGCGAGACGCTGGTTGAGCAACATGTCGCGAAAGCTCGGTGCGCCGACAGCGGCCAGCACCGCCACGATGGCCACGACGACCATCAGCTCGACCAAGGTGAAGCCGGCCGATGCCGCGCTCTGGCCGCCCGTCATTGCCAGCACCTGGCGGGCTGCGTCCCGTCGCAGCCTTTGCCGCCTGTGCTGTCCACCCAGAGGTTGCCGACCTGCGGATCGGAAAGTCCGGCCTTCAGCGTGGCCGTCAGCCGGATGCAACTGTCGATGCTCCCCTTCCCTTCGCAACTGCTGCTCTCGACGGTGTACTTGCCGCCCGCGCCGGCGTCTCCCGAGTCGCCCGCGTAGCGCCGGTAACGCCCCACCTGTGTGTAGCGGCGTTCCTGCTCCTGCATCTGCTGCATCAGCGCGGAGCGCCCCTCGCTGCGCCAGCCCTTGCGCACGAAATCCATGTACGACGGATAGGAGATGGCCGCCAGGATCGCGGCGATCGCCAGCACGATCAGCATCTCGATCAGCGTGAAACCGCGAAGCACCGGGGTCCTCATGGCTTCGCCCTCCGGTAGTCGGTGATCTGTCGCCAGTTCAGGCGTCCGCCGGTCTGGCCCACCTTGCCGTCGCCGACAGGCTGCGCGGTCGAGAGACCTGCGCCCCGACCGCTGCGCGCGCCCGTGCTGACGACGGCGAGGCGCTTCGTCTCCGGGCGGCGCCCGAGCGCATTGGTCGCGCCGAAGCCGGCCGTGCCCAACTGCACCAGATGAGGCGCACCCAGCATGCCGGCGCTCGATGGAACGCAGGTGCCGCCCTGCGAGAGCCCCGTCATCGCGTTCACAGCGCAGGTGCGGCCGCCACCGTCTGCACTGCAGGCGCTGGAATCGGGAATCAACGTGTTGAAGAACAACTGGCCGTTGCCCAGCACCGGCTTGAAGACCAACCGCTCGCCCTGCTCGAGCCCCGCCGGCAGGTCGAAGTACCAGCCGCGCCGGGCGTTCGTCTTACGGTCGAACGCGCCGTACACGAAGGCATCGCCGGTGACTGGCGGAAATGCCTGTCCATCAACGGCGCCGGCCTTGCGCGGCTGCAGTTGCACCCGTGCTTCGCCGACGGGAATGGCCACGCCGTTGTCGTACACGCCATAGATCGTCTGCACGCCCCGGGCCGAATGCCCGAGGTCTTCGGTGCTCACGAACTTTCCTGTTCCGAAGAGCACGATCGCGCCGCCCGCCGGGCCCACGCCGACCTCGGGCGCGACGGTGATCGGCTGCCGCCTTGCCTGCGCGCCGCTGTCTGTCATTGCGACCATCAGGGGCTTGCGGTTCAGCGCCAAGGCCTTGTTGCCCCATGGCGCATTGCCCGAGAAATCGAACTTCCACAGATTGCCCTGTGTGTCGCCTGCATAGAGGAAGCGGGTGGCGCCGTCCGTTTCCGCATAGTCGCCCGGGGTGCTCAGGGCGTTCACGAGGGTCTTGTCTGTCGGGGCTGGCAGGACGATCTTGTAGTAGTTGGTGTCTAGCTTCCAGGCTTCGCCCACGGGTTTGTCCAGCGACAGCAGGAACAGCGCGGCGAACTTGTCGGGGTTGGCATTGTTGAAGCCCGAAGAAACGACTGCGAACCAGCCATAGGTGGCGGCCTGGGTCTTCGTGGCCGCCGCTGTGCGGAACTTCATGATCCGGGGTGCCTGCTTCACATGGCCCATGTCGCTGTCGTGCGCGCCGCCGAACTCCCACAGCACCTTGTCGGCCGAGAACGCCGCGGGATCGGTCACGTCGAGCGCGAAGACCCCGGTGCCACCGCCGCCGTTGCCGGAAACCAGCACGGTCTTCCATGCGCCGTTCGCCATCCGGGCGTCGCTCACGACGGGCGTTCCGTCGACGTAGCTTCGGTGCACATAGTCCGGCGAGGTGTAGGCGGCCAGCCGGGCGAACATGATGCGCGGCACGTAGGCGAAGAGTTCGTTCCCGGTGCGGGCGTCGAAGGCATGCAGCATGCCGTCGTTGGCGCCGACGTACACGGCTGGCGGTCGGCCGCGATGGGCAGCCATGAACCTGTCGTGGCCCGGCTCCTGGATCGCGGGGCCCGGCGCGCCCACGTACACCGGGTTCGAGTTGGTCACGTCGCCCATGACCGAGTCGCGCACGCGGAAGATGCCCTGCGGCGCGGACAGCTCCCTGCGCCGATCTCCACGCAGATAGGCCAGCCGCTCGGCGCCCAGGCCGTCGGGGGTTTCGGGCACGACATAGGGCGCCGCGTTCAGCCAGCCGCGCAGCCCGCTGTCGAGCGCTTCCCATTGAAATGGCGTACCGGCACCGGCCGTCGAGAGCGTGAAGATGCGCCTGCTCGCGGCGTCGCGCGCGGCCACGGGCGGCACCGCGTTCGGGTTGCCGGTCAGCAGCTCGCCGGCATCCCAGTCGGGCCTGTCGGCGCGCTGCACCGTACCTGTCGCCGCCTCCAGGCGAAGGCGGTACGACCGCAGCGTGCCCGACCAGCGTCGCCCATCGAACTGTGGCACGTAAAGGCTTGCGCCGGCCTCGGTGATCGTGTTCGACGAAAGGGCGCCACCCGCCGTGACGCCGCCCGCCGGCGCGACCGCGCGCAGGAAGGTCCGGCGGACGGCTTCGGTCATCTGCAGCGGGTCGCCGGCCAGGAAGTAGTTGGCGGGCCTGGGTTGGTTGTCGCCGTCGAGGCCTTCGGCCCATTCGGAACCGCCGCCCGACGCAAGGAACGGATTGCCGTCGTCGTTGCTGTCGGCAAAACCGCCGTACTTCGCGGCCAGATAGAAGACGCTGCCGCGTTGCTTCTGCCCGATGGCGCTCGCGCCGCCCTGCCCCATGTCGATGGCAAAGGTCTGCGCGCGCAGGCCGGTGTGGTCGCTGCGGATCTTCTGCGTGCGGGCCCAGTACGCAAGGCCCGCCATCCCGAACGATCCCTTGTCGGCGCCGGTTTCGACGTCCGCGATGTGGGCCGAGGTCAATGGTGCGCCGCCCTTGTAGTTGAACGCCCGCGGCCCCTCGTTGCCACGGGTGGTGAGACCTGCCTTGCCCGAAGGGTGCGTGTAGGAAAGCGCTTCCCGGTTTTCGAAGGCGCCGACCCGGCTTGTCCAATAGGCCGTGTCGGGCTCGTGGGCTGCGATGTTGAAGCCGCGGTCGAAATCACCGATGGAGTCCCCCTTCGACATGCCCGGCAGCGAACGGTCGTGGTGGGTTTCGGCATCGCCGATCACCAGGATGCTGCTTCGCTGGCAACTGGCGGCGACGGGGTCGCCATGGCGCCGAGGGCTGTCCGTACCGGCGACGGCATCGGGCGTCGGCGCCTTGCCCTGCAGGTAGCGCAGCGACTCGTAGTAAAGCTCGCCTGCCGGATCGAACAGGCTGTAGGCGCCCTGCCGGACGCCGTTGCGCCCGAAGCGGTTGATGGCGTTGACGATGCCGGGGCCCTCCGCCGTGTCGGCCTTGAACACGCCCGTCGTGGCATCCCACTCCGACTGCGGGTTGTCCACCATGTCGAAGGCTGTGTCGATCTTCCGCGGCCCGGCGTGCTTCATCGGTGCGCGCAGAACGCCGCCATAGCGTGCAGGGTCGTCATCCGGCAGATAGCCGAAGACGGAGAACCTCATCCGCCCGGCGTAGTGCTGGATGGCACCCACAGGCTTGGAATTGCCATCCGGGTACCTGACGCAGAGCGAAGGACGCACCGCCGCTTCGGCCGCTGCGCACACCTCGGCGCGCGCGACGTAAGACGTTCCGCCCGGCGCCGCACAAGTGCCGGCGGCCGCGTGCCCGACGACGAAGCGATCAAGGCAGCTGTTGAAGTGCAACGTGTCCGTCGCGAGCATCCCGCCACGCTTGCCTGTGACGAGCGGCGTCAGCCTGTCCAGGTTGCCGGTCACCGCCTTGTCGGGGAAGTGGGCGCTGCGATGAAAGTCCTCCGGCAGCACCGCACGCTGCAACACCGTGCGGCCCGGCTCGTCGATCACGCGGTCGCCGCCCGTCAACGCAAGGCGCACCCCGTCGAGGGACGACGACAGCGCCCAGTTCAGCAGGTTGCCGCTCCACTGGTTGACGCAGGCGATTTCTCCGCTGCCGAGCCTTGTTGCGGCGGAGGAGCGCTTGAAATAGCCGTCGCCCGCCGCGTAGCCGTAGCAGCCCATCGCGTCCCAGTAACCACCGTAGGTTTTCTTCGCGTCGAAGCTGTCGCGGTACGCGGCGCCCGCGTTCGCACGCTTGAGCGAAAGATCGATCACCAGCCCCGGGTCGGCGCGCGATGCCAGCGAAAACATCGGTTCGCTCGGAAGCTCCGCGTCGGGTGCGGTTGCCGCCGCGGCGGCATGGGCGCATGGGATGGCGCAGACGGCCATCGCCCAAATTCGAAGGAGGCACATACAGGACTCGTCTTCAGGAAGGGCAGCCGGGGCTGGCGGCCGGTTTGTACAAGGTGGTCTGCAAAACGACCTGTGTCTCGTCGCGCATGCCGTAACCGATGGCCGTGACGCGAAAGACGTAGCTGGCGCCCTTGGCACTCGCGCTCTGCAGCACGCCGGCCTGCCAGCCGCCGCGGCTGCGAACCGCTTCCACGATGTAGCGCGGCGCGCGGGCCGGCAGCGCGCCGGCGCGGCTGCCCGTGGTGGCATCGCCGCTGACATAGGTCTGGCCCGAGAAGGTGCCGTAGGCGACCGACTTGCCGCTCCCGGCCGAAAGGTCGAGGGTCATCCACGCCGGATCGACGCCCGGCTCGGCAGGTGCGCACAGCCCCTGCTGCTCGCCGGTGCCACCGCACCCTGCGACGAAGGCCGCCGCATCCTGGCGATTGAAAAGGCAGAGGCGTTGCCGTGGGTCCTCATTGGGTCCGAGCACATCGGTTTCAGCGTCGACGAGGGCAGCCTCGGCCGCCTGGAACGCCACCTCGGTGTCGCGGTCGTTGCGGGCGCTGCGTTCGTTGAGCAGCGAGACCTGCGCCGCACCGACGCCCAGCACGGTGGCCACGACAAGAAGCAGCAGCACGACGATCAGCGAAAAGCCCCGCTGCGGCGAACGACGACGCGGGCTCACGATGCCGGCGCCTTCATCGCGTTGCGCAACATGACGGTGAAGGTCGCCACCCGCCGCAGCCTGCCATCGGCCGCGGGCCTGAAACTCAACTCGGAAAAATCGGTGCCCAACGGATAGAGCACCTCCTCCGCCTCCCGGGCACCACCCCGGGCTTGCGCGCTGCGCGCCACCATGCCGATGCGCAGGCCGACCACCTTGCGCCATTCCTCGGCCACCTTGTCTCGTGAGGCCGCTGTGGCCTCGACCTGCGCGGCGTCCAGCCAATGCTCGGGAACGCCGTTGCCATCGGCGTCATGGCCGTAGACGACCTTGAACACCTCGATGCCGCGCGCCAGGGGCTGCGCCCTGAACGCCCCGCCTTTGGCGCTGCGGTATTTGCAGTAGAGCTCGGGCTCCTTGTCCGCGGCTTCGGCGACATAGAAAAAACTCCAGGCGCGGTCCGCGGACACAGGCGTGTCCGCCGCCGGACCGGGCTGGGCGAAGCCCATGCAATCGATCATCGTGCCGTCAGGCTCTGTGCCGTCGCCCCCGGCGCGGCTGCGGCCGAAGAAGCGGACCCGCAGCGAATCGCTGGCGTTGATGCCGCGCGTGCCGTGCGCGCCGTGGCTCTCGCCGACGCCGCTGACGCGGGTGTCGCTCGCGCCCACGATGTCGAGGTCGGCGAGGTCGTTCGACGGTGCCGTCGTGTTTGCGCTGCCAGCGATGCCCTCGGAGCCCTGGGGCCCCACGGAGTCGGGCGCGTAGTCGGAATAGCCCGCCTGCCGCGTGACGCTCCTGACGACGAAGCCCGCGAACCGCAGCGACTCCTCCACCGCCTGCGCGTCGGCATCGGCCGTGAACAAGCGCTGGCTGGCGACAAAGGCAGCCGTGGCTGCGAGCACGACGACCAATGCAACGGCCGTGGCGACCAGCAGTTCGACCAGCGTCACACCGCGTTCGTGCGCGCGGCCGACGAACTCAGGAGCCCGCCTGGCCATCGTGCGCCTGCCCTGCGACCAGTTGCATCACCAGGCGCGGGGCCGCCGATGAATCGGCCTTCGCACCGAAGCCGGTGCGAGGCGTCCAGCCGAGCTTCACGACCACGGTGCGGCCGGTCTTGCTGCATGTCCATGTGTACGCGTCCGCCGCCGCATTCCAGGGGGACTCGTCGAAGCACACGCTGACGCGCGCGTCGGGCAGCGCCTTGGCGATGCGGCGCTGCCACTCGCTCATGTCCCATGCCGCGAGGTCTGCCGTGCTGCAAACTGCGCCGCTTCCCACGCAGGCCGCGCCGGCGGAGGCGGTTCCCGATTCGCCTCCCTCACGCCAGTCCTCGACAAGGTAGGCATTGCCCGCATCGTTGCGCGTGGCAATGCCCTTGTTCATCCGCACCTTCTCCGACAAATCGCGCGCCAGATTCAGCGCTGCCGTGAAGGTAGCCGACTCGTGGCTGGTGCGCACCGACGCCAGCAACATGCCGATCGTGCCGAGCAGCCCCATGCTCAGCACGACGATGGATACCAGTACTTCCACGAGCGAAAAGCCCGTGGCCCGATGCTTCGTTGAAGCCATGTTCGATGCCCTCCCTGATCTGCTGCAACTTGTGTTGCTTCTTTATTCCCGCCATCGAGCTTCGAGCGTAGAGGTCGCTTGCAATGGAGCGCGCACCGTTCATCCGCATTGGTATGCCGCTCGTATGATGGAACGGCACCGGTGTTAAATTTTTCCCCGTCCCGTCCCGTCCCTTCCATTCCCATGCCCTCACACGAACAAGACGCGCAGCACATCGCGACGGCCTTGCGCCTGGCCTCCGACGCGCTGCTGCTGACCGACCCGAACCCGCGCGTCGGCTGCGTGCTGTGCGATGCCGACGGGCGCGTGCTGGGCCAGGGGCATACGCAGAAAGCCGGCGGTCCGCATGCGGAAGTGATGGCGTTGCGCGATGCGGCGGCGCAAGGCCATTCGGTCAAAGGCGCGACGGCGTACGTCACGCTCGAGCCCTGTTCGCACCACGGCCGCACCGGGCCTTGCTGCGATGCGCTGATTGCGGCGGGTATCGGGCGGGTCGTGGCGTCGTTGGCCGATCCGAACCCGCTGGTCGCAGGCCAGGGCTTCGAACTGCTGCGTGCGGCGGGTGTCGAGGTCGAGGTCGGCCCCGGCGCCGCCGAATCGCGCGAACTCAACATCGGCTTCTTCAGCCGGATGGTCCGCAAGACCCCGTGGGTGCGGCTCAAGGTGGCGGCTTCGCTGGACGGCAAGACGGGCCTCGAAAACGGCGTGAGCCAATGGATCACCTCCGAGCCCGCCCGCACCGATGGCCACGCCTGGCGCGCCCGCGCGAGCGCCGTGCTGACCGGCGTCGGCACAGTGCTCGAAGACAACCCGCGCCTGGACGTGCGCTTGGTAGAGACGCCGCGCCAGCCGCACCTCGTGGTGGTCGACAGCCGCCTTCAAACGCCGCCTGACGCTCACATATTCATAGCAGGCCGACCCGTTTGGATCTACGCGGCCGTACGGGACGAAGCCAAGGCCGCCGCGCTCGAAGCCCGCGGCGCCACCGTCACCTGCCTGGCGAACACCGATGGCAAGGTCGATCTGGGGGCGATGTTGAAGGACCTGGCGGCGCGCGGCGTCAACGAATTGCACGTCGAGTCGGGCCACAAGCTCAATGGCTCGCTGATCCGGGAGGGCTGCGTCGACGAACTGCTCGTTTACCTCGCGCCCAAGCTGATCGGCCGCGGGCTGGACATGGCCAGCCACATTCACGCAGGCGGTCCGCTGACCGCGCTGACGGGCGCCCTGCCCCTCGAATTCAGGTCCGTAGACATGCTCGGACCCGATGTACGAATCCTCGCCCGGGTCCGCGAAAAAGACGCCTTCTAGCGTTTACCCCGAACCCTTCACGTTCTCTGCGAAAATGTGCGGATGTTCACCGGAATCATCACCGGCGTGGGGCGCATCGCCGCCATCCACGACCTCGGCACCTCCTCCTCCTACGGCAAAAGACTCAGCATTGCGGTGCCTGACGGCTATCTCGACGACGTCGGGCTGGGCGACAGCATCGCGCTGAACGGCGCCTGCATGACCGTCACCACGCTCGCCCCCGAGCGACAGCAGTTCACCATCGACATCTCCGCCGAATCCCTCGACAAGACCGCCGGCCTCACCGAAGAGGGCAGCCGCATCAACCTCGAGAAGGCCCTGCGCGCCAGCGACCGCCTCGGCGGCCACATCGTCTCGGGCCATGTGGACGGCATCGGCACGGTGAGCTTCTTCGAGCCGGTCGGCGAAAGCTGGGAGCTGCGCGTGGTCGCGCCACCGGCCCTCGCCCGCTTCCTGGCCTACAAGGGCTCGATCACCATCAACGGCGTGAGCCTCACGGTCAACAGCGTGAGCGACATCGAAGGCGGCGCCGAGATCAGCATCAACCTGATCCCGCACACCGTGGACAACACCTCCCTCGGCGGCCTGCAAGCCGGCTCGAAGGTCAATCTCGAAATCGATACCGTGGCGCGCTACGTGGAGCGCATGCTCCAAGCCGGCGTGCTGGTCCCGCAGGCCGCCACGTATTCCAAGGACACCGCCGAATGAACGCCTCCGTCACGCCCATCGGCGCCGCCCCCAGCGCCACGCGCGCCCCCGCACCGATCGCCCCGGTCGAAGAAATCGTGGCCGAGCTCGCCGCGGGCCGCATGGTCATCCTCGTCGACGAGGAAGACCGCGAGAACGAAGGCGACATCGTCATCGCGGCCGACCACATCACGCCCGAAGCCATCAACTTCATGGCGCGCCATGCGCGCGGCCTCATCTGCCTCACGCTCTCGCGCGAAATGTGCGAGCGGCTGCAGTTGCCGCCGATGGTGCAGCGCAACGGCGCCAAGCATTCGACGGCCTTCACCGTGTCCATCGAAGCGGCCGAAGGCGTGACCACCGGCATCTCGGCGGCCGACCGTTCGCGCACCGTGCAGGCAGCCGTCGCACCCAACGCCGTGGCCGCCGACCTGGTGCAGCCGGGCCATATCTTCCCGCTGCAGGCGGTGGACGGCGGCGTGCTGATGCGCGCCGGCCATACCGAAGCCGGCTGCGACCTCGCTGCCATGGCCGGCTGCTCGCCCGCCTCGGTGATCTGCGAGGTGATGAACGAAGACGGCACGATGGCGCGCCTGCCCGACCTGCAGATCTTCGCGGCCGAGCACGGCATCAAGATCGGCACCATCGCTGCGCTCATCGAGCACCGAAGCCGCGTCGAATCGCTGGTCGAAAAAGTCGGCTGCCGCGAGATTCAAACGGCCTGGGGCGCCTTCACCGCCCACGCCTTCACCGACAAGCCCAGCCGCGGCGTGCATCTGGCGCTGGTGCGCGGCAAGTGGGCGCCGGAAGACACGGTGTCGGTGCGCGTGCACGAGCCGCTCTCGGTGCTCGATGCGCTCGAGATCAACCGCTCGCTGCACTCCTGGAGCCTGGACGCCAGCCTCTCGCACATCGCGACCGAGGGCAAGGGCGTGGCGGTGCTCCTGAACTGCGGCGAAACCGCCGGCGAGCTGCTCGCGCAGTTCGACGGCACCGCACGCCCCGCGCAAGCCCCCGAGCGCGGTCGCATGGACCTGCGCAGCTACGGCATCGGCGCGCAGATCCTGCGCGAATGCGGCGTGCACAAGATGAACCTGCTGGGCACGCCGCGTCGCATGCCGAGCATGGCAGCAGGCTACGGCCTCGAAATCGCCGGCTACCTCACGAAAGACTGAACGACCATGCAAGGTTCAAACAAGGGCGAGATCACGCTCAACGGCAAGGGCCTGCGCATCGGCATCGTGCAGGCGCGCTTCAACGCCGACATCACCGATGCGCTGGCGGCCGCCTGCCTGGCCGAGCTCGAAGCGCTGGGCGTGGCCACGGCAGACATCCATCACCTGAAAGTGCCTGGCGCGCTCGAAGTGCCCGTGGCGCTGCAGGCGCTGGCCGAGCGCGGCGGCTACCACGCGCTCGTCGCGCTGGGCTGCATCATCCGCGGCGAGACCTACCACTTCGAACTGGTGGCCAACGAATCGGGCGCGAGCGTGAGCCGCATCGCCCTGGACTACCGCCTTCCCATTGCCAACGCGATCCTCACCACCGAAAACCTTGAGCAGGCCGTCGCACGGCAGACCGACAAGGGCCGCGATGCAGCCCAGGTCGCCGTCGAGATGGCGCAACTGCTGGCCATCCTTTCATGACCGAAGACACCACCAAGGCAGGCGGCGCCAAGCCCCGCCAGTCGCGCACGGGGCTCACCAGCACCGGCGCACGCAAGGCTTCGGCCAAGTCCAACCGCAGCCGCGCCCGCGAGTTCGCGCTGCAGGCGCTCTACCAGCACCTGGTAGGCCGCAACGACCCGACCGACATCGACCATTTCACGCGCGACCTCGCGGGCTTCCACAAGGCCGACGCCGCGCACTACGACGCGCTGCTGCACGGCTCGATCGACAACGCCGAGCAGCTCGATACGCTGATCCGTCCGCTGCTCGACCGCAAGTTCGAGGAAATCTCGCCCATCGAGCACGCGGTGATGTGGATCGGCGTGTACGAGTTCCAGAACTGCCCCGATGTGCCGTGGCGCGTGGTGCTCAACGAATGCATCGAACTCGCCAAGGAATTCGGCGGCACCGATGGCCACAAGTACGTGAACGCGGTGCTCAACGGCTTGGCGCCGCAGTTCCGGCCGCTCGAAGTAGAGGCCGACCGCGCGTCCGGCAAGGCCAAGGCATGAGGATCTCGACGCGCGCGCAGCGCATCGAACCCTTTTACGTGATGGAGGTGGCGAAAGCCGCGGGCGCATTGGCTCGCGAGGTCGCCCACACCGACCGGCCGATGATCTTCCTGAACATCGGCGAACCGGACTTCACCGCGCCCCCGCTGGTTCAGGAAGCAGCCCTTCGCGCCGTGCGCGCCGGTGCCACGCAGTACACGCAGGCCACGGGCCTTGATCATCTGCGCGAGCGCATCAGCGGCTGGTACCGCGAGCGCTTCAATGTCGACGTGCCTGCCCGCCGCATCGTGGTGACGGCCGGCGCCTCGGCCGCATTGCAGCTCGCCTGCCTCGCGCTGATCGAATCGGGCGACGAGATCCTGCTGCCCGACCCCAGTTACCCCTGCAACCGCCACTTCGTGAGTGCCGCGGACGGCAAGGCGGTGCTGATCCCGACGACGGCCGAAGAGCGCTTCCAGCTCACCGCCGCCAAGGTCGAGGCCGCCTGGACCGACAAGACGCGCGGCGTGCTGCTCGCCTCGCCCTCCAACCCGACCGGCACCTCGATCGCGCCCGACGAGCTGCGCCGCATCCACAAGGTGGTGTCCGATCGCGGCGGCATCACGCTGATCGACGAGATCTACCTGGGCCTGTCCTACGACGACGCCTTCGGGCAGACGGCGCTGGCCATCGACGACAACGTCATCAGCATCAACAGCTTCAGCAAGTACTTCAACATGACCGGCTGGCGCCTGGGCTGGCTGGTGGTGCCCGAGGTGCTGGTGCCGGTGGTCGAGCGCCTCGCGCAGAACCTCTTCATCTGCGCTAGCACGGTGTCGCAGTACGCCGCGCTCGCCTGCTTCGAGGCCGCGAGCATCGCCGAGT
Organism: Variovorax sp. RKNM96; assembly: GCF_017161115.1. Classification (GTDB taxonomy): domain Bacteria; phylum Pseudomonadota; class Gammaproteobacteria; order Burkholderiales; family Burkholderiaceae_C; genus Variovorax. The sequence continues at coordinate 2,941,981 of NZ_CP046508.1, read as the reverse complement.
ACGAACGCCGCCGCGCCGAGTTCAAGGCGCGCCGCGACTGGTTCATTCCGCAACTGAACGCGCTGGGCCTGAACGTGCCCGTGGTACCCGATGGCGCCTTCTACGCCTGGGCCGATTGCACCAGCTTCGCCGAGAAGCTCGGCATCTCGGGCAGTTGGGACTTCGCCTTCGAGACCATGAAACGCGCCCACGTCGCTGTCACGCCCGGCCGCGATTTCGGCACGGCAGAGACGGCGAAGTTCGTGCGCTTCTCCACCGCGAGTTCGATGGAGCATCTGAAGGAATCGGTCGAGCGCTTGCGGGCCATGGCCGAGAACCGGGCTGCATGAGCTACGCGTTCCCGATCCGCGTCTACTGGGAAGACACCGATGCCGGCGGCATCGTGTTCTACGCCAACTATCTGAAGTTCATGGAGCGCGGGCGCACCGAGTGGCTGCGCTCCCTGGGCGTCGAGCAGCGCAAGCTCAAGGAAGAAACCGGTGGCCAGTTCGTGGTGAGCGAGACGCAGCTCAAATACCATCGGCCCTCGCGGCTCGACGACGAACTGCTGGTCACAGCCGATCTTCAACAATTGGGCACCGCGTCGTTGATAATCGGACAGCAAGTGCTATCAAAAACAGAGCAAGAGCGAACCGGCGCCCCGGCACCGGTCTTGCTGTGCGAAGGCACGATCCGTATCGGGTGGGTGAACGCCGCCACTTTGCGTCCCGCACGCATCCCTTCCCGGGTTTCGGGAACCCTCGAGCGCTGCGGCGGCTCCATGACTCAACCTTTCAAGCCATGAACCAAGATCTTTCCATCATCAACCTCCTGCTCCACGCCAGTTTCGTGGTGCAAATGGTCGTGCTGCTGCTCGTGATCGTCTCGATTGCCAGCTGGGCCGCGATCATCCGCAAGTACTTCGCGCTGCGGCGCATGCGCGCGCTGAACGACGACTTCGAGCGCGAGTTCTGGTCGGGCACCAGCCTGAACGAGCTGTTCGCCTCGGCCGCCCAGAACGCCAAGTTCGCGGGACCGATGGAGCGCATCTTCGCCTCGGGCATGCGCGAATATCAAAAGCTGCGCGAGCGCCATGTGAGCGACCCCGCCACGCTGCTGGACGGCGCCCGCCGCGCAATGCGCGCGAGCTTCCAGCGCGAGCTCGATGCGGCCGAGCAGAACCTCTCGTTCCTGGCGACCGTCGGTTCGGTGTCGCCTTACGTGGGTCTCTTCGGCACGGTCTGGGGGATCATGCATGCCTTCACCGGCCTGGCCGCCCTCGCGCAGGTGACGCTTGCCACCGTGGCGCCCGGCATCGCCGAAGCGCTGGTGGCCACGGCCATCGGCCTCTTCGCCGCCATTCCTGCGGTGGTCGGCTACAACCGCTTCGCCCGCGAGATCGACAAGATCGCCATCGCCCTCGAGACCTACATCGAGGAGTTCTCCAACATCCTGCAGCGCAATCTCTCGGCCAATCCGGGCGCTGCCGCCGCGGCCACCACGTCGGCTCCGGCCAACCGTTGAACAGGTAGCAGCGCATGCCCGCCGTTTCATCCCGGGGCCGAGGACGCCGCACGATCAACGAGATCAACATGGTCCCGTTCATCGACGTGATGCTGGTGCTGCTGATCATCTTCATGGTCACCGCGCCGCTCATCACGCCGAGCGTGATCAACCTGCCCTCGGTCGACCGCGCCAACAAGCAGCCCGACAAGCCGATCGAGATCGTCATCAAGAGCGACGACGAAGTGCAGATCAAGAAGGACCCGTCCACTGGCAACACGGGCAGCACATCGATCCCCATGACCCAGATCGGCGCCGCGGCCAAGCAGGCCCAGGGCGGCGACGCCCAGCGCCCGGTGGTCATCAGCGCCGACAAGTCGGTGAAGTACGAAACCGTCGTGAAGGCGATGAACCAGCTCAAGCGCAGCGGCATCGAGCGCGTGGGCCTGTCGGTCACCACCACGGGCGGCAAATAAGGCATGTCGCTCGCACTGGATCGCCCCGAGTTCGCGCCACCGGCGCAGCGCGGCACGCCGCGCGCCGTCGTGCTCGCCCTCATCGCGCATGCGCTGCTGATCGCGGCGCTGACGTGGGGGGTGCGCTGGCGCAGCGACGCCGACGAAGGCGCCGTCGATGCCGAGCTGTGGTCCTCCACCGTGCAACAGGCTGCACCGCGCCTGTCCGCACCGGAGGCACCGACGCCCGCTCCCGCGCCGCCTCCGCCTGCGCCGACGCCACCACCGCCTCCCGCCGCCAAGGCCCCCGAGCCCGCACCCGCGCCGAAGGCCCCTGACATTGCCCTGGAGCGCGAGAAGAAGCTCAAGGAGCAGAAGGAACAGAAAGAGCGCGAGCTAGAGCAGCAACAGCAAAAGAAGAAAGAGCTCGAAGCCAAGCAGCGCGCCGAAGACGAGGCTCAGCGCAAGAAGGAGCAGCAGCAGAAGCTCGCTGACCAGAAGAAGCAGCAGGAGGCCGATGCCAAGCAAGCCGAAGCCAAGAAGGCCGAGGCCGCTGCGAAGCAGGCCGCCGCCGACCGCGCGGCGATGCTCAAGCGCATGCAGGGTCTCGCGGGCGCGAGCGGTGCCGAGGACGCCAAGGGCAATGCGCTGCGCTCCTCGGGACCATCGAGCGGTTACGCCGGGCGCATCGCCGCGGCGGTCAGGCCCAACATCACCTTCGACAACAGCACCGTGGACGGCAATCCCGCCGCCGAGTTCGCAGTGAATCTCGCACCCGATGGCACCATCGTCGGCGTGAAGCTCACCAAATCGAGCGGGCTTCCGGCCTGGGATGAGGCCGCCGAGCGTGGCCTGCACAAGACCGAAAAAGTGCCACGCGACATCGACGGACGCATTTTTCCGTCGCTCATCGTGACGCTGCGTCCCAAGTAGATTCCGGCTGGGGCGCGCCTAACGCGCAGCTAAGAAAACGAGGGCCTTCCGGGTGACGGACACGTCACCCGGAACTCGATAATCGGGGGCTCATGAATCCCAATGGCCGCATCCGCTACGGCAGCAGCCCGCTGCTCGCCAGCCCCACCCCCGTCTGGCGCAGCAAGTTCATCGTGGCCAGCATCGCCTTCGGCTTCGTGCTGCTGGCCGGCCGGGCCGCGTATGTGCAGGTCTTCAACCACGACTTCTTCCAGCACCAGGGCGAGGTGCGCTACCAGCGCACGCTGGAGCTGCCCGCGAACCGCGGGCGCATCCTCGACCGCAACGGGCTGATCCTCGCCTCCGACATCCCGGCGCCCAGCATCTGGGCCATTCCCGAGGACATCGAGCGCGACGACCCCGCCGTGCAGGCCAAGCTCAGGCAGGCGGCCAAGCTGCTCGGCATGCCGCAGAAGGAGTTCGACAAGAAGCTCGAGGACGAGGACAAGAGCTTCGTCTGGATCAAGCGCCAGGTCGATACCGCCGTCGGCAAGCAGGTCGCCGAACTCGGCATCAAGGGCCTTTATTTGCGCCGCGACTACCGGCGCCAGTACCCCGAGGGCGAGGCGGCCGCGCACCTGGCGGGCTTCACCAACGTCGAGGACATCGGGCAGGAAGGCGTCGAGCTCGCCTTCAACAGCGAGCTGGCCGGCAAGGCGGGCTCCCGCCACGTCATCAAGGATCGCCTCGGCCACATCGTCGAGGACACCGAAGACCAGGTGCCGCCGACCGATGGCCACGACATCCAGCTGAGCATCGACGACCGGGTGCAGTTCACCGCCTACGAGAAGATCCGCGATGCCGTGGTCGCCAACAAGGCCCGGGCCGGCAGCGTGGTGGTGGTCGATGCCGAAACGGGCGAACTGCTCGCCATGGCCAACTACCCGAGCTACGACCCGAACGACCGCCGCAACCTCACCGGCGAACAGCTGCGCAACCGCGCGATGACCGACGTGTTCGAGCCGGGCTCGACGATGAAGCCGATCACCATCGCCACCGCGCTGCAGCTCGGGCGCGTGACGCCGCAGACCATCATCGACACCAACCCCGGGCGCATCACCGTCACCGGCGCGACGATCCACGATGACGAGAACTTCGGCGTGCTCACGGTGCAGGGCGTGATCCAGAAATCGAGCAACGTGGGCGCCACCAAGATCTCGCAGCGCATGACGGCGCAGGAAATGTGGGACTCGTTCACCGCGCTCGGCCTCGGCCAGAAGCCGCAGACGCCCTTCCCCGGCGCGGTGACCGGGCGCCTCAGACCCTGGAAGTCGTGGCGGCCGATCGAGCAGGCCACCATGTCGTACGGCTACGGTCTCTCGGCGTCGCTGTTCCAGATCGCGCACGCCTACACGGCCTTCGCGCACAACGGAGAAGTCATCCCGGTGGGCCTCCTGAAAAGCACCGACACCGATCCGCGCGGCGTGCAGGTGTTCTCGCCGCAAGTCGCGAGCGAGGTGCGCAAGATGATGCACCTGGCCGCCGCGCCCGGCGGCACCGCGCCGCTCGCACAGACCGAAGGCTATTCGGTCGGCGGCAAGACCGGCACCGCGCACAAGCAGGTCGGCAAGGGCTATGCGAGCAACAAGTACCGCGCCTGGTACACCGGCATGTCGCCGATCGACAAGCCGCGCATCATCGTCGCGGTGATGATCGACGAGCCCGGCGCGGGGAAGTACTTCGGCGGACTGGTCGCAGCGCCGGTCTTTAGCCAGGTGGTGCAGCAGACGCTGCGCATCCTGAACGTGCTGCCCGACCTGCCGGTGGCCTCCATGGCGCACTGATGGCGCATTGATTCACCGCCCTCGTTTAGGATCGTCGGCAACTCATTGCTGGCGCTCCTGACATGGTCGACACCCCTCCTGCCGTTCGCCTCGAAGACCTGGCCCCGCTCCCCTACCAGCAGGCCCTGGCCGCCCATCTGCAGGCGAACGAGCCCGAAGTCTGGCGCTGGGCCGCCTCCGCCGAGGCGCGCGAGGAGCATGCCGCGGCAGTCCGCGCGGACCTGCTGCGCAATTCGTACCGGCTCGATGCCGACGCCCATCCCGAGCTGCATGCGCATTGCAACGCGGCAGCGCAGCGCCTGGGCATCGCGGCCCGCATCGCGCTCTACCAGGCAGGCGACGGCACGATGAATGCCACGCTCTTCTTCCTGCCGGGCGAAGCGCACATCGTGCTCTCGGGTCCGCTCCTGGAGCGGCTGCAGGGCCCCGAGCTGCAAGCCGTGCTCGGCCATGAACTGGCGCACTACCTGCTGTGGGAGCGCGACGGTGGCAAGTACCACGTGGTCGACCGCATCCTGCAGGCCGCGGCCGCCGATTCCCGCGCCGACGCGAGCCACCTGCATGCGACGCGCCGCTACGGCCTCTACACCGAGGCCTTTGCTGACCGCGGCGCCTGCATCGCCTGCGAAGCGCTCGAACCCGCGGTGACTGCGCTGGTGAAGGTGCAGACGGGCCTGAACCAGGTCAACGCCGCGAGCTACCTGCGGCAGGCTGACGAGATCTGCGCCGCGCCCGAACTCCAGACGCGCGGCACCAGCCACCCCGAAGTGTTCGTGCGGGCACGGGCGCTGCGCCTGTGGACCGAGCGCCAGCCCGAAGCCGACGAATGGCTTGCCGGCGCGCTCGAAGGCCCGCTGGACCTCGCCACGCTCGACCTGCTCGGGCAGCAGCGCGCCGATGCGCTGACGCGAGAGACCATCGCCCAGTTGCTGCAGCGGCCCTTCCTGCAATCGGAATCGCTGCTGGCCCACGCGCGCCGCTTCTTTCCGAACTTCGCGCCGCCCGCCAATCCGATGCCGCCACCCGGCCCTGTGCCTGCCGGCGTGCACGACTACCTGGCCAGCGTGCTGGTCGATTTCGTCGCAGCCGACCCCGAGCTCGACGACATCACGCTCGCCGCTGCGCTCGGCCTCGCCGAAGCAATGGGCTGCATCGATCAGCTCGAAGAGCGCGTGGTGAAGGACATGCGCTTTCCCAAGCGCAGCCTCACCCGCGTGAAGCGCGATGCCGCGACCTTGCTCGAAAAGGCCGCCGCCCAGCATCTGCAAGGCGCCTCCGCATGAACGCCACCGTCGCTCCTTTGCTGCAGCTGCTGGACACCGCCGACACCCACGGCGGCCTGCAGACCGACGACGTGCTGAGCCTCGTGCTGCCGCTGCTGCGCGAAGTGTCCGCACTGCACGAGCAAGGCAAGGTCGCCGCGCTCGGCAGCGCCTTCGCCTACCGCGTCGACGACACGCCCGCCCTCGTGCTCGTTCAGCCCGAAGGCGCCGAGCCGCGCCAGAACCGCGAGGCCATCGCGCCGCTCGAGGCGCCCGCCGCCTCGGTGCTGCGCGTGGTCGGCGAACACCGCGTGACGCTCGATGCCGACGAGGGCGTCTCGGTCGAGAACCTCGCGCTCATGGCCGACGCCGCGCCCGATGCCCTGCCGACCCGCCCCGTCTACCTGCCCGGCTACACCGCCTGGGAATTGCGATTCGCACACCACGACGCGCTGACCGACATCCTCTGCCTCGGCCAGGTGCTCGCCAGTCTCTCGTGCGGGCTCGACTTCAACGACGGCGAGGAACTGGCCCGCTTCGTCGCGGGCCGCGGCAACCTGTTCGCGCTCAACCGCCGCCTGCACCCGGTGGTGGCCGCGGTGATCGGCGAGATGACCGCGCTCGACCGCCACGAACGCGCGCGCGACCTGCCCTCGGTGATCCGCCGGCTCGAAACCTACCGCGACCAGCCGCTGGACCTCGGCCTCGACCGCATCGCGCCCGCGAAAGACGGCGCGGGCCAGCGTCGCCAGGCGATCCGCGTGCACCTGCGCGACCGCCTCTTCGACCTCTCGCGGCGCAATCGCCTGCTGCACTTCAAGCCGAGCCAGACGCATGTGAACCTCACGGTGGCGAGCGTGCCGCTGGTGGTGGACATCAAGAACATCCGCGTCGACCAGCTCTGCATATGGGACGGCCGCTTCGCGAGCGACATCGCCACCTGCGACCCGGTGCCGCTCGCGCGCTGGCTGCGTTTCGAAGACCAGCCCTACCTGCCGGGCGCGCTCGACCGCATCCTGCAGGAGGCGCGGCGCGACCGCTCCGAATACGGCTTCTCGCAGCTCTCGCTGGTCATCGCCTTCCTGCGCTGGCACAACCTGAAGGAAGGGGAAGCCGAGCGGGCCGAACGCATCGCCTCGCCGCTCCTGATGCTGTCCGTCGAACTCACGCGCAAGAAGGGCGTGAAGGACCAGTACCTGCTCGAAGCCGCCTCGAGCGAGGCGCAGGTGAACCCGACGCTCCGGCACCACCTGCGCCAGCTCTACGGCATCGTGCTGCCCGAGACCATCGACCTGCGCGAAACCACCATCGAGCAGTTCCACGCCCAATTGGCCGCGCAGATCGCGGCAAGCGAGCCCGGCGTACAGCTGCGGCTGGTGAAGCAGCCCGAGATCGAGCTGATCCACCAGCGCGCCCGCCAGCGGCTCGAGCAGTTCAAGCGCCGCACCCGCGTGCGCAACCCCGGCGCGCAACCGCTTATGGCGCAGGACTTCAGCTATGCGAAGGACGACTTCCGCCCGCTGGGCCTGCAGCTCTATCACGCGAAGGTGCGGCCGGTTCCGCTGACGCTGCGTGGTGCGGTCGGTGCACGGCCGATGCCGCGCGCGCCGCAGATGGCGTCCACCGCCGCGCAGACCGAGCAGCAGACCTATTCGCTGCACGAGAGCACCGGCAATCCGTACCAATGGGACGTCGACCTCACTTCGGTGACGCTCGGCAACTTCAACCACCGCAAGATGTCGCTGGTGCGCGACTACTCGGCGCTGAGCGAAACCGAGATCGCGAGCGATGCCTTCGACCGCGTGTTCTCGCTGCAGCCGCGCCAGGTCGATGCCGAGACGCCGGCCGCGCTGCCGCTGGCCGACCAATGGCCCGTGGTGCAGGCCGATGCCACGCAGACCGCCGCAGTGGCGCTCGCGCGCACGGGCACCAGCTACATCATCCAGGGGCCGCCGGGCACGGGGAAGTCGCAGACCATCACCAACCTCATTGCCGACTACGTGGGCCGAGGGCAGCGCGTGCTTTTCGTCTGCGAGAAGCGCGCGGCCATCGACGTGGTGTTCCACCGCCTGCGGCAGCAGGGGCTGGATGAGCTGTGCTGCATGATCCACGACTCGCAAGGCGACAAGAAGGCCTTCGTGCAGAACCTCAAGAAGACCTACGAGCATTGGCTCACGGCCCCCGAGGAACTGGACGCCGAGACCCGCGAGCGCACACAGCTCGTCGACACCATGGACGCCGACCTGAAGGCGCTCTCGCGCTTTGACGCCGCGATGCGCGAAGCGCCCGAGCACCTGGCCGTGGCGGTGCGCACGCTGATGGCGCGGCTGATCGCGCTCAAGTCGCACGACCCCGCGCTCACGCCGTTGCAGGCCGAGGCGCTGCCTGCCTTCGCGGCATGGCGCCAGCACGAGGATCTGGTCGCGCGCCTGCACCTCGCGGTCACCGAAAGCCTCGGCGTGCCGTACCTCGCGCAGCATGCGTTCGCGCAACTCGCGCCCGTGCTGCTGCGGCAGGAGCGGCCGCTGGCGCGGCTGGTCGAACTCAGCGACCGCGCGGCTGAACAGATCGGGCCGCATCGCGATGCGTTGACCGATGCCTGGCCACCGCTGGGCGACACCCCCACGCTCTGGGGCGATGCACTGGCCGTGGTGGCCGACGCGCGCCGTGTTTCTGCCCTCGCCGCGCGCGGGCATCTCTCGCTGCTCGACACCGCGCACCCCACGAGCCTTGCGTTCGGCGAGGCGATGGCGCAGCGCCGCGCGTTGCAGCAGGTGCTCAAGGAAGCACTCGAACGCACGAACCACTGGCGCGACAAGTTCTCGCCGGGCGACACCGAAGCCGGCCTCGCCCAAGCCAAGGCGCAGCAAGGCTCGCTGCTGCGCTGGCTCCAGCCCTCGTGGTGGCGCCTCTCGGGCGAACTCAAGCGCCGCTACGACTTCGCGAAGCACGCGGTACGCCCGCAACCGAGCCAGGTGCTCGAGGAGCTGCTGGCCGAGCACACGGCCCGCGCCGCCGTCGGCAAGCAGGCCGCGCAGATCGAGGCCACCTACGGTTGCACCGACCCCGACGACTTCGTGCAGCAGCTCGATGCCCTGCGCCGCGGCGATGCGACCGGCAACAACGTGCGCGCAGCCTTCCACGCGCACCTGCGCACCGAACCCGGCGCAAGCCGCAATGTCGAGCGGCTCTCGGCCCTCGGCGAACGCACCGACGCGCTCGATGCCCTGTGGCACGACCTGCTCGACGACCCGGCTGCCCAGCCGCTGGCCTCGCTCGAAGCGCTGGCCCGCACGCTGCGCGAACAGGCCGACACCCTGCCGACCGTGCTGCCCCATCTGCAGGAACTGGCCGATGCCGACCCAGCCCTGGCCAAGGCCCTGCGCACGCTGCCGCTTGCACCCGAGGCCATCGAATACGCCGTCGCACGTGAAGGCCTGGAGCGCGTCTACCGCACCGAGCGCTGGCTGCCGCGCTTCGACAGCGCTGCGCTCGCGCGCCATGCGCAGCGCCTCGCCGAGGGCGAGCGCAAGCTGCTCGACCGCAACGCCCGCACCCTCGCGGCCGCCGTACGCCAGCGCTTTCGCGACCATGTGCAGAAAAGCGCCCTGCCCGCGAGCCAGCTCGACGCCGGCGGCAAGCTCTTCAAGAAGAGCTACAACGCGGGCCGCCGCGAGCTCGAACACGAGTTCGGCAAGACCATGCGCTACAAGGCAATCCGCGAACTTGCCTCGGGCGAGACCGGCCAGGTGGTGCGCGACATGAAGCCGATCTGGCTCATGAGCCCTCTCTCAGTGTCCGACACGCTGCCGCTCGCGGCCGATCTCTTCGACGTGGTGATCTTCGACGAGGCGAGCCAGATCCCCGTGGAAGAAGCCGTGCCCGCGCTCTACCGCGCGCCGCAGATCATCGTGGTGGGCGACGAGATGCAGTTGCCGCCGACGAGCTTCTTCTCCTCGGGCCGCGACCCTGAGGACGACACGGTGTCGGTGGAGGACGAAGGCGACCGCATCGCCGTGGTGCTCGATGCCGACAGCCTGCTGAACCAGGGCGCGCGCAACCTGCCGGCCACGCTGCTGGCCTGGCACTACCGCAGCCGCTACGAATCGCTGATCGGCTTTTCGAACGCGGCCTTCTATGCGGGCAACCTCTTCACCATTCCGGACCGCAGCCTCCCGGCGGATGCGCGCGAGGAGATCCTCGTGCAGTCGCGCAACCCGACGGAAGAGTCGGTGGCTGCCAACGTCGACGCCCTGCTCTCGCGCGCCATCAGCTTTCACCGCGTGACCGATGCGGTGTACGAGAACCGCATCAACGACGGCGAGGCGCGCCACATCGCGCAGCTGGTGCGCGAACTGCTCAAGCGCGAGACCGGGCGAAGCCTGGGCATCGTCGCGTTCTCCGAGGCGCAGCAGACCGAGATCGAGGCCGAGCTCGATGCGCTGGGCGCCATCGACAACGACTTCGCCGCGCGGCTCGAAGCCGAGTACGTGCGCGAGGAAGACGACCAGTTCTGCGGCCTCTTCATCAAGAACCTGGAGAACGTGCAGGGCGACGAGCGCGACATCATCATCCTGAGCATCTGCTACGGACCGAACCCCGAGGGGCGCATGCTGATGAACTTCGGGCCGATCAACCAGCGCGGCGGCGAGAAGCGGCTCAACGTGATCTTCAGCCGTGCGCGGCACCACATGGCGGTCGTCTCGACGATCCGCCACGAGGCGATCACCAACGACCACAACGAAGGCGCCGCGGCGCTCAAGCAGTTCCTGCGCTATGCGGAGTGCCTGTCGCGCGGCGATTCGGCGACCGCGCGGCGCGTGCTCGAAGGCATGAACCCGCTCACCCGCGGCAGCGGCGCGCAGCATGCGCGTGCCGATGAAGTGACGACGCAGCTCGCGGCCGCGCTGCGCGCGCGCGGCCATGCGGTCGATGAACAGGTGGGGCAGTCGCGCTTTCGCTGCGATCTCGCGCTGCGTGCACCGGAGGCCGGGCACTATGCGCTGGGCATCCTCGTGGACACCGCGACGCACTACGAGAACCGCAACGTGCTCGAGCGCTATGTCTCGCGGCCTCGCGTGCTCGATGCGTTCGGATGGCAGGTGGTGCAGGTGCTGGCCAAGGACTGGCTGCATGCGCCGGAGGCCGTGCTCGAGCAGATCGAGTCGGCGCTCCGGAAAAAGGGCAACAAGGGCGGTGTGGCTGTCGAGCCGGCCGCCCCCGAGGTCAGCGCGCCAGGCTCAGCCGCTTGACGTCGAGCTCGGCCTTGTTGCCGACGAGGTCCTTGTCGAACTCGCCCGTGATCTCGACGCGCACCTTGTCGTCGATCTTCACGCCGGCCGGGAAGTGCTTGGCATCGATCTCCACCTTCATGCGGCCGGTGTCGTCGGCGAAGGTGTAGTGCTCGCCGCCATCGTGCGAGACGATGAAGCCGCGCAGCGTGGCGTGCTGGTCGTCCTTGCCGGTGTCGAGCAGTTGCTTGACGCTCATCGTCGGCACGCTGCTCGGGCCGGCGTACTGGGCGAAGGCGGCGGACATCGCGAGCGACATGCCGAGCGCGAGCGCGGCGGTCTTCAGGGTCTTGGTCTTGATCTTGGTATGGGTCATGGCAATCGTTCCTCCTCGAACAGCCTGGTTGTGAAGAAACAGATGGACGCCGTACGCGCCCAAATGTTCCACGACCCTCGAAATCCAAGGGCCATTCACTCGTAGACGATCAGCGCCTTGCCCGCCTCCGCCTGGGCCGTCCAGCTCGCGAGCGCGGCATCGGTCGGGAAGAACTTGGCGCGCTCGCCCAGCTGCAGCTCGACCTGCGCACCGCCACGCGCCATCGACAGGCGCACCGGCAGCCCCTGCACGAGGTCGCCGACTTCCGTCTGCTCGGTGCGAGGCGGAAAGTCCTTCACCAGCCGCGCGATGTCGGGCGCCTTGCCGTTCACCGCCACGCGCAGGAACTTGCCGAAGCGGCAGCGCGCCGTCGCGAGGTCCCACACCTGCTGCACCTGGAAGCGCGCCTCGAAACCGCCGCGCGCGGGTTGTAGCCGGCCGCTCACGATGACGAGTTCATCGTCCTTCAAGGTGTTGCGGTTGGCGTTGATGAGCGCCTCGTCGGCCGTCGCATCGATGGCCTCGGACTTGTCGTCGAGCTTGAAGATCGCGAGCCGCCCGCGCTGGCCGTTGATCACGCGGAAGTCGCTCACGATGCCCGCGATGACCTGCTGGTCGCGGCTGTCGAGCAGGTCGCCGATCTCGCGCTTGCAGAAGCGCCGCACCTCGTGCGAGACCTCGTCGAACAGGTGGCCCGAAAGGTAGAAGCCGATGGCAGTTTTCTCGAGGGTCAGACGCTCCTTCACGCCCCACGGCGTGGCGTCGACCAGATCGGGTTCGGCAGTGGCAGAGCCGTGTTCGCAGTCGCCGAAGATGTCGACCTGCGAGGCGTTGGCCGCCGTCGCGCTGGCGAATTCGAAGGCGCGGTCCACCGAGGCGATCAGCGCGGCGCGGTTCTGCTGGATCGCGTCGAACGCGCCGGCCTTGATGAGCGCCTCGACCGTGCGCTTGTTGATCCGCTGGCGGTCGATGCGCACGCAGAAATCGAACAGGCTCTTGAACGGCCCGCCCTCCTCGCGCGCCCGCACCACAGCCTCGACCGCGAGCTGGCCCGTGCCCTTGACGGCACCTAGGCCATAGCGGATCACCCGGTCGGTGACCGGCTCGAAGCGGTAGTTGCCGCGGTTCACGTCCGGCGGCTCGAAGGTGATGCCGAAATTCTTCTGGGCGTCTTCGAACAGCAGCTTGAGCTTGTCCGTGTCGTCCATTTCCACGGTCATGTTGGCGCAGAAGAATTCGGCCGTGTAGTGGACCTTGAGCCAACCCGTGTGGTACGCGAGCAGCGAGTACGCGGCGGCATGCGACTTGTTGAAGCCGTAGCCCGCGAACTTCTCCATCAAGTCGAAGATTTCGTCGGCCTTGTCCTGGGGAATGCCGTGCGTGGAGAGCGCGCCCGCGCGGAATTTCTCGCGGTGCTCGGCCATCTCCTCGAGCTTCTTCTTGCCCATCGCGCGGCGCAGCAGGTCGGCGCCGCCGAGCGAGTAGCCGCCCAGGATCTGCGCGGTCTGCATCACCTGCTCCTGGTAGACCATGATCCCGTAGGTCTCCGAGAGCATCTCGGCCACGGCCGGGTGCGGGTACTCCACCTCTTCGCGGCCGTGCTTGCGCGCCACGAAGCTGGGGATCAGGTCCATCGGGCCGGGGCGGTACAGCGCATTGAGCGCGATCAGGTCTTCCAGGCGCGTGGGCCGTGCATCCTTCAGCATGCCCTGCATGCCGCGCGATTCAAACTGGAACACCGCCTCCGTCTTGCCTTCGGAGAAGAGCCGATAGGTGGCTGCGTCCTTCAGTGGAATGTTCTCGAACGCGAAGTTCTCCTGGCCCTTGTGCCGCGCGACGATGAAGTCCTTGGCGATCTCCAGGATGGTGAGCGTGGCCAAGCCCAAGAAGTCGAACTTCACGAGCCCGATGGCTTCGACGTCGTCCTTGTCGTACTGGCTCACGGCCGAGTCGCTGCCCGGCTGCTGGTAGAGCGGGCAGAAATCGGTGAGCTTGCCCGGCGCAATGAGCACGCCGCCGGCGTGCATGCCGATGTTGCGGGTCATGCCTTCGAGCTTCTGCGCGAGCTCGACCAGCATGCGCACTTCTTCTTCCTTCTCGATGCGCTGCGCGAGCTGCGGCTCCATCTCGATGGCGTAGTTGTTCTTGTCGCCCTCGATCTTTTTCTCGGGCGGGTACTGCAGCGTGACCGACATGCCCGGCTTGTTCGGAATCAGCTTGCTGATGCCGTCGCAGAACATGTAGCTCATGTCCAGCACGCGGCCCACGTCGCGGATGGCGGCGCGCGCGGCCATGGTGCCGAAGGTGGCGATCTGGCTCACGGCGTTGCGGCCGTACTTGTCCTTCACGTAGTCGATCACGCGGTCCCGGTTGCCCTGGCAGAAGTCGATGTCGAAGTCGGGCATCGAGACGCGTTCGGGGTTCAGGAAACGTTCGAACAGCAGCTTGTATTCGAGCGGGTCGAGGTCGGTGATCTTCAGCGCATAGGCCACCAGCGAGCCCGCGCCCGAACCCCGGCCCGGGCCCACGGGGCAGCCGTTTTCCTTGGCCCACTTGATGAAGTCGCCCACGATCAGGAAGTAGCCGGGGAAGCCCATGTTCAGGATCGTGTTGATCTCGAACTCCAGGCGCTCCACGTAGCGTGGCCGCTCGGCATTGCGCTTGGCCTCGTCGGGGTACAGGTGCTTGAGCCGCGCCTCGAGGCCTTCGAACGATTCCTGGCGGAAGAACTCGCCGATCGGCATGCGCACGCCTTCGCTCACGAAGGGCGTCGGGAAGTCGGGCAGTTGCGGCTTGCCCAGCACCAGCGTGAGGTTGCAGCGCTTGGCGATCTCGACCGTGTTGGCCAGCGCGCTCGGCACGTCGGCGAACAGGGCCTGCATCTCGGCGGTCGACTTGAAGTACTGCTCTTCGGTGAACTTGCGCACGCGGCGCGGGTTGCCGAGGATCTCGCCTTCGGAGATGCAGACGCGCGCCTCGTGCGCCTCGTAGTCCTGCCGTTCGGCGAACTGCACCGGGTGCGTGGCAACCACCGGCAGCTTCAGGCGTGCCGCGAGCTTCACGGCGGCGATGACATGCGGCTCGTCTTCCGGACGGCCTGCGCGCTGCAGCTCGATGTAGAAGCGGTGCGGAAACATGCCCGCCAACTTCAGCGCCAGTTCGGCGGCGCGCTCTTCCTGTCCCTGCAGCAGCGGCACGCCCAGCGGCCCGGCCTGCGCGCCCGAGAGCACGATCAACCCACCCGACAGCTCCTCGAGCCATTCGAGCTTGCAGGCCGCCTGCGACTGGCCGCGGCCCACGTTCTGCGTCCAGGCGCGTGCCAGCAGTTCGGACAGGCTCAGGTAGCCCTCCATGTTCTGCACCAGCAGCACGAGCCGGGTGAGCACGCCGGGCTCCTTGCCCAGCCCTTCGATGAAGATTTCAGCGCCGATGACGGGCTTGACGCCCTTGCCCCGCCCCTGCTTGTAGAACTTGACCGCCCCGAACAGGTTGTTCAGGTCGGTGATGGCCAATGCGGGCTGCTTGTCGGCAGCGGCGGCCTTGATGACTTCGTCGATCCGGTTGGTGCCGTCGACGACGGAAAACTCGGTGTGCAGGCGCAGGTGAACAAACATCCGCCCATTGTAGAAACCGGCAGTCCACGATGTGGGTTGGCAATCCCTACAATCGCGCCCCGTGCAAGAGATTCTGAATATCGCGGCCTACAAATTCGTGGCCATAGACGACAGCCCCGTGCTGCGCGAAGACCTGCGTGCCCGCACCCAGGCCCTGGGCCTCATGGGCACCATCCTGCTGGCACCGGAGGGTATCAACCTGTTTCTGGCGGGCACCGCCGACGCCATCCACGCCTTCCTGGCCGACCTGCGCGCCGATGCGCGCTTCGCCGACCTCGAAACCAAGGAGAGCTGGTCCGCCGCGCAACCCTTCCGGCGCATGCTGGTCAAGCTCAAGCGCGAGATCATCCGCATGGACCACCCGGCCATCCAACCGGCTGCCGGACGCGCCCCGGGCGTCGATGCCTCCACCCTCAAGCGCTGGCTCGACCAGGGCCACGACGACGAGGGCCGCGAGATCGCCCTCCTCGACACGCGCAACGACTTCGAGGTCGACGAAGGCACCTTCGACGGCGCGATCGACTGGCGCATCACCAAGTTCACCGAATTCCCGCCCGCGCTGAAGGCGCACCGCGAGGAGTTCAAGGGAAAGACCGTCGTGAGCTTCTGCACCGGCGGCATCCGCTGCGAGAAGGCCGCGATCCTGATGCGCGAGGAAGGCGTCGAGCATGTGCTGCAGCTCGAAGGCGGCATCCTCAAATATTTCGAGGAAGTCGGCGGCGCGCACTACCACGGCGACTGCTTCGTGTTCGACGGCCGGCGCGCGCTGGCGCCCGACCTGAGCGCCCGCGCGGCCGATGCCAGTGCACGCGCGTCGGAAGACATCGACCTGGGCCGCGGCCTGAAAAAATAACCGGCAACCCTCATGCGCATCCTTCTGGTGGAAGACGAACTGGACATGGCCTCGTGGCTCATCCGGGCGTTGACCCAGAGCGGCTTCGTGGCCGACCACGCGCCCGATGCGCGCACCGCCGAGGCCTTCATGGCCGGCACCGAATACGACGCGATCGTTCTCGACCTGCGCCTGCCCGACAAGCACGGCCTGAGCGTGCTGGCCGACATGCGCGATGCCGACGACCGCACGCCCGTGCTCATCCTCACCGCGCAGGGCGCGTTGCAGGACCGGGTACGTGGCCTGAATCTCGGCGCGGACGATTTCCTCACCAAGCCCTTCGAGCTGGTCGAGCTCGAGGCGCGGCTGGCGGCGCTGGTGCGGCGCAGCCGCGGCAAGCAGCATCCGCGGCTGCAATGCGCCTCGCTCGCGTACGACAGCGAGAGCCACGCCTTCACGCTGCGCGGCGCGCTGCTGTCGCTCACGCCGCGCGAGCAGGCCGCGCTCACCGCGCTCCTGATGCGCAGCGGCGCACCGGTCGGCAAGTCGCAGCTCTTCGCCAAGGTGTTCACCAACGACAGCACCGCGGGCCCCGACGCCATCGAGGTGGTGCTGCACCGCCTCAGGCGCAAGCTCGCGGACAGCGACGTGCGCATCGTCACCGTGCGCGGGCTGGGCTACATGCTCGAGGGCATTGCCGATGGACCCGCAGCTTCCCCCGCCCCCACAGCCTGATCCGCACAGCGCCGAGCCCCGGCGCTTCGGCATCCGCGCGCGCCTGCTCGCGCTGCTGCTGCCGGGCATCGTCGGACTGATGGCGCTCGACAGCTGGAGCGACTACCAGGCGCTCACCGAATCGCTGGTGGTCGCCTACGACCAGAGCCTGCTCGAACCGGTGCAGGCGCTGGCCAACGGCATCGTGGTTGCGAGCGACGGCAGCGTGCGGGTGCAGGAGGCCTTCTCGGTGCAGGCGATGTTCGAGTCCACGCACCTGCGCTACAAGTACCTGCACGTGGGCGTGCAGCGCGTCGCCAAGGGCGAGCCGCTGGATGCGAGCGCGCCGCAGAACACGCTCATGGGCGTGCCGGCCCTGCCCCTTCCGCCCGGGCAGCCGCCCGATGGCACGCCGGTGTTCTACGACGCGGTGCACGAGCAGCATCCGGTGCGCGTGGCCGCGCTGCGCCAGACCGTCTACGACACCAGGCATCCCGGCGATGGCTGGAGCGTGTTGATCCAGGCGGCCGAGGGCACCGGTCCACGCCTGCAGGCCCAGACCGAATCGCTCAAGCAGGAACTGCTGCGCGACACGCGCATGATCCTGGTGGTGGCCCTCCTGGTGTGGCTGGGCGTGGCCTGGACGCTGCGGCCGCTGGAGCGCCTTCGCCGGTCGCTGCGCGAACGCCGGCGCGACGACCTGAAGCCGCTGGACGCGAGCGGCGTGCCGCAGGAAGTGGTGCCGCTGGTGGAAGCCGTCAACCACCATATCGCGGGCCATCGGCGCATGGTGGCGGAGCAGTCGCAGTTTCTCGCCGATGCCTCGCACCAGCTGCGCACGCCGCTGAGCATCCTGTCGATCCAGGCCGGCTATGCGGTGCGCGAGACCGACCCAGAACGCATGCGCGAATCGCTGCATGCCATCGTCGCGCAGCTGGCGCGCACGCGTCGCCTCAGCGAGCAACTGCTGTCGCTCGCACATGCAACCACCGAAGACGAGATCGCCGGCACCGAGCCCGCGGTGGTCGACTTGAGCGACATCGCACGCGGCGTGGTGCTGCAGTACCTGCCGCTCGCGCACGAGCACGACCAGGACCTGGGCTGGGTCGATGCGCGCGCCGAATCGGAGACCGAGGACGAGACCCCGGTGCTCCCCGTCAGGGCCAATGCCGCCGAGCTGCACGAGGCGCTCGCGAACCTGGTGCACAACGCCATCAAGTACACGCCGCGCGGCGGCAACATCACGGTGACCGTGCGGCGCGAGGCCTCGCACGCGCTGGCCGAGGTCTGCGACAGCGGCCCGGGCATCGCGCCCGAGCGGCGCGACAGCGTGTTCGAGCGGTTCCATCGCGACCCCGCCGCGGGCGCCGCCGGCGCACAAGGCGCGGGCCTCGGCCTCACCATCGCGCGCAGCTACGCGCGGAGAAACGGCGGCGAGATCGAACTCGACAACGCCGACACGCCGGAGAGCGCGAACGGCGGCGGCTTGCGCGCGATCCTGAAGCTCCCATTGGCCGTTTTACCTAGGGTTTCTGCGGGGTAGCGCTGTACGCAATTACACGTATTTTGAGGTTGTGTAGGCCTTTTGCGCTCTCATCGAAAGGCGATTGAAAGCCTCGATTCCTAGACTGCGCTCCTTCCAAATCGAAGGAGACTCAATGCACCCGCACGGTGAAGATCCGGCCTCGCACGCGCTTCGGCCCGCATCGAAATTCAAGAAGGATTACTACGGCGGCGCGTTGCTCGTGGTCATCGGCCTGGCGGCCGTCTATGCGGGTGTCGGCTACCGCGTCGGCGAGCTGGCGCACATGGGACCGGGCTTCTTCCCGGTGGCGCTCGGCGGCCTGCTGGCGCTGACGGGCCTGCTCATTGCCATTTCCGCGCGCGGCGACAAGCCCGCGAGCGAAGAGGCCGTGTCGCATGGTCATCCCGGCGGCATGCCCGACCTGCGCGGCGGCATCTGCATCATCCTGGGCATCCTCGCGTTCCTGCTGCTCGGCGAATACGGCGGCCTGCTGCCGGCGACCTTCGCGATCGTGTTCATCTCGGCGCTTGGCGACCGCGACAACACGCTGACCGAGGCCATCCTGCTCTCGCTGGCGATGAGCTTCATCGCGGTGGTGGTGTTCTGGTGGGCGCTGAAGCTTCAGCTGCCGTTGTTCCAATGGGGAGGCTGAAATCATGATCGGTCAATCGCTCCACGACCTCTGGTTCGGCTTCGGTGTCGCGTTCCAGGGCTCCAATCTCCTGTGGTCGTTCTTCGGCGTGCTGGTGGGCAACCTGATCGGCGTGCTGCCGGGCATGGGCGCGCTGCAGGCCATCTCGATCCTGCTGCCGCTCACCTACGCGATGCACCCGGTGCCCGCGATCCTGATGCTGGCCGGCATCTTCTACGGCTCGCAGTACGGCGGTGCCATCGGCGCCATCCTGATGAACATGCCGTCGCACCCGCCGCATGCGGTGACCTGTCTCGACGGGTATCCGATGACCAAGCAGGGCAAGGGCGGCGTCGCGCTCGGGGTGACGATGATCGCGTCGTTCTTCGCGGCGTCGGTCGGCATCATCGTGATGATCTTCGCCTCGCCGCTCTTGGTGCAGATCGCGTTCAAGTTCGGCCCGACCGAAATCTTCTCGATCATGCTGCTGGGCCTGCTCGCCGGCTCGACCATGTCGCGCGGCTCGCCGCTCAAGGGCGTGGCGATGACGATCTTCGGCCTCCTGTGCGGCGTGGTCGGCACCGACGTGAACAGCGGCAGCTTCCGTTTCGCGTTCGGCCTGCCCGAACTGAGCGACGGCCTCGAGCTGGTGGCCATCTCGATGGGCCTCTTCGGCGTGGCCGACTTCCTGCTCAACGTGAACCGCATGAAGGCCATCGGCGACACGGGCACGCTCAAGCTGAGCGACATGCGCCCGAGCAAGGAAGAACTGAAACGCGCCTTCCCCGCGATGATCCGCGGCACCATCGTCGGCACGGTGTTCGGCGCGATGCCCGGCACGGGCCCGACCATCACCACCTTCATCGCCTATGCGCTGGAGCGCAAGGTGTCGAAGACGCCCGACAAGTTCGGCACCGGCATGATCGAAGGCGTGGCCGGCCCCGAGGCCTCGGCCCACTCGAAGACGCAGGTCGACTTCATCCCGACGATGAGCCTCGGTATTCCGGGCGACGCGGTGATGGCGCTGATCCTCGGCGCGCTGCTGATCCAGGGCATCCAGCCCGGCCCGCAGCTCATCACCGAGCACCCGGACATCTTCTGGGGCCTGATCGCCTCGTTCTGGATCGGCAACGTGATCCTGGTGGTGCTCAACGTGCCGATGATCGGCGTGTGGGTCAAGCTCCTGAAGGTGCCCTACAAGTACCTGTTCCCGGCCGCGATGTTCTTCATTGCGACGGGCGTCTACAGCACGCAGAACAGCCTGTTCCAGATCTGGGAAGTGCTGGTGTTCGGCATCGTCGGCGCGGTGCTGATGACGCTGGAGTTCTCGGTCGCGCCGATCCTGCTGGGCTTCGTGCTCGGGCCGATGGTGGAAGAGAACTTCCGCCGCGCGCTGCTGCTCTCGCGCGGCGACATGTCGGTGTTCGTGACGCGGCCGATCAGCGGCACCTTCATCGGGCTGTGCGTGCTGTTGCTGCTCGGCGTGGGCTACTCGGCATGGCGTGGACGCGCGGGCCGCAAGTCGGTGATCGAACTGCCGAAGGCGCCTGACGGCGCGCCGCCTGCAGAGGCCATCTCGCTCGGCGGCAAGTAAGCCAGGAAAGCCACCCAAAGAAAAAGGGCCCGATCAGTCGGGCCCTTTTTTCGTTCGCGCTTCTATTTGAGCTTCTGCGCGAACGGCAACATGCGTTCGCCGTCGGCATCGGTGTACACCACCGCCGGCGTGAGGCCCACGTAGCGCCCGCCCTCGTGCGGCCGGGCTTCCACGAGCTGCAGGCCGACGAGCTTGCCGCTCTTCACGTAGCGGGTCTCGATGTAGATGCCGGTCTGGCCCTTCTTGTTGATCGGCAGGGCGGCGACGGCTTCGTAGTCGTCGGTCTTGAGCAAGTGGGTGATGCGGTCCTTCAGGTGGAAGTCGTACCAGGCCTGTTCGTAGACCATCGACTCGCCGGTCTGCACATGCTTGAGCATGACCAGCAACTGCCGCTTGAAGAGCTTGAGCTCCTTCATGAGGAACTCGAAAAGATCGCCGTATTCGCCCGGTGCAACCTCGGGTGTCCGAAAAACTGCCATGTGCCTTGCTCCCTTTCTGGGATGTCGTTGGGACGGCGATCCCCTCGATCGCCGTTTGCGGGGCGCAGCTTACTACCCGCGTGTGAAGGACAGGTTCAGGTCGGCGTGGTGCCTGTGTCGGGTTCGCGCACGCCGAAGGGCTTGCCAGGCAGCGGAATGAATTCGGTCTCGCCGGGCACATGGCCCATGCGCTGCGCGGCCCAATCGGCACCGGCCTCGAGGATGCGCTCGCGCCGGCTCGAAACGAAATTCCAGGTGATGTAGCGCGGACCGTCGAGCGGCTCGCCGCCGATCACCATCAGGCGCACGGCCGTGTCGGCTGTCAGCACGGCGCCCTGCCCGTCGGGCAGCACCGCCATCGTGTGCGCGGGGATCGCCTCGCCGTTGACGCGCGCATCGGCATCGACGGCATAGATGGCCAGTTCGGGCGCCAGCGCGGGCAGCTCGAAGCTTCCGCCTGCCGGCAGCGCGATGTCGAGGTAAACGGTCTGCGCCAATGTCTTCACAGGAGAGCGCTGGCCGAAGGCCTCGCCCACCAGCACACGCACCGCGGCACCCTGCTCCATCAGCTCGGGAATCGCATCGGCCGGCGTGTGCTCGAAGCTCGGCTCGACCTCTTCATGCGCCTGTGGCAACGCGGCCCAGAGCTGCAACCCGTGGTTGACGTAGGTGTCGGCCTTCAAGCGCTCGGGCTTGCGCTCGGAGTGCACGATGCCGCGCCCCGAGGTCATCCAGTTGATCGCGCCGGGCAGGATCTCCTGCACGCTGCCGAGGCTGTCGCGATGCATCATCGCGCCCTCGAAAAGATAGGTGACCGTCGCGAGGCCGATGTGCGGATGCGGCCGCACGTCGTGCTCGGTGCCGGGCTTCTCGGTGGCCGGCCCGAAATGGTCGAAGAACACGAAGGGCCCGACCGAGCGGCGCTGCGCCGCGGGCAAGAGGCGCCTCACGTTGAAGCCACCACCCAGGTCCTTGTCGTGCGGTTGAAGCAATTGGGCGTGGGCGGTGGTGTCGGTCATCGGGGGCTCCGTGGGTGGCTGGGTTTTATCCGCGCGATCTTGCCACTGCAGCAATACGCTCGCCGAATGCGCGGGCTGTGTCGAAGTCGCCCTTGAACATCTCGGCCGGGCTCGCATCCGATGGCGATTGCGTCAAGAGGCCGCCGTAGCCGCCCACGTAGTTCATCGAATCGCGCGTGGCGGCCTTGTTGTTGGTCGGGAGGATCCCCATGCTGACCCAGATGCCGCTGTGCTGCATCGCAAGCGTCCACAGGTAGGCCATGGTCGTGACCTTGTCGCCGTTCATGGTGGCGCTGTTGGTGAAGCCGGCGAAGAGCTTGTCTTTCCAGCCCTGCGTGTACCAGACCTTCGACGACGCATCGGCGAACTTCTTGAACTGCCAGCTCACGCCGCCCATGTACGTCGGCGAGCCGAAGACGATGGCGTCGGCCGCAGCCAGCGTTTCCCAGCCGCCTTCGGGCAGGTTGCCGTCGGCGTCGATGGCGAGCAGCTGCGCGCCGGCCGATTCGGCCACGGCTTGCGCAATGCGCTGGGTGTGGCCGTAGCCGGAATGGAAGACGACAACGATGTTTGCCATGTTCGGGTGCTCCTTGTGTTTGTGTTCAGGGATGGATCAGCGCTTGTCGATACTGAAGCGGCCCGGGCCAAACGCGGCAAAAGCGAGCAGGCCACCGGCAATGGCGATGTTCTTGTTGAAGTTGATCTGCTGCATCATCTTCATCGCATCGGGTGCCGACCAGTACTTGTGGAAGAACAGCGCGGTGGCGATGGTGAACAGCGCCAGCACGATGGCGGTCCAGCGGGTCTTGAAGCCCAGCAGCAGCGCGATGCCGAAGCCCAGCTCGACGATGATCGCGATCGCGGCGCCCACTTCCGGCAGGGGAAGGCCCACCGAAGAGATGTAGCCCACTGTGCCGCCAAAGCCCATGAGCTTGCCGATGCCGGCGGGAATGAACAGGTATGCGACCAGGATGCGGCCGATCAGCGCCAGCGTGTCCTGGGCCGAGTTGGGGGTGGTGGTGGTTGCCATGGTTGAAAACTCCTCGGGTTGTTGAATGAAATACAGGGGACGGAAAAAAAGCCGGGCGACAGGCGCCCGGCGGTGGATCAAGCGGTCAGGTCGAACACCAGCACTTCGGCGTCCTTGCCGGCGCCGAGCGTCAATTGCGATTCGCCTTCGAGCATCGCGGCGTCGCCGCCCACGAGCTTCTGGCCATTCACTTCGAGCTCGCCGCGCACCAGGTGCACATAGCTCTTGCGCGCCGGGTCGAGCGCCAGGCTGGCCTTCTCTTCGCCGTCGATGAGGCCCGCGAAGAGGCGCGCATCGGCATTCACCTTCACCGAGCCCTCGCTGCCATCGGGCGAGGCCACGAGACGCAGCTTGCCGCGCTTCTCGGCGTCGCTGAACTGCTTCTGCTCGTAGCCGGGCGCGATGCCGCGCACATTGGGCTCGATCCAGATCTGCAGGAAGTGCGTGGTCTCGTCCTTCTTGTGGTTGAACTCGCTGTGCATCACGCCGCGGCCCGCGCTCATGCGCTGGACGTCGCCCGGCGGAATGGATTCGATGTTCCCCATGCTGTCCTTGTGCGCCAGTTCGCCCGAGAGCACGTAGCTGATGATCTCCATGTCCTTGTGGCCATGGGTGCCGAAGCCGGCGCCCGCGGCCACGCGGTCTTCGTTGATCACCCGCAGGTTGCCGAAACCCATGTGGGCCGGGTCGTAGTAACCGGCAAAAGAAAAGCTGTGGAAGGAGCGCAGCCAGCCATGGTCGGCATAACCGCGTTCCTGTGATTTACGGACTTGCAACATCGTAGAACTCCTTGGCCGTTCCCCGTGGGGATGTTCCGGCCTTCTTCGTATGCCGCGCCGGATGCGCAGCGGATGCGAAGAACTTTAGGCCTGTGCCCCCGAGGGAAAAGCGTCTGTTTTTGATGGCATCATTCAAATTTTTTGATCAATGGAGCCGCCATGCCCAGCGCCAGAGATGTACTGACCCCCGACGCGCTCGCCATGCTGCAGACGGTGGCCAACACCGGCAGCTTCGCCGGTGCGGCGCGCACGCTCAACCTCGTGCCCAGCGCGCTGAGCTACCGGGTGCGCCAGATCGAGGACGCGCTCGACGTGCTGCTGTTCGACCGCAGCGGGCGCCAGGCGCGCATCACCGAGGCCGGTGCCGAGCTGCTGCGCGAATCGGCGCGCCTGCTCAACGAGATCGACGCGGTGGCCAATCGCGTCAAGCGCGTGGCCACCGGCTGGGAGCCGATGCTGACCATCGCGGTCGACAGCGTGATCGCGCGCGACCCGCTGCTCGACCTGGCCACCGCCTTCTTTGCGCTCGATCCGCCCACGCGGCTCAAGCTGCGCGACGAGACGCTGCTGGGCACCATCGAGGCACTGACGAGCGGCGAGGCCGACCTTGCCATCGGCGCAGTGCTCGATGCGGCGAGCCTTGCCTTCACGGCCACAGGCATCCGCAGCCGGCCCATCGGCGAACTGCGCTTCGTGTACGCCGTGGCGCCGCATCATCCGCTCGCGCGCCTTCCCGAGCCGCTGACCGATGCGGTGCTGCGCCAGTACCGCGCGGTCGCGGCCGCCGACTCGGTGCGCAGCGGGCCGAGCATGACGGTCAACCTCGTGGGCGGGCAGGACGTGCTCACCGTGCCGAGCATGCAGTTCAAGCTTGCGGCGCAACTGCACGGGCTGGGCGGCGGCTTCCTGCCCGAGCCGATGGCACGGCCGTATATCGAGGCAGGCCACCTGATCGAACGCAGGACCGAGCGCACGCCGCCACTGGGCACCATGCATTGCGCATGGCGCGTGCGCAGCGCGGGCGGGCCGGGTCGCGCGCTCGAATGGTGGCTCGCGCAGTTCGAGCACGAAGCCACGCGGCGCGCGCTGCTCGAGCGCCATCGCGGACGCTGAGGAAAGCCCTGAGGCGCAGTCTCCCGGCGGCCCTCGCAGACCGATGTAGAGTGCGGACACATCCATCCGCATCCCTCCTCAAAAGAAAAGAGTCCTTCATGACCACTCGCGCAACTGCAAAGCAGACCGACCGCCACCGAACCCCCTCCACCCCCCGCCACTACGCCGTCGTCGGCGCCGGCATCGCCGGGGTGGCCTGTGCACGCACGCTGGTGCAGGCGGGCCACAAGGTCACGGTGTTCGAACGCGAAGCCGCACCCGGCGGTCGCATGGCGAGCATCGACACCGCCTTCGGCCGCTTCGACAGCGGCGCGCAGTACTTCACCGTGCGCGATCCGCGATTCGCATTGGCGCTCGAGGCCACGCCCAGCCTCTGCCGCCCCTGGAGCGCCAACCTCGTGCGCGTGCTCGACGCCCACGGCCGCGTGGCCGAAGCGGCATTGCCGGGTCGCGAATCGCACTGGGTGGCGCAGCCCGGCATGGACGCGCTTGTCGCCCACTGGGCTGCACCGCTGGCAGACAACCTCATCACCAACACGCAAGTCACCCAGATCGAGCCCGACGCGCTCGATCCCAAGCGCTGGCAGCTGCGCACCGCGGGCGAAGACGATTCGCAGCATGTGTATTCGGGCTTCGACGCCGTGCTGCTCGCCGTGCCGCCTTCGCGCACCCGCGTGCTGCTGGGCGACGGCAAGCTTTCGGCCGCCCTCAGCCAGAAGATCGAGCCGGTGCGCATCGCACCCTGCTGGACGCTGATGATCGCGTTCCCGCAGGCCAACCAGGCCAACATGTCGCACCTTGGCCCGCAGTGGAACGCGGCGCGCAGCACCCACCATCGCGTGGCGTGGCTCGCGCGTGAATCCTCCAAGCCCGGCCGCGAACGCATCGAGCGCTGGACGCTGCAGGCCAGCGCCGCGTGGTCGCAGGAGCACCTGCGCGACGACGCGCCGCGCGTCGAGGCCAAGCTCTTGCGCGCCTTTGCCGAGATCACCGGCATCCACGCCGTTCCTTCGCATGCGCAGACGCGCTGCTGGACCGAAGCCCAGACGCAGGTGCCTGTCGGCAAGACGCACCTCTGGGACGCCAAGGCCCGCATCGGCGTGGCGGGCGACTGGTGCACGGGGCACCGGGTGGAAGACGCGTTCCTCTCGGGCCTCTCGCTGGCGCTCGCCGTGATCTGATCCGCGGGATGCGTGAGACCGGCCGTTTCGCGCCCTCGCCCACCGGGCCGCTGCACGCCGGCTCGATGGTGGCGGCACTCGCCAGCTGGCTCGACGTGCGCGCCCGCGGCCCAGAGGCGCGCTGGCTGATCCGCATCGAGGACGCCGACACCGAACGCTGCCTGCCCGGCATGGGCGAGCACATGCTGCGGCAGCTTGCCCACTGCCACCTGCTGCCCGACGAAACGCCGGTGTGGCAGACGCAGCGCACGGCGCTCTACGAGGCGGCGCTGCAGAAGCTGCAGGCCCTCGGCCTCGCCTACCCCTGCGGGTGCTCCCGCAAGGACATCGACACCGCGCTCGCCCGGCTCGGCCAGCGGCATGAACGGCATGGCGAGCGCGTGTACCCCGGCACCTGCCAAGACGGCCTGCATGGCAAGCCCGCGCGGGCGTGGCGCTTTGCTGCGGAGAAGTTCGAATCGGCATCGGCACCGGAACTCTCGGGCGACCTCCGCTGGACCGACCGGCGCCTGGGCGAACAACACCAGGACGTCAGCCGCGAGGTCGGCGACTTCGTGCTGCGCCGCGCCGACGGCCCGTGGGCCTATCAACTCGCCGTGGTCGTCGACGACGCCGAGCAAGGCGTGACCGACGTGGTGCGCGGCGAGGACCTGGCCGACAACACCGCGCGCCAGATCCTGCTGCAACGCGCGCTCGGCCTGCCGACGCCCAGCTACCTGCACACGCCGCTGGTGCGTGGCGCCGATGGCGACAAGCTCTCCAAGCAGAACGGTGCGACGCCCATCGACACCGCGACGCCAGAAGCCGCGCTGGCCGCGCTCGACACGGCCGCGCGCGTGCTCGGCCTCGGCCCCTCCACGGCCACATCCTGTGCGGCCGCACTGGCCGGCTGGGTGCCCGAATGGCGCGCTCTCTACAATTCGCGGCCGTAATGACCTTTCCCGACACCGTGCCCCACGACCTCCCGCCCAGCGACGACAACACAGACGACAGCGCAGGCGACGGCGACAACAAGCCGCACCCGCTGCACCGCCGCCTCAAGAGCTTCGTGAAGCGCGCCGGCCGCACCACCGATGGCCAGGCGCGGGCCTTTTCCGAACTGGGCCCGCTGTTCCTCATCCCCTACACGCCCGAGCCGCTCGACCTGACCGCAGCCTTCGGCGGCCGCGCCGCGCCAACGGTGCTGGAGATCGGCTTCGGCATGGGCGAGGCCACCGCGCACATCGCGACCGTGCGGCCCGAGACCAACTTCTTCTGCTGCGAGGTGCACGAGCCCGGTGTGGGCGCACTGCTCAAGCGCATCGGCGAGCAGTCGATCCCGAACATCCGCATCTGCGCGCACGACGCGGTCGATGTGCTCGACCACATGCTGCAGCCCGGCACGCTGGCCGGCGTGCATGTGTTCTTTCCGGACCCGTGGCACAAGAAGCGCCACAACAAGCGCCGGCTGATCCAGCCCGAATTCGTCACCAAGCTGGCGCAGCACCTGCGTCCCGGCGGCTACATCCATTGCGCGACCGACTGGCAGCCCTACGCCGAGCAGATGCTCGAGGTGCTGTCGGCCGAGGCGCTGCTGCGCAACACGGCCGAAGGCTATGCCCCGAAGCCGGAATACCGGCCACTCACCAAGTTCGAGAACCGCGGCATCAAGCTGGGCCACGGCGTGTGGGACCTGGTGTTCGAGCGCGCCTGAAGAAGAAATCCGCTATTCGGCCTGGAAGCGGAAGGGCAGCCGCATCCGGGTGCGCACCGGGCGCCCGTCCGCCGAGCGCGCGGGATCGAAGCGCCATCCCTTGAGCGCATCGGTCACAGCCTTCGACAGCAGCGGGTGCGGTGATCGTTCGATGCGCACGTCTTCGGGCACGCCCGTTTCGCCCACGTAGAAGACGGCGATCACCTGGCCTTCCACGCCCTCATTCGCCAGCGCGGTCGGATAGTCGGGCAGGCGCCGCTGGCGGATCACCGCGTCCTTCTCGATGGCGGGCGCCTGGGGCTGCGTGGCTGCGGTCGGCGGCGCAATGATGACCATGGGCGGCGGCTGCGGCGCGGCGTCCGGCGACGGTGCCGGCACGGGCTGCGCGATTTCCACTACATCGCGCGGCGCACGGTGCATCCCGCAAGCGCCATGCACAACCCGAATCCACCCCAGAGAAAAGCAGTTTTCATAGGGCAATTCTGTAGCAGCCGCTGCTATCGCCCTGGCCTCAATATTGCTACACTTTTTTACTACTTCTCACAAAGGGTGTGCAATGAACAAGTCACGCAGGGAATGGTTGGAGAAGGCATGCGGCGCGCTGCTGCTGGGCGGCGGCATGGGCATCGGCATCACCCGAGGCGCCTCGGCGCAGACCCGCACGAGCGGCGGCGCACCCCGCGTCGTGCTGCTCGGGCAATCGGTGCCGCTGACAGGCGGCGCGAGCGAAATCGGCAGCGCCTTCGCGGCCGGCAGCCGGCTCGCGGTGAGCGACTTCAACGCGCGCAACGCCACCACCGGGCTGCAGCTGAAACTGGTCCAGCTCGACGACGGCTACGACGCCGCGCGCGCCACGGCCAACGCGCGCACCCTGCTCGGCGCCCAGAAGGCCGACCTGCTGTTCGGCTTCGTCGGCACCGCCAGCAGCGAGGCCGGCGCGAACGTCGCCACGCAGCAGGGCAGCCTGCTCTTCGCGCCGTTCGCCGCATCCGACAACCTGCGCGGCGCCGACCACCCCAACGTGTTCCATGTGCGGCCCGGCATGATCGACGAGGCCCTCAAGATCGTGCGCCAGTGCGCCACCGTGGGGCAGACCCGCGTGGCGCTCGTGGGCGACGACGACGCCATGGGCCGCGCCGGCCTTGCCGCCGTGCAGCAGGCCATCACCGAACTCAAGCTCACGCCGCTGGTCGCGAGTGCGCTGGTGCCCGCGGGCGGCGACAAGCTCGACGCGGCGCTGAAAGACGTGCAGAAACAATCGCCCCAGGCCATCGTGCTGGTGTCGCTCTCGGGCACCACCGCCAGCGCCATCCGCAAGCTGCGCAAGAGCGGCTACACCGGCAACTTCATGGCCTTCTCGATCGTCGGCATCGACCCGCTCTACGCGGAGCTCGGCAAGGACATCGGCGGCATCGTGATCTCGCAGGTGGTGCCTTCGCCCCGGCCCTCGGCCATTCCGATCGTCAAGGAGTACCTCGCGGCGGTCGACAACTCCGACCAGACCGCGTCGTACGAAGGGCTCGAGGGCTTCATCGCCGCCAAGGCCGTGGGCGAGGCGGTGCGCCGCGCGGGCCGCGGCTTCAACACCGCGACGCTGCAGCGCACGATGACCGCGATGACCGACTACGACGTCGGCGGCTTTCGCATCAACCTGCGCCCGGGGCTGCGCGACAACGTGCGCAGCATCGACCTGATCAGCATCTCGGCGGACGGGCGCGTGCTGCGCTGATGGCGCTGATGGAATTCAGGCAACGCTGTCGAGCAGCAGCTCGGTAAACCGCTGCTGCACATAGAGCGCGGTCGCGCCGAGCGGCCGCCCCTGCAGCCAGAGCATGCGCACCGACAGCCGCGGCAGCGCCAGCGCGGGGCACGGCAGTTCCTTGAGCGCCTGGCGGTAGCCCTCGTAGTGCGCGATGTTCACGGGCAGCACGGCCCATCCGAGCTTGTCGGCCACCATCTCGGCCGTGCTGTAGAAGCTGTCGGAGCGCCAGACGCGCGGGCTGTAGGCCACCTCGTGCACATCGTCCGCATGCATCAGCAGTTGCCGGTGTCCGACCAGGTCCTTGCGCCGCACGGTGCGGCCGTCGGCCAGCGGATGGTCGACCGCCACGAACACGCCCTGCGGCACGCTGCCGATGCGGCGCAGCTCGAAGCAGGCCCGCGCCGGACCGCGGTCGAAATGGAAGGCCACGCTCGCGCGCTCCTGCTCCACGTAGTCGGCCACTTCGGTGGCGGTGCCGTTGAGCAGCGTGAGTTCGAGGCTCGGGTATTTCACCGAGATCTCGCGCAACAGCGTGGCGATGGCCGTGTACGGCAGCGCCTCGTCGAAGGCCATCGAGAGCGCGGCTTCGTTGCCGTCGTGCAGCGAACGCGCGCGCTGGTCGAGCTGCTCGGCCTGGCGCAGCAGCTCGCGCGCCTCGAGCAGCAGCACCTGCCCCGCTTCGGAGAGCTGCGCATTGCGGCGCGAGCGGTCGAACAGCGCCACGCCGAGGTCGGCCTCGAGCAGGCCGATGGCGGTGCTCACGGCCGACTGCGCCTTGCCGAGCCGGCGCGCGGCCGCGGAGAACGAGCCGCAGTCGGCGGTGGTGACGAACTGGCGCAACTGGTCGACGGTCCATTCCATGGCGCTTCCTCTTCTCATCCACTTATCAGATGGGTTTCATCTTTATTCATCCATTCTATTGAAGCAAGATCGGCAATCCAGGCGAGGCGACCTCGCCCCATCCCTGAAAAAGAGAAGTCCGTTCGTATGCCGATCTCCCGAATCGCGATGCCCCGCATCCCCACCACACCACTGGCCCTGAACTGGTGCCACGACCCCGCGCAGGAAGCCGCCATTGCCGCGCTGTTCATGCGCCAGTTGAGCCCCCGCTACATCTCGCACTCCGAGCTGCAGGGCGCACGCGCCGTCGCGCCCGGCGAATGGCGCCGCGACCTGCCCGACGTGCTGCGCGCCGAACTGCGCGAAACGCTCGCGCTGCCGCCGGCCACGGCCGCTTCGCTGGTCGCCACCGCGCACGCCGGCGATGCGCTGGCCGCCATCGCGCTGGTGTCCATCGACGAGGCCCGGCACGCCGCGCGCGCCTTCGCCACGCTCGACGACCTCGTGGTCGATGCGCCGTTCCAGTCGGCCGGCGTCGGCGGCCAGTTGTTCGACTGGGTCTGTGCCGAACTGTGGCAGCGCGGTATCGCGCGCCTGTTCCTCGAAAGCGGCATCGACAACCAGGGCGCGCACCGTTTCTTCGAGGCGCGCGGCTGCGCGCCTGTCTCGGTCACGATGCTCAAAGAGCTGGAGGCCTGAGCGATGAATCCCGTGTTCAAGAAATGGATCACGCTGGTGATCGTCTCGATGGCGCTGCTCTTGATCGTGGTCGACATGACCGTGCTCTACACCGCGCTGCCCACGCTCACGCACGACCTCGCGGCCTCCTCCTCCGAGAAGCTCTGGATCGTCAACGCCTACACGGTGGTGGTGTCGGGCTTCCTGCTCGGCATGGGCGCGCTCGGCGATCGCGTGGGCTACAAGCGCATGTTCCTCGCGGGCCTCGCCGTGTTCGGCGTGGCCTCGCTGTGCGCCGCCTATGCCGGCAGCCCCGCGGCGCTGATCGCGGCGCGCGGCCTGCTGGGCGTGGGCGCCTCGATGATGATGCCGGCCACGCTGGCCATCATCCGGCTCGCCTTCGCCGACGAACGCGAGCGCGCGATCGCCATCGGCGTCTGGGCCTCGGTCGCCTCGGGCGGGGCCGCGTTCGGCCCGGTGGTCGGCGGCGTGCTGCTCGAGTACTTCTGGTGGGGCTCCGTGTTTCTCATCAACGTGCCGGTGGTCGTGCTCGCGCTGGTGCTCGGCGCCTGGCTGCTGCCGGGCCGGCGCGCGAGCGGCACTGCGCGCCCGAAGCCCTTCGACGTCATCGGCTCGGTGCAGGTGTTCGTGGCGCTGGTCTGCCTGGTGCTGGCGATCAAGGAATTCGCCAAGCCCGCGCCCTCGGGCCTGGCGATGAGCGTCAGCGGCGCGCTCAGTCTGCTGGCCATGGCGCTGTTCGTGCGACGCCAGAGGCGCAGCGCGAGCCCGCTGGTCGACTTCCGGCTGTTCCGCGATCCGTACTTCTCGGGCGGCGTGATCGCGGCCATCGTGGCCTCGGTGGCGCTGATCGGCGTCGAGCTGGTGTTCAGCCAGCGGCTGCAGCTGGTGACCGGCCTCTCGCCGCTGCAGGCGGGCCTGACGATCCTGCCGGTGCCGCTCGCCGCCTTCGTGGCGGGGCCGCTCGCGGGCATGGTGCTGCCCCGCACCGGTTCACGTCCGCTGATCCTCGGCGGCCTGCTGGCCACCGCGCTCTCGCTGTGCGGCCTCGCGCTGGCCGTCGATGCCACGGGCGCGCTCAAGCTCGCGGTGCTGGTGCTGCTGGGCCTCGGCGTGGGCGCGACCATCACGGCGGCCTCGAACGCGATCATGAACAACGCGCCGGCCGAGCACGCGGGCATGGCCGCGTCGATCGAGGAGGTGTCGTACGAGCTGGGCGGGGTGCTCGGTATCGCGCTGCTCGGCAGCGTGCTCTCGTTGACCTACACGGCCACGCTGGCCATTCCCGACACGCTGGCGGTTCCAGCCTCGGCGCGCGACGGTATCGACGGCGCGCTGCTCGCGGCCGAGACGCTGCCCGCGCAGATCGGCTCGCAGCTCGTGGCGCTAGCGCACACGGCCTTCGACCAGGCCTTCTTCGCGGTGATGGTGGTGGCCGTGGCCATCGTGGTCACGGCGGCCTGTTCGGTGGCCTTGCTGGGCTGGCGCAGCGCGAAGCCGCGCTGCGCCTGAGCCGGCGCGTCGGCCGTTCGGGGCGCCGGCGCCGTGATGGCGTCGCCAAAACTCTCGTGCGCTGTCGGGCGCGAAATTGGGCACCGCGATCGACGGATGCGTTCAGCCGGTGCTCACAAGCCGCTGCAACGCATCGAGCGACAGCAATTCGATGCGCCCGTAGCCCAGCGCCACCACGCCCTCGCCCGCCAGCGCATTGAGCTCCTTCGAGAGCGTCTGGCGCGTCACGCCCAGCATCATGGCCAGCGCCTCCTGAGGCAGCTGGAGGCTGTGCCGCAGGTGCACCGATTGCGTCGCATCGCCGCGCGCCAGCACCAGCAGCCGGTGCGCCACCCGCGCGCGCAGGCTGCGCAGGGTGGCGTCTTCTGCCAGGCCATAGAGCATGCGCACCCGCGCCGCCAGCATCGCGCCGATGGCGTTGGAGAACACCACGTCGCGCATCTGCCGCGCGAAGGCTTCGGGCGACACCACCAGCAGGTCGAGCGCTTCGAGCGCGGTGGCGTCGTGCGTGCGCGGCGAGCCGTCGATCAGCGTGATCTCGCCGAACCAGTTGCCTGGCTCGAGCACCGCGAGGATGGCTTCGCGCCCGTCCTGCCGCAGCGACGAGATCTTGATCGTGCCCGCCACCAGCCCGTAGAAACCAGCACCAGCAGCCTGGATCGGATCGCCCTGCCGGAAGATCATTGCGCCGCGCCGCACGTGGATGATCTCCGCCGCGCCCACCAGCGCATCGCGCTGCGCGCGCGGCATGCTGGTGAACCATGGGTTGCCCTCCAGCGCGGCGCGGTGCGGGGCGGAGAGGCGCGGCTTGGAGGAAGGAGGCATCGGAAAGGCTTAGTTGCCTGTGAGCACAGGGGTTTACCAGCACCCTGCATTGTCAAATTCTTGACAGTTGAGCGTCAAGTGCAGGTCTACAGTGACCGCCACCCCCATAGACAAAAAAACGGAGACGACACGATGAACGCACGCGCAAGTTTCAAGAGCATGCAGGAAAGCACGCGCGAAGACTGGCAACTGATCGGCGGCGAGTTCATGCAGTTCGCGGGCGGCCTGCCCGCGCGCGTGATCAAGCACCTGCAGATCCTGGAAGGCGACTACGGCGGCTTTCCGGTCGACCGCTACACCCACTCGCTGCAGACCGCCACCCGCGCACTGCGCGACGGCCGCGACGAAGAGTACGTGGTGTGCGCGCTCTTGCACGACATCGGCGACACGCTCGGCAGCTTCAACCACCCCGACATTGCCGCCGCGATCCTCAAGCCCTTCGTGAGCGAAGCCAACCACTGGATGGTGCAGCACCACGGCATCTTCCAGGGCCACTACTTCTTCCACCACATCGGGCTGGACCGCGACATGCGCGAGAACTTCAAGGACCACCCGCACTACGAGCGCACCGCCGAGTTCTGCGCGCTCTACGACAACCCCGCCTTCGATCCGAAGGCCGAGACCTTGCCGATCGGCGAATTCGAGCCCATGCTGCGCCGGTTGATGGCGCAACCCAAGCAGAGCATCTACAAGACCGTGCTGAAAGAGCCGGCCACGGCCTGACCCCAGACAAAGGACCCACACCATGAACGCAAACTCCCAATCCGAAATCCAGAAGCTCGTCTCCGCCGAAGAGTGGCAGCTGCGCGTCGACCTCGCCGCCTGCTACCGCCTCGTGGCGCTCTACGGCTGGAGCGACCTGGTGTTCACGCACATCAGCGCGCGCGTGCCCGGCCCCGAGCATCACTTCCTCATCAACCCCTACGGCCTGATGTTCGACGAGATCACGGCATCGAGCCTGGTGAAGGTCGACCAGCAGTGCAACAAGATCATCGAGTCGCCCTACCCGGTGAACCCGGCCGGCTTCGTGATCCACAGCGCGGTGCATGCCGCGCGCGAAGACATCCAGTGCGTGCTGCACACCCACACCAGGGCCGGCATCGCGGTGAGCGCGCAGAAGAACGGCGTGCTGCCCATCAGCCAGCAGTCGACCTTCGTGCTGGCCTCGCTCGCCTATCACGACTATGAAGGCGTGGCCTTCCGCGACGACGAGAAGCCGCGCCTGCAGGCCGACATGGGCCACGCCAACTTCCTCATGCTGCGCAACCACGGCCTCCTGACCTGCGGCAAGACCATTGCCGACGCGTTCCTTTCGATGTACACCTTCGAGAACACCTGCCAGATCCAGATCGCCGCGCAATCGGGCGGCAGCGAACTCACGCACGTGGACCCGAGGATCATCGACGGCGTGGGCCAGGCGATGAAGGTGCAAAGCGGGGGCCTGGGCGGCATGTTCGTCTGGCCTTCGCTGATCCGCAAACTCGACCGCATCGACGACAGCTACAAACAATAAGACGCGTCGAGACCCATCAGTCAGCGGTTTCCACGGCTGCCAGCGCCCGCGCGACGGGTGCCGGCAGCCATTTTTTTAGACAGAAGAACGACAGAGGAGACAAAAACCCATGGACACCACGCTCATCGTGACCCGGTTCCTGTTCGGCGCGCTCGCGCTGGTGATGTTCGGGCTGGGGCTGTCGCTCTCGCTCGCCGACTTCCGGCGGCTCTTCAAGCATCCGAAGGCGGTGACCATCGCGCTGGTGCTGCAGGTCATCGGCCTGCCGCTCGCCTGCTACGCGATCATCGTGGGCTTCGGGCTCTCGCCGGTGTTCGCCATCGGGCTCATGCTGCTGGCGGCCTCGCCGGGCGGCATCTCGGCCAACCTGTTCTCGCACCTCTTCGGCGGCAACGTGGCGATGAACATCTCGCTCACCGCCGTGAACACGCTGCTGTCGATCGTCACGCTGCCGCTCATCGCCAACTGGGCGATCAATCATTTCGCGCAGAGCGGCCAGGTGGTGCCGCTGCAGACGCGCAAGCTCGTGGAGGTGATTGCCATCGTGCTGATCCCGGTAGCCATCGGCATGTTCGTGGCCTCGCGGCGGCCCGGCTTCGCGGCGCGCATGGAGAAGCCGACCAAGATCTTCAGCGGCGTGGTGCTCGCGGTGGTCACGGTGCTCGCCATCGCGAACGAATGGAAGACCATCACCGCCACCTTCGCCGAGATCGGCATTCCGGTGCTGCTGTTCAACCTCGTGAGCCTGCTCGCGGGCTACTACCTGAGCCGCGCCGCGGGCCTGGACAAGCCGCTGGCCACCGCCATCAGCTACGAGATCGGCATCCACAACTCCACGCTCGCCATCTTCATCGCGGTGAGCGTGCTCGGGAGTTTTCCGCTCGCGCTGCCGGCCGCGATCTATTCGGTGGTGATGTACATCACGGCCCCGTTGTTCGGATGGTTGCTGCTGCGGCGCGGCCAGCCCGCCGCCGTGCCTGCGCGATGATGCGCGCATGGAACTGAGGCAACTGCGCTACTTCGTCAAGGTCTGCGAACTGCGCAGCATGGGCCGCGCGGCCGTGGAGCTGGGCGTGGTCACCTCGGCGCTGAGCCAGCAGATCAGCCGGCTCGAAAGCGAACTGGCCACGCGCCTCCTGCAGCGCAGCTCGACCGGCGTCACGCCCACCGATGCGGGCCTGGCCTTCCTGCAGCAGGCGCAGCTCACCTTGCGCCATGCCGACGACGCGGTGCGCGCTGCACAGCAGGCGCGCCTGTCGGGCCATGTGAGCGTGGGGCTCGCGCCCACCACCGCCACCGTGCTCGGCGTGCCGCTGATGCGCGCGATGCAGGAGCGCTACCCCGAAGTGCGGCTGCACATGGTGGAGGCGCTCTCGGGCCATCTCA
Source organism: Variovorax sp. RKNM96 (assembly GCF_017161115.1). Lineage (GTDB taxonomy): Bacteria > Pseudomonadota > Gammaproteobacteria > Burkholderiales > Burkholderiaceae_C > Variovorax. Next base: position 2,905,681 of record NZ_CP046508.1, on the reverse strand, counting down.
CGACGATGCTGCATGCGCGCCAGCTCGACCTGGCGGTGCTGTTCCAGACCGACACGCCGCGGCGCTGGAGCGTGTCGCCGCTGCTCGCCGAAAAGCTCTTCGTGGTCGCCTCGCCCACGCTGGCCGAACGCCCCAAGGGCACCAGGGTGCGCCTCTCGCAACTGGCCGATGTGCCATTGATCCTGCCCAGCGGCAGCCACGGCCTGCGCGCCACGCTGATGGCCGCTTTCCTGCGGGCGCGCGTCACGCCGCGCATCGTGGCCGAAGTCGATGGCCTGGCATTGCTGATGGACGCCGTGCACGCCGGCTACGGCGCCACCGTGCAGCCCGGCGCGGCGACCGCGCGGCACGACCGCGACGACCTCGAACTCACCCAGATCAGCGACGCCCACGTCGGCCGCCGCAACCTGCTCGTGAGCCTGTCGGACGACGAGCTCTCGCCCGCCGCGCTCGCCGCGCGCGTGGTGGTCGCCGACACCGCCCGCGCCCTTGTTCGCGAAGGCCGCTGGACGGGCGCAAGTCTTCTCGAAAACTGAACACCCGTTGCCTCTTTCGGCCTTTCGCGTGAAGGCCGCGCTCCCTAAAGTCTCCTGGATTCCAAGGAGACCCACGAGTGATAGATGTACTGGTTGTCGGTGGCGGCAATGCCGCGCTGTGCGCCGCGCTGATGGCGCGCGAGGCCGGCGCTTCGGTGCTGCTGCTGGAAGCCTCGCCGAAAGAATGGCGCGGCGGCAATTCGCAGCACACCCGCAACCTGCGCTGCATGCACGACGCCCCGCAGGACGTGCTGGTCGATGCCTACCCTGAAGAGGAGTACTGGCAAGACCTCTTGAAGGTGACCGGCGGCCTCACCGACGAGCATCTCGCGCGCCTGGTGATCCGCGCCTCCTCGAACTGCCGCGACTGGATGCGCAGCCACGGGGTGCACTTCCAGCCGCCGCTGTCGGGCGCACTGCACGTGGCGCGCACCAACGCCTTCTTCATGGGCGGCGGCAAGGCGCTGGTGAACGCCTATTTCCGCAGCGCCGAAAAGCTCGGCGTGCAGATCCGCTACGACACACCCGTGGCCTCGGTCGAGCTCGAGGGCGACCGCTTCGTGGCCGTGCGCACCGAGGCCGGCGAACGCATCGAGGCGAAGAGCTGCGTTCTCGCCTCGGGCGGCTTCGAATCGAACCGCGAATGGCTGCGCGAAGCGTGGGGCCAGAACGAGCGCGGCGAATGGCCGGCCGACAACTTCCTCATCCGCGGCACGCGCTTCAACCAGGGCGTGCTGCTGAAGTACATGATCGCCGCGGGCGCCGACAGCATCGGCGATCCGTCGCAGGGCCACATGGTGGCCATCGATGCGCGCGCGCCCTTGTACGACGGGGGCATCTGCACGCGCATCGATTGCGTGTCGCTCGGCGTGGTGGTCAACCGCGATGCGCAGCGCTTCTACGACGAAGGCGAAGACTTCTGGCCCAAGCGCTACGCGATCTGGGGCCGGCTCGTGGCGCAGCAGCCAGGGCAGATCGCCTGGTCGATCATCGACCAGAAGGCGGTCGGCCGATTCATGCCGCCGGTGTTCACCGGCACGCAGGCCAACACGCTCGGCGAGCTCGCGCAGAAGATCGGCCTCGACGAAGCCACGTTCGTGCGCACCGTGCAGGACTACAACGCTGCATGCCGCGTCGGCCGCTTCGACCACACGGCCCTCGACGACTGCCACACCGAAGGCATTGCGCCCGCCAAGACGCACTGGGCGCGCCCGCTCGACACCGCGCCCTTCTACGCCTACCCCGTGCGCCCCGGCATCACCTTCACTTACCTCGGCTTGAAGGTAGACGAGACCGCGGCCGTGCGCTTTGGCGGACGCCCGAGCCCCAACCTCTTCGTGGCCGGCGAAATGATGGCCGGCAATGTGCTGGGCAAGGGCTACACGGCCGGCGTCGGCATGAGCATCGGCACGGCCTTCGGCCGCATCGCCGGCACGCAGGCAGCGAAGGCCGCCAAGAACCATTCGAAGAATTCCCCGGAGACCGCCCTTGCAGCAGCTCACTGATCTCGTCGCACGCGCCCGTGCGGATGCTGACGGCATCGGCAGCGCCCCGCCTTCGCAGCGCGTGATCCCGATCCAGCCCGCCCTTCCGTTGACCGCCAGCGAAGGCGAGGTCGCGCGCATCCTGCAGATCTGCAACGCCTGCCGCTACTGCGAGGGTTTTTGCGCGGTGTTCCCCGCGATGACGCGCCGGCTCGAATTCGGCAAGGCCGACACGCACTACCTCGCCAACCTTTGCCACAACTGCGGCTCGTGCCTGCATGCCTGCCAGTACGCGCCGCCGCACGAGTTCGCGGTCAACGTGCCGCAGGCGATGGCGCAGGTGCGCATGCAGACCTACCACGACTACGCCTGGCCGCCCGCGATGGGCGCGCTCTACAAGAAGGCTGGCCTCACCGTTGCGCTTGCCCTCGCGGGCGGGCTGGCGCTGTTCCTGGTGCTGGCTGTGGCGATGTCGGGTTCGCTGCTGCACGAACCGCTCGCCGGAAACTTCTACGCGATCTTTCCGCACAACTTCCTCGCGCTGGTGTTCGGCGCGGTGTTCCTCTTCGTGATATTCGCGCTGGCCATGGGCGTGCGACGCTTCTGGCGCGAGGTGTCGCCCGCGAACGACCCGGGCAATGCGCCGTCGATGCCCGGCGTGCGCGGCCCCGCGAGCGCAGAAGCCGCACACGACGCGCTGCGCCTGAAGTACCTCGGCGGCGGTCACGGCGAGGGCTGCAACAACGAGGACGACCGCTTCACCCTCTGGCGCCGGCGCTTCCATCACTTCACCTTCTACGGCTTCATGCTGTGCTTCGCCTCCACCTGCGTGGCGACGCTCTACCACTACCTGTTCGACCTGCATGCGCCCTATGCGCTCACGAGCCTGCCGGTGCTGCTGGGCACCGCGGGCGGCATCGGCCTCGTGGTCGGCCCCATCGGCCTCCTGTGGCTGAACCTGCGGCGCAATGCCGCGCACGGCGACGTGGCGCAGCGGCCGATGGACCGCGGCTTCATCGCGCTGCTGCTGCTCACGAGCGTCACCGGCCTCGCGCTCCTCGCATGGCGCGACACGACCTTCATGGCGCTGCTGCTCGCGGTGCACCTGGGCGTGGTGATGGCGCTCTTCCTCACGCTGCCCTACGGCAAGTTCGCGCACGGCATCTTCCGCTCGGCGGCGCTCTTGAAGTTCGCGATCGAGAAACGCCTGCCCAGCCGCCTGCAGCTGGGCGCCGATTGAACCCACCCGATATTGAAAGGACCCCCACGATGACGAACCCTGGCGTGCTCCAGATCCCGTCCATGAAGGACAAGTGCTCCGCTGCCGAATGGCAGGCCCGCATCGACCTCGCAGCCTGCTACCGGCTGGTCGACCTGTACGGCATGTCGGACATGATGGCCAACCACATCTCCTCGCACGTGCCGGGCGAGCACGGCGCATTCCTCATCAATCCCTACGGGATGATGTACGAGGAGATCACCGCGTCGAGCCTCATCAAGGTCGACGCCGACGGCCGCATCCTCTCGTCGCCCGACTTCGGCGAGCTCAACTACGGCATCAACAAGGCCGGCTACGTGATCCACAGCGCGGTGCATGCCGCGCGGCCCGACGTGGCCTGCGTGATCCACACGCACAGCTGGGCGTCGATGGCCGTGTCCTCGCTCGAATGCGGGCTGCTGCCGCTCACGCAGACCGCGATGCGTTTCCTGAAGATCGGCTATCACGAGTACCAGGGCGTGGTGCTCAACACCGAAGAGCAGGCCTCGCTGCTCGCCGACCTCGGCCAGAGCGAGGCCGTGATCTTCCGCAACCACGGCGCGCTCGTGGTGGGCCGCAGCGTGGGCGAGGCCTTCAACTGGATGCACCGGCTCGAGCTGGCCTGCCGCGCGCAGATCGGCGCGATGTCGTGCAACACGCCGCTGAAGGCCGTGCCGCAGAGCGTGCTCGAAGAGACCTGGAACAACTACCAGCCCGGCACCCGTCGCCCCTACGGGCTCATGGAATGGCCCGCGCTGCTGCGCAAACTCGACCGCATGGACCCGAGCTTCCGCGACTGACGCCGACACACGCATCGAAGAAACACAGAGACAACGCCCCATGAAGAGAAGATTCCTCCCCGCCGTGCTGGCGGCGCTTGCAGCCGCCTTCGCGCTGCCCGCGCTCGCACAGAAATTCCCGCAGAAGCCGGTCACGCTGGTCGTGCCGTTCGCGCCCGGCGGCAACCTCGATGTCGTCGCGCGCACGCTGGCGCCGGCGCTGGGGCAGATCCTTGGCCAGTCGGTGATCGTGGACAACCGGGCCGGGGCCGGCGGCGCCATCGGTGCGTCGTACGTGGCGCGCGCGCAGCCCGACGGCTACACGCTGCTGGTGAGCACGCCGAACGCGCTCGTCGTGCTGCCGCTGATGACGAAGACGACCTACGCGCTCGACAACTTCGCTCCCATCGGCCTCGCCGCCACCACGCCGCTGGTGATCGCGGTGCGCGGGCAAGGCCCGTACAAGGACATCGACGCCGTGCTCTCGGCCGCGCGCAGCAAGCCGGGCCAGGTCACGGCCGGCCACGCGGGCCCGGGCACCACCAACCACGTCGCGCTGCTGCAGCTCGAACAGGCCGGCAAGCTGACCCTGAACACCGTGCCGTACAAGGGCTCGGCCCCGGCGCTCACCGACCTGCTGGGCGGGCAGATCGATCTCGTGGTGGACCAGCTCACGAGCTCCGCCGCGCACATCCAGTCGGGCATGTTGCGCGCAGTCGCCGTGATGTCGAAGGACCGCGACCCCGCATTGCCCAACGTGCCCACGCTGCGCGAAGCCGGCCTGAAGGATTTCGACGCGACCACCGCGACCGGCCTGCTCGCACCGGCCGGCACGCCGCCGGACGTGATCACCACGATCAACGCCGCGCTGCGCAAGGCGCTGGCCGACGAGAACGTCAAGCGCCATCTCGTCTCCGTCGGTAGCCCCGGCAAGGCCTCGTCGCCCGACGAATGGCTTGCGATGCTGAAGAAGGAAGATGCCAGCGCGCGGGTGCTCGCCAAGAGCGGCAAGCTCAAGACCGATTGAGGAGGCACGCACCATGACCCGCCCCTGCCTGCCTCCCCACGACGCATTCACGCCCGTGTCTTTCGCGCTGCCGCCCGGCGCGTGCGACAGCCACGCACATGTCTTCGGCCCCTATGACCGCTTTCCGCTGGCGGACGACCGCAGCTACACGCCCGGCGAATATCCCGGCGCGGCCTTCATCGCGCACCTCGACAGGCTGGGCCTCTCGCGCGGCGTGCTGGTGACCGGCAGTGCGAGCGGCACCGACAACGGCGCCGTGCTCGCCGCGTTGTCGCAGTACCCCGACCGCCTGCGCGGCATCGCCGTGCCGCAGGCGGACACCACCGATGCGGAACTGGACCGCTGGCACGCGGTGGGCATCCGCGGCGTGCGCTTCAACCTCTTCAAGCGCGACGGCCATGCCGTGTACCGCAACGGCGTGGGCATCGAGGTGCTCGAAGCGCTGGCGCCGCGCCTGGCGGAGCGCGGCTGGCACGCGCAGATCTGGATCCACGCGCCCGACCTCGTCGAGCTGGCGCCGCGGCTGCTGCGTGCCGGCGTGCCGCTGGTGATCGACCACATGGGCCGCATGGCGGCATCGCGCGGCATCGACGACCCGGGCTTTCGCACGCTGTGCCGCCTGCTCGCGGAAGGCAAGGCCTGGACCAAGATCTCGGGCGCCGACCGCAACACGGGCATGGGCCCGCCCTATGCCGACATCGACCCCTTCGCCGCCGCGCTGCTGCAGGCCAATGCCGGGCGTGTGGTGTGGGGCACCGACTGGCCGCACATCAACTACTTCGAAGCGCAGCAGGTGCCAGACGACGGCGCCCTCGTGAACCTGCTCGCCCGCTGGCTGCCCGACGAGGCGCAGCGCAGGCGCGTGCTGGTCGACAACCCGGCGGCGCTGTACGACTTTCCCCCGCCCAAGTAGAGACAGAGACGACAGAACCTAAGGATCAGAAAAATGAAACGAGACAAGCTTTCCTCCCCTCTCCTGCAAAAGCTCATGGGCACGGCCACCGCCGTGCTGCTGGCCGCGGGCCTCGGCGCTGCGCCGCATGCCGACGCGCAATCCTCGTACCCCAGCAAACCCGTGCGCGTGGTCGTCGCCTTCACCGCGGGCGGCACCACCGACATCCTCGCGCGCGCCGTCACGCAGCAGATGTCCGAGAAGCTGGGCCAGCCCTTCGTCATCGACAACAAGCCCGGCGGCGGCGGCAACATCGGCACCGTTCGTGGTGCGCGCGCCGGCCGACGGCTACACGCTCATCGTCAATTCGGTCGGCCCCATGGCCGTGAACCAGACGCTCTACAAGAACATGACCTACGACCCGCTCGCCGACCTCGTGCCGGTGGTGCAGATCGCCGACGTGCCCAACGTGCTGGTCGTGAACCCCGAGGTGCCCGCGAAGACGATGGAGGAGTTCATCGCCTACGCCAAGGCCAACCCCAACAAGCTGAACTACGGCTCGACGGGCATCGGCACCTCGTCGCACCTGTCGAGCTACATGCTCAGCAAGCGCATCGGCGCCGAGACGCTGCACGTGCCCTACAAGGGCGCCAATGCGCTGACCGACCTGCTCGCGGGGCGCATCCAGTTCATGTTCGCGACCATTCCCTCGGTGATCCCGCACATCCGCGCGGGCAAGCTGCGCGCCATCGCGGTGAGCAGCCTGAAGCGCTCGCGTTCGCTGCCCGATGTGCCGACGGTGGCCGAGAAGGGCTTCGCCGGTTTCTCGGCGGGCTCGTGGTTCGGCTTCTTCGCGCCCAAGGGCACGCCGGCACCGGTGATCGCGCTGCTCAACAAATCGGTGAACGACGCGCTGCCTTCGCTGGAAGCGCAGATGATCCGCGAAGGCGCCGACCCGGTCGGCGGCACGCCCGAGCAGTTCGGCAAGTTCACGCGGCAGGAGTACGACAAGTGGAAAGTGATCGTGCGGGAATCCGGCGCCACGGCGGAATGACTTCGCCGCTGCGCATCCTGATGACGCCCGAGGCCGTGCGGCAGGCCGGCATGGGCCTTGCCGAAGCGCTCGGTGGGCGGTCGCATGTGGTGGTGGACGCGGGGGACGATGCGGACGTCGCCTTCGTCTCGCGCGACGTCACCGGCCTCTCGACCAAGCACCAGGTGCTGCCGGAGACGCAGCGCTTCCACGATGCCTTGCGCAACGCGCCGTCGCTGCGCTGGGTGCATGCGCATTCGTCGGGTGCGGACCGGCCCGTGTACGGCGAGTTGCGCGCACGCGGCGTCGAAGTGACGACCTCGTCGGGCGCCAACGCGGGCGTGGTCGTGCAGACCGCGCTGGCCGGCGTGCTGATGCTGGCGCGCTGCTTTCCTCGACTGCTCGCGGCGCAGCGCGAGAAGACCTGGGCGCCGCTCGTGGGCAGCGGCCTGCCGCGCGACCTGGCGGGCCAGACGGCGGTGATCGTCGGCTGGGGCCCGATCGGGCAAGGCCTCGGCGCGCTGCTTGGCTCATTGGGTCTGCGCGTGGTGGCCGTGCGCAGCAGCGCGGGCGCCGACAGCATGCGCTTCGAGGACATCCACACCGTGCTGCCGCGCGCCGACTGGCTGCTGCTCGCCTGCCCGCTGACCGACCGCACGCGCGGCCTTGTCGATGCGGCCGCGCTCGCCCTGCTGCCACCCGGCGCAAGGCTGGTGAACGTCTCGCGCGGCGAAGTTGTCAACGAGCCGGCGTTGATCGACGCGCTGCGCAGCGGCGCGCTCTCCGGCGCCTACCTCGACGTGTTAGCGCACGAGCCCCTGCCGGTCGATTCGCCGCTGTGGGACATGCCGAACGTGATCGTCACGCCCCACACCGCCGGCCACTCGGACGGCAACGAAGCACGCGTCGCCGCGCTTTTCCTCGACAACCTGAAGCGCTGGAACGAAGGCCAGCCGCTGCTGAACCGCGTGGCCTGAAGCCATCTCCTTTCAAACAACAACACCAAGACCTCACGACCATGAACCGAAACACCTTCCTCCGCACCGCCATCGCCACGCTGCTGCTCGCCGCCGGCATGGCATCCGCCGCCGACTGGCCCACGAAACCCATCACCCTCGTCGTGCCCTTCGTGGCCGGCGGCACCACCGACATCGTCGCGCGCACCATCGGCCAGAAACTCTCGGAATCGCTCAAGCAGCCCGTGATCATCGACAACCGCGGCGGCGCGGGCGGCACCGTGGGCGCGACCATCGCCTCGAAGGCACCGGCCGACGGCTACACGCTGTTCCTGGCCACCATCGCGCATTCGATCGCGCCAGGCCTGTACAAGAAGCTCGCCTACGACTTCCAGCGCGACTTCGACCCGGTCGCGCTCGTGGCCTCCACGCCCAACGTGCTGATCGTCAACGAAAAGGTGCCCGCCAAGACGGTGGCCGAACTCGTGACGTACATCAAGGCCAACCCGGGCAAGGTCAACTTCGGCTCGGCCGGCAACGGCAGCACCGAGCACATCTCGGGCGAGCTGTTCCGCTCGATGACGAAGACCGACATCGTGCATGTGCCCTACAAGGGCGGCGCGCCGATGATGGCCGACCTCATGGGCGGACAGATCCAGATGGCCATCGAGACCAGTCCCTCGGCCTCGCCGCACGTCAAGGCGGGCAAGGTGCATGCGCTGGCCGTGACCACGAAGACGCGCTCGCCCGCCTACCCCGGCGTGCCCACGCTCGACGAGGCGGGCCTCAAGGGCTACGACATGACGACCTGGTTCGCGCTGATGGCCCCGCACGGCACGCCGCCCGAGATCGTGCAGCGCCTGAACACCGAGCTCGCGCGCGCGGTGCAGCAGCCCGACGTGGTCAAGCGCTTCGAGGAACAGGGCGTGACGGCCGGGAACATGAAGCCCGCGGAGCTTGCGACCTTCATCGGCACGGAGACCACCAAGTGGGTCAAGGTGGCGAAAGAAGCAGGCGCGACGGCGGAGTAAAGCGGCCGAGTCAGACATAGCCCTACGGCCACGACGGAAACCCGCTTGCCGGGGCCCGGACGCGTTGTCTGCAGAATAGGAGGCCATGCACGTTCGAAAAGCGGCGCTCGCCGCCCTCCTCTCCCTCTCTTCCGGCTTCCTTCCCTCCGCCTTCGCCGCCTCCGCCCCGGGTGACCCCACGCCCGCCGAGGTGGCGGATGCGCGCATCGAATCGCTGATCTCGCGCATGACGGTCGAGGAGAAGGCCGGCCAGCTCAGCCTCTACGGTCCGGCCGACATCAACATTCCCAACAACCCGCAGACCGCCTGGCGCAACGGCCAGCAGGAGACGGCCGACGTGCGCGCCGGGCGTGTGACCGGCCTTTTCAACAACGCGGGCCTCGAAGGCAAGCTGCGGCTGCAGCAGGTGGCGGTGCGCGAATCGCGGCTGGGCATTCCGCTGATCTTCGGCGCCGACGTGATCCACGGCTTTCGCACGATCTTCCCGATGCCGTTGGCCGAGGCTTCGAGCTGGGAGCCGGCGCTGGCCGAGCGCACCACGCGCGCGGCGGCGGTCGAGGCCACGGCCGACGGTTTCCGCTGGACCTTTGCGCCGATGGTCGACATCGCGCGCGATGCGCGCTGGGGCCGCGGCCTCGAAGGCGTGGGCGAAGACCCGTACCTCGCGCGCCAGTTCGCGGCGGCGCGCGTGCGCGGCTTCCAGGGCAGCAACCTCTCCAACGCCGATTCGATGCTCGCCACGCCCAAGCACTTCGCGGCCTACGGCGCGGCCGAGGGCGGGCTGGACTACAACTCGAGCGACATCTCCGAGCGCACGCTGCGCGAGGTCTACCTGCCGCCGTTCCGCGCGGCCATCGACGCGGGCGCGCTCTCGGTCATGAGCGCCTTCAACGAGATCGGCGGCATCCCCTCGACCGCCAACCGCGCGCTGCTCACCGGCGTGCTGCGCGACGAATGGAAGTTCAAGGGCTTCGTGGTCTCCGACTTCACGGCCGACGAGGAGCTCATCGAGCACGGCTACGCCGCCAACAGCCGCGAGGCCGCCAAGCAGGCCTTCATGGCCGGCACCGACGTGAGCATGCAGAGCGGGCTCTACATGCGCTACCTGCCGGACCTCGTGGGCTCCGGCGAAGTGCCGATGGCGCGGCTCGACGAAGCGGTGCGCCGCGTGCTGCACGTCAAGCAGAAGCTGGGCCTCTTCGACGACCCGTTCCGCGGCCTAGACGGACCACCCGCCGCCAAGCGCGCCGAGAACCCCGAGTTCATCGCGCTCGCCCGCGAGGATGCGCGCCGCTCCATCGTCATGCTGAGGAACGAGGGAAAGCTGCTGCCGCTGCCCAAGGCCGGCACGAAGATCGCGCTGATCGGCCCGTTCTCCGAAGGCACGAAAGACCTGATGGGCTCGTGGAGCCTGTTCCCGGGCCAGTCGGCGCCGGTGGGCATCGACGAAGGGCTGCGCGCCGCATTGGGGCCCGATTCGTCCGTGACGATCACGCGCGGCTCGAACGTCGAATCGCCGCTGGCCGGCGGCATCGAGGCCGCGGTGGCGGCCGCACGCGATGCCGACGTGGTGGTGCTCGCCATCGGCGAGAGCCAGAAGATGTCGGGCGAGTCGCGCTCGCGCAGCGACATCGGCCTGCCGCAGCCGCAGCAGGACCTGGCCGAGGCCGTGGCCGCCACCGGCAAGCCGGTGGTCGTGCTCCTGAGCAACGGCCGCGCGATGGCGCTCAAGGGCGCGGTGCGCAATGCGCGCGCGATCCTCGTGACCTGGTTCCTCGGCGTACAGACGGGCCACGCCATCGCCGACGTGGTGTTCGGCGACTTCAACCCCTCGGGCCGCCTGCCGGTGAGCTTTCCGCAGACGGCAGGCCAGGTGCCCTACTACTACGCCCACAAGCGCACCGGCCGGCCCTCGCCCGAAGGCGCGCCGGGCACGTCGTTCAAGACGCGCTATGTCGATGCGACGAACGAGGCGCTCTACCCCTTCGGCTTCGGCATCGGCTATGCGCCCGTGCGCTACGACAACGTCGAGCTGAGCCAGGAGCGCATGACGATGGCCGACACGCTGCGCGTGCGCGCCACCGTCACCAACACCGGCATGCGCGACGCCGAGGAAGTGGTGCAGCTCTACCTGTCGGAGCGCGCCGCGAGCGTGACGCGGCCGGTGCGCGAGCTCAAGGGCTTCCAGAAGGTGCGCATCGAGCCGGGCGCATCGAAGGTGGTCGAGTTCACGCTCACCACGGCCGACATGGCATTCATCGGCCGCGACATGAAGCCCGTGGTCGAGCCGGGCGAGTTCGACCTGTGGGTGGCGCCCTCGGCCGAGAGCGGCATCCGCAAGCGCTTCGTGCTCACCCGCGAGTGAGGGTGCGAGTGAGCCGTGCGGCTCACTGGCCGTTCAGGTTCGCGCCCACGCTCGCATGGGTGGTCGATGCCGACAGGTTCGCCGATGCCACCGGCGGCTGCACCTGCGATTCGAGGATCTCGGTCGGATGCATCGCGTTGTTGGCGCGCACCGCCTCGGCCTGAACCTGCGCACGGTCGGCGCCCGCCACCGACGGCTGCACCTGCGACTCGGCGATCTCGGTGGCATGCATGCCGTTGTTGGCGCGCACGGCGTCCGCGGCCACCGCGTCGCGCGACTGGGTCGAGTGCGACATCTGCGGATAGTCAGGGTCGCCGCGCCCGCCCGCTTGCGCGAGCGGGGCCAGCACCAGCAGCGGCACGGCGGCGATGCAAAGGGTTGCCATACGAACTCTCATGGGTGTCTCCTGGAGTGATTGGTTTTTTCACTCTAGGCCGCCCCACTTACAGGCCCGTGAGAGCTTGCTTAGACCTGCGTGAGAAGGCGCCGCGGCGAGAGCGCCTTCTCTCGCATCACAGCCTCAGTCGAACACGCCCGTGAATGCCACCCGGCTCACCACGCCCGAGCTGGTCACGCCCGCGCCGAGCGTGACGCTGTAGCGGCCGTCTTCCGAGGTGCGGCGCAGCGAGCCGCCCACCGCGTTCTCGCTGCGGAAGTTGCCCATGCCCACGGCGTAGCTGATCTTGCCGGGCACGACCGGTGCGGACTCCATCGCCGCGACGCCCGCGATGCCCGCATATGCGCGCCGCGCGTTGTCGCTGATCTCGTTCTGCAGCCGCGCGGCCGTGAGGTCCGTGTAGGCCTTGCCGAACGGCAGGCCCTGCGCGGCGACGGTGTCGGTGTATGCATTGGCCGAGGCCACGCCGTTCTGCACCATGCCCTGCACCTGGCCCACGTTGGTCGCGTCGGTCGGCGCGCTGCCGGGCGCCACGCCGGTGATCTGGCGGTTGCCCAGCGCCACTTCGCCGGCCGACGACTGCAGCCCGGCCATGCCGGTGGCCACGTAGTTCGACTGCGCGCCGCGCGTGGTCACGCTGCCCGCGCCCAGCGCCACGCTGTTGGCGTGCTGCACCACCGCGTTGGCACCCAGCGCAATGCCCGCATCGGCCTGCGCCTGCGCGCCGCTGCCGATGGCCATCGCGTTGTCGGCGTTGGCGCGGGCCGAGGCGCCGATCGACAGCGTCTGGTTCGCGTTGACGTACACGCCCGCGTCGTTGCCGATCGCGATGTTGGCGTTGCCGTTCACGTGCGCGCCGGCACCGTTGCCCTGTGCCGTGTTGTCGCTGCCCGTCACGCCCTGGCCGGCCGTCGCGCCGAAGGCCTGGTTGCGGTTGCCCTGCACGCCGCCGCCCGCACCCTGGCCCATCGAGAGGTTGTTGTTGCCCGAGACCTGTGCGCCGGCCATCTGGCCCGAGGCCTGGTTGCCCGAACCCGTGACGCCCGCGCCTGCGCCCGCACCGCTCGAGATGTTGTTGCTGCCGTTCACGTCGCGGCCCGCGCTGTTGCCGTAGGCCTGGTTGTTGTTGCCGGTGACGTTGCCGCCGGCACTGGTGCCGTAGGCCTCGTTGTCGGAACCGGTGACGTGCTGCCCGGCGTTGGAGCCTGTGGCGTCGTTGCGGTTGCCGGTGACGAACTGGCCCGCGGCGTAGCCGTTCGAGTTGTTGTAGTCGCCGGTGACGTTCTCGCCCGCGCTGCGGCCCATGGTCTGGTTCCAACCACCGACCACGTTGGTGCCCGCGTAGTAGCCGATGGCCTGGTTGGCGTTCTTGCCCGACACGTTGGTGCCCGCGCCTTCACCGATGGCCAGGTTCCAGTTGGTGCTGACGTTGTTGCCCGCGCCGTTGCCCATCGAGATGTCGTTGCTGCCGGTCACGTTCTTGCCGGCGTTGGTGCCGATGGCGGTGTTCTCGCTGCCCGTGACGTTGTTGCCGGCGCCATTGCCCATGGCGTTGTTGTTGCTGCCGGCGACGGTCATGCCGGCGTTGGTGCCGGTCGAGTTGTTGTCGGAGCCGGTCACGCCGCTGCCAGCGTGGAAGCCCGTCGCGTTGTTGTGGTTGCCCGTGACGTTGTCGCCGGCACTGCGGCCGAAGGACTGGTTCCAGCCGCCCTTGACGTCGGTGCCCGCCTGGAAGCCGATGGCCTGGTTGGCGTTGTCGCCGCTCACGTTGGTGCCCGCGCCGTCGCCGATGGCCAGGTTGTACTTGGTGCTGACGTTGTTGCCGGTGTTGGTGCCCATGGCCTGGTTGTTGGTGCCGGTGACGCCCGTGATGCCTGTGCCGGTACCGATGCCCAGGTTCGACTTGGCAGGGTCCCAGGTGATGGTCTGGGCGTGGCCCAGGCCGACGCCGGAGCCGAGCGCGACGGCCAGCCCGACCAGGGCTGCGCCGCGCGTTGCGCGCTTGTGTTTCATGGTTCTCCTCGTTGTTGTCGTTGGGGGTTGCGACTCAAGCCGCGAGATGCAGCGCCATGGCCGGATCGCTCACGCTCGGCTTGCCGGTTTCCACACGGCCCGAGAAGCGGCGCTCGAAGTTGTCGGCGGTCACGGTGAAGTCGTACCAGTGGCCGCTGTCCTCCAGGCTCCAGTGCAGCATGCCGGTGGCGCCCGCGGCCACGTCGAGCGACCAGGGGCCGTCGCCGCGGTAGGCGTTGGCCTTGACCGACACCGTGCCGTTGCCCTTGCCGGTGTTGTGCACCTTCACGTAGACCTGGCCCGCGGCCGGGTCGTAGCAGACCTGCACCTCGGGCTTGAAGGCCGCGGCGTCGGTGGCCAGTGCGTCGCCCTTGAAGGTGCGCACATAACCGTTGCTGCTGTACACCCACAGCTCGTACTTGCCGCTGTCGGTGGCGCCGGCGTTCCAGTAGTCGGTGAGTTGCTTGCCGGCTTCGACGGTGTAGCGGCGTGGGATGCGGTCCAGGTGGAGCTTGTCGTAGACGTGGAACACCGCGCCCTGGTCGCCGGTGTTGCTGAAGATCAGCGACACGAGGCCGCGCGGCTCGATGCGCGCGCTGGTGTGCAGTTCGTAGGGCAGCGCGCGCGAGAAACGCGTGCCCGTCTCCTGGAACAGCGGCTGCGGCGTGACCGGCGCCTTGGTGATGACGCCCGTGTTGTTCAGGGCCTTCTGCGTCTTGTTGATGTCGGGATAGTTGCTCGTGTCGGGCAGCTTGGGAACGACCGGATCATTCGGGCTCACGAAGTCGAAGCAGGAGGTGAGGTCGCCGCAGACCGCGCGATGCCATGGGCTGATGGCATCGATCGTGACGCCGAAGCGCTTCTCCAGGAAGCGGCCCATCGAGGTGTGGTCGAACACCTGCGAGTTGACCCAGCCGCCCTTGCTCCACGGCGAGATCACGTACATCGGCACGCGCGAGCTCAGGCCCCAGGGGCGCGTCTTGCCGCTGGTGGTGTCGGCGGCGTTCAGGTAGCTGCCCACGGAGGCGTCGAAATACTCGCCGTCCAGCGGCACGGTGGACTTGCCCATCAACTGGCCGCTGGCGTCGTACGAGGGCACCGCCGGCATTGCCAGGTGGTCGAAGAAGCCGTCGTTCTCGTCGAAGGTGACGAACAGCGCCGTCTTGCTCCAGACCGCGGCGTTGGACGTCAGCGCGGTCAGCACGTCCGAGATGAAGTCGGCCGCGCCGGCCGTGCCTTCGCTGCTGCCGGGGTGCTCGGCCAGCGCCTGCGTGGGCAGCACCCACGAGACCTGCGGCAGGGTGTCGTTCGTCACGTCCTGCTTGAGCTGCGCGAGGAAATTGACGGCGCCGTCGGCCGCCGCGGGGCCGCCCGTCAAACCGTGTTCATAGATCGGCGAGCCCGGCTGCGCGGTGCGGAAGCTCTCGAAGGCCAGGCAGCCGTTCATGGCGCCCGTCCAGTTGTTGTTCATGTTCTGGTAGATGTGCCAGGTGATGCCGGCCTTCTGCAGCACGTCCGGCAACGTGTCCCACTTGAAGGAGTTGTTGACGTACTTGTAGTTGTAGGCGCCCGCCGGATCGGTCTGGCCCGTGCCGTCGGTCTTTTGCGCGCGGCCCGCGACCCAGCTGGAAGGGCTGGGCCAGCAGCGCGAGTTGACCGGCTCGGAATCGGTGTCCGTGCTGTTGATGCCTTTCTTCCGCAGCTCCGGGTTGAAGTTGGAGCCCGACCAGAACACGATGCGGTTCGGATCGGTGCCGGTGAGGATGGAGCAGTGGTAGCCATCGCAGATCGTGAAGGCGTCGGCCAGCGCGAACTGGAACGGAATGTCCTCGCGGTGGTAGTGGCCCATCGTCACCTGGTTCTTGAACTGGATCCAGCGGTCCATCTTTCCCTGGTTCCATGCGCCTTGCATGTCGGGGAAGCTGTGCGGCGCGCCCGAACCGATCAGCGCATTGGCGATCGTGGAATCGCGGCGGAAGGGCTGGATCTCGGGGCCGCCGACGACGGTGTTGGGCTGGAAGAAAACCGGCTTGCCGTTGGCCAGCGGAATCGGGAAGCGGTCGCCGAAGCCGCGCACGCCCTTGAGGGTGCCGAAGTAATGGTCGAAGCTGCGGTTCTCCTGCATCAGGATCACGATGTGCTTGATGTCGTTGATGGTGCCGGTGTCGACGGCGGCCTCGATGGCGAGCGCCTTGCGGATCACGGGCGGCAGCATCGTCAGGGCCGAGGCGGCGCCGATGGCGCCTGCCGACTTGCGGAAGAAATCGCGACGGTTGGGGGTGTTCATGGGTGGTCTTTCAACGCGGGGAATAGGGGGCTGATCGGTTGGCGATGGGCGGTGTCAGGGCGCGCACTTGAGGGCGGGCTGCGGGGGTTGGTCGCCACCGGGCTGTTGCGGGCCGCTGCCGGCGGGCGGCGTCTGGCCCGGCGGGAGGATGGGCAGTCCACCGCTGCCGCCGCCACCACCACCGCAGGCGGCGAGGCCAAGGCACAAGACGAGGCCCGCCGCAGCGAGGCCGTACCGGGAAGAAGCTGTTTTCATGAGGTGTCCTTTGGAGTCGGTTGGGCGTGAGGAAGCAAAAAGCGAAATCGAAGGCAAAGCCGGTCCCCTGCGGGCCCGCGAAGGGCTCGCACCGGAATCGGAAGAAAGTCGGGGGATAAGGTGGGCTAGCGCTCAGGCATAGCGGCTGCGCAGGCGGGCTGCGACCCTGTCGAGCACGAGGACCGTCAGGAAGATCGCGATCAGGATTGTTCCGACGTGCGCATAGTTGTACATGTCGTAGCGGCCCTTGAGCTCCTGCCCGATGCCGCCCGCGCCCACCAGGCCGACCACGGTAGCCATGCGCACGTTGCGGTCGAGCACGTAGAGCGTGTAGGCGATGAACTGCGGCATCACCTGCGGCAGCACCGCGAAGCGCATCACCTTGAGCTTGTTCGCGCCGATGGCGCGCAGCGCCTCCTGCGGCTTGTCGTCGGCGGTCTCGATGTCCTCCGCGTAGAACTTGCCGAGAAAGCCCGCCGAGTGCAGCGCGAGCGCCAGCACGCCGGCAATGGGACCGAAGCCGTAAGCCAGCACCAGGAACAGCGCGCTCACCAGTTCGGGCACCGCGCGGAACATGCCCACCACGCTGCGCGCCAGCGTGTAGACGGCGCGGTTGGGCGTGTAGTTCTTCGCGCTGCACCAGGCCAGCGGCGCGCTCAGCACGATGGCCAGCAGCGTGGCCCAGATGGCGATCTCGAAGGTCTCGAGCATCTTCACCGCCACATGCCAGAGGTAGCCGAAGGGCTCGACGAGCACCTCGCGCTGGTCGACCACCTCTTCCATCTGCAGCGTCTGCGGGTTGAGCTTCGGCTGGCGCGACTCTTCGGTCTCGACATGCGAGAACCAGGGCAACTGGTTGCGGTCGAAGCCTTCGATGCGCGCGACCTCGGTGCGCTCAGAAATCTGCGGCGGAAAGAGCGAGCGCGCGATGGTGCCCAGGCCCGAGAGCACCTGCGACTGGTCGCGCAGGCCGACAGCCGCGAGCACGCCTTCGCCGGTGAGCGAGAGCATGCGGCCCATCTCCACGCGCTGGCCGGCGAAGAAGCCGACGACGATGACGAGGAACAGCACGACGAGGCTGCGGGTGCCGAAGGGGCGCGGCAGTTCCCAGGCGGATGACGGGCGGCTCATCGTGCAAGCTCCAGTGCGCCGTTGTGCAAAGGCAGCACGGCTTCGGGTTCCGTCGGCACGGCCTGCGGATGCGCCGCCGTCGCGGGGCGGCCGTAGATCGCGTCGAAGACCTTGGGGTCGAACGCTTCGGGCGCGCCGTCGAACACCACCGCGCCATGGCGCAGCGCCACGATGCGGTCGGCGAACTCGCAGGCCAGCTCGATCTGGTGCAGGCTGCACAGCACCGTGGTGCCGCGCTCGCGCGCCTCGCGCCGCAGCAGCGAGAGCACGTCGTGGCTGGTTTGCGGATCGAGGCTCGCCACCGGCTCGTCGGCCAGCACCAGCGGCGGATCGAGCATGAAGGCGCGCGCGATGCCCACGCGCTGCTGCTGGCCGCCCGAGAGCTCGCTCACGCGGCGCAGCAGGTGCTGCTCCTGCAGGCCGACCGATTCGATCAGCGCGCAGGCCTTGCTGCGCTGCGCGTCGGTGAACAGGCCCAGCAGCGCGCGCCAGGTCGGCATGGCGGGCAGCGCGCCGACCAGCACGTTCTCGGCCACGGTGGAGCGCAGCACGAGGTTGAACTGCTGGTGGATCATGCCGATGCGCGGCCGGATGCGGGCGAGCGCGGCGGCCACGATCGGCACGCCCTCGACCTGCACCGCGCCCTCGGTCGGCCGCACCAGCCCGTTGGCCATGCGCAGCAGCGTCGACTTGCCCGCGCCCGAGGAGCCCAGGACCACGCAGAACTGGCCAGCCGGCACCTGCAGCGAGACGCCGTCGAGCGCGCGCGTGCCGTCGGCATAGCGCATGGCGACCGAATCGAAGTTCAACATGGCCGTGCTCAACGCTCCGCGGCCTTGGCGAGGATGCGGCCCTTGAGCTCGTCGGTCAAAAGGCCGAGCTTTTCGGCGGCGACGTTGAACTCGTCTTCCGAGAACTTGGTGTCGTAGCCGTCGATCTTGCCGCCGCCGTAGCCGCGGATCATGTCGGGCGTGATGCCGGGGGCCTTGTTCACCGTCTGGAAGGCGTCCTTGAGCTTGGCCTTCAGCGGCTCGGGCAGCTTGGAATTGAGCGCGAGCGGCGGGTACGGAATGGCCATGCTCCTGGCGATGACCTTCATGGTCTTCGGGTCGACCGCGCCCTGCTTGACGGCCTTCTCGTACGAGTCGAACGACAGCGAGGCGACGTCCACCTGGTCCTGCACCAGCGCGGCCAGGCTGCTGGCGTGGCTGCCGGTCATGCGGATGGCCGAGAGGTCCTTGGCGGGGTCCATGCCCGCGTCCATCAGCATCGCGACCTGGAAGG
Organism: Variovorax sp. RKNM96; assembly: GCF_017161115.1. Taxonomy (GTDB): domain Bacteria; phylum Pseudomonadota; class Gammaproteobacteria; order Burkholderiales; family Burkholderiaceae_C; genus Variovorax. The sequence goes on along the minus strand of NZ_CP046508.1, from coordinate 2,886,953 downwards.
TGAAGCTCGACGCCGAGTTGACGTCGCCGAAGGCCACGCGCTTGCCCTTCACGTCCTTGATGGAGGCGATGGGCGCATTGGCCTTGGCAAACATGCCGGCGTAGTACACCGAGGCGCCCTTCTCCACGCCCACGGCCAGCAGTTGCGCGCAGCCGCGCTTGTGGGCCTGCACGTACGACACGGGGCCGAAGAAGGCGATGTCGGCGAGCTGGTTGCACATGCCCTCGACCACGGCGCCGTACGACTGGCCGACCTTCAGGTCGAAGTTCAGGCCGGTGGTGCGGGTGATGGCGTTGAAGACGGGCGCGTAGTCGGCCTTGGTGCCCGACTCGGTGCCGCCGTCGGCGGGAATCAGCAGCACGCGCAGGGGGTGCTCGCGCGAGCCGTCGGCCACGGATTGCGCATGCGCCGGGAGGGAAAACGCTGCGGTCAGCGAGAGTGCGGCGGCCGCGACGGCCAGGAGCTTTTTCATGATCGGTTCCTCGGTTTCGGATCGGGGTGGCGAGCGGGTTCATCGCTCGGATGCCGGTGAGCTTAGAAACCAAAGATGACAGGAAAATGAAGTTAGCTCAGTACAAAATTAGCAATTCACTGAGCAATGTTCAATACAATCCGCCGCCATGGCCGAGATACCGGTCGGCCGATACCGGAGATCCATGAGCACGAATTTCAAGACAGCAATGGCAACAGCAACAGCGACAGGAAGCGCAACAGAGAACGGCGAATGGCTCACCCAGGCCCGCCACCTGCTCGTCGATCTCGACGGCACGCTGGTGCGCCAGCAGGAAGCGATCGACGGCGCAGCCGGGCTGCTCGCGCACTTTCACGACCGCTACGCCATCGTTTCCAACAACTCCACGCACACGGCGCAAGGCCTTGCGCAACGCTTGCGCCGACTGGGCCTGCGCGTGCCGCCCGGGCGCATCGTGCTGGCCGGCGAGCTGGCGGTGCGGCAGCTGGCGCAGCAGCACCCCGGTGCGCGCGTGCTGCTGATCGGGAGCATCGCCCTGCAGCGCTTTGCGCGTGCCGAGGGATGCGACCTGGTGCAGTCGGGCGCCGACTTCGTACTGCTCGCGCTCGACATGCACTTCAGCCACGCACGCCTGGCCGCCGCCGCGAACGAACTGCTGCGCGGCGCCAAGCTGATGGTGACCAATGCCGATGCCACGCACCCCGGTCCGCAAGGCCGCGTGGTGCCCGAGACAGGTTCGCTGCTCGCGGCGGTGATCGCCGCAAGCGGCGTGCAGCCGTGGCGCGTGATCGGCAAGCCCGCGCCGCTGCTGTTCGAGGAAGGCCTGCGCCGCCTGGGCGCGGAGGCCGCCAGCACCGTGGTCATCGGCGACAACCCGCTCACCGATGCCGAGGGCGCCGCGCGGCTCGGCATGGCCTGCCTGCTGGTGGGCCAGGCACCGGGTGCGGTCGCGCCCACCGTGGCCGGGCTGTTCAGGCCCTCTTCTTCGGTCGCCGCGACCGAAGAAAAATCGCCTCAGTACCTCTTGAGCGAGAGCACGTCGAAGGTCTGGCGCAACGTGCGCACCGAGGTGTCGTAGTCCGAGAGCGCCAGGCAGGCGATCAGCACGTCGATGATCGCCAGCTGCGCGAGCCGGCTGGTCATCGCCTCGGTGCGAAAGCTGGTTTCGCGCGCCATGGTGAACAGCACCACGTCGGCAAAGGCCTGGATCGGCGACTTGCCGAAGTTGGTGATGCACACCGTCGCGGCGCCCGCCTCCTTGGCCAGCCGCGTGGCCGTGACGGTTTCGTGCGTGCTGCCCGAATGCGAGATCGTGAGCACCGCCACCTTCGGATCGGTGAGCGAGGCGCTGATGGCCTGCACATGCGAATCGACCACGACCTTGGCGTTCAGGCCGATGCGCAGCATGCGGTAGTGGGCGTCTTCGGCGATGGTGGCCGAACTGCCGATGCCGTAGATCTCGATGCGCCCGGCGGCGCGGAACAGCTTGACCGCGCGCTCCATCGCCTTCGCGTCGAGCGTGGCCTGCGTGTCGCGCAGCGTCTGCACATTGCTCTGGAAGATCTTGCGGATCACCGCATCGGCCTTGTCCTGCGGATCGAGGTCTTCGTGGATGAACTGCACCGGCTGCACGATCTCCTGTGCGAGCGCGATCTTGATCTGCTGGAAGCCGGTGGCGCCGAGGTTCTTGCACAGGCCCACGATGCTGCCTTCGCTGGAGCCAGTGCGCTCGGCCACCTCGCTCACCGACATGTGGACCACCTCGCGCGGGTTCTTCACGATGAAGTCGGCGATGCGCTGGCCCACGGGGCCGAGCGACGACCACAGCGTCTCGATGCGCGCCAGCACTGCCGAGACCTGGCCTTCCGGCAACTCGGGCGGCGGCATGCCGGTGGCCTTGGGGCTGGCGGATCGGGGGGTGCTGTTGCTGCTGTTGCGCTTCATGGGCCGCGAGCTTACCCGGCCACGATGGCGGTTTCATGCGCCCGCGCGGCCGGCGCGCATACTGGGCCTTCCTTTGCTGCTTCGAGGCCTCGCCCGCGAGGCCCCGCACCCCTTCCGATGCCGGGCTACCGAATCAAGCTGGAACGCATCGCCATCGCGGGTGCCGATGACCTGGTCATCCGGTCGCTGCTCGACCGCCAGCAGTACGCCGACCCGCTGGGCGCCGCGGCCGCGCAAGGCATCTCTTCGGCGGCGTGGCCGATGTTCGGGCTGCTCTGGCCCTCGGGCGCGCAACTGGCCGCGCGCATGGCCACGCACCCCGTGGTGACCGGCGCGCGCGTGCTGGAGATCGGCTGCGGCCTCGCACTCGCCAGCCTGGTCGGCCACCGCCGCGGCAACGACATGACCGCGAGCGACTGCCATCCGCTGACGGCGGGCTTCCTGCTGGAGAACATCCGGCTCAACGCGCTGGCGCCGATGAAGTACCGGCGCGGGCACTGGGGCATGCGCGAGACGGGGGCCGAGGGCGATGTGCACGGCGTGTTCGACCTCATCATCGGCAGCGACCTCCTGTACGAGCGCGATGCCGGAGGCCTGCTGGCAGCCTACATCGGACGCCACGCGAGCCCGGCCGCACAAGTGTGGATCGTGGACCCCGACCGCGGCAACCGCCCCGCCTTCAACCGGCAGATGGCCGATGAAGGCTTTGGAATGTGCGAGGAGCGGCTCGATCAGCGCGCCGCGGTGGGCCGCGTGGCGTACCGGGGGCGGCTGCTGACCTATCGGCGCATCGACACCTGAGAAGGTGTGAACGAATCCGCCATGCCCGCTCATCCCGCCCAGGCACACCCGCTCGGCGTTGCAAATGCTCGCCATAGCCCGAGCTATGGCTGCGCTTTGCGCCTTGATCGGGCGCGCCTGGGCGGGCTGCTCGGGCACGCCGAATTCATTCACACCTTCTGAGCACCTGGCGCCGGAGGCAGAATCCGATCGGTCCACAGGGGGCGCCATGAAGCAACAGAGAACCAGCAGATTCCATGGATGGCTGCGCCGAGGCGCGCCCGCCATCGTCGCCGCATTTGCCGCACTCGCACTGGCCGGGTGCGCCACCCTGCCGGACGAGGGGGCGCGCAGCCACGCCACCGCCCTGCCCGTCCAGGGTCCGGCCACGCCGCTCGACCGCATCGCCACCGCCTCGATGGCCGGCGCCGAGCCGGGCGCGAGCGGTTTCCGCCTGATGCTCGGCCTGGCGAGCATGGACACCCGGCTTGCCCTCCTGCGCGGCGCCCGCCGCTCGCTCGACCTGCAGTACTACCACCTGCACAACGACGCCACCGGCCGCCTGGTGCTGCGCGAATTGCGCGATGCATCCCGGCGCGGCGTGCGGGTGCGGCTGCTGGTGGACGACCTCTACACCGAGGAGGTGCAAGCGCTGCTCGACGGCGTGGGCGCCTATCCGAACATCGAGGTGCGCCTGTTCAATCCCTTCCCGACGCGCGGCGGGCAGGCCGCGCGCTTCGCGGCCGCGCTCTTCGACTTTGCCCGCGTGAATCGCCGCATGCACAACAAGCTCTTCGTGGCCGACGGCGTGCTCGCGGTGGCCGGCGGGCGCAACCTCGGCGACGAGTACTTCATGCGCGGCACCGACTCGAACTTCTTCGACTACGACGTGCTTGTCGCCGGCGCCGTGGTGCCGCAGATGTCAGACGTGTTCGACGCTTACTGGAACGCCCCCCAGGTGCGCACCGCCGCGTCGGTGCTGCGGCCCACGCAGGCCCCCGAATCATTGCGCAGCGCCTTCGACACCGCCGTGGACGGCGCCGACACGCCCGAGCCCGTGCCCTTTCGCAACGTGGACCCGCTGGGCCGCGTGACCATCGGCGACGAGCTGGCGGCCGGCCGCGTGAAGCTGGTGCCCGGCACGGCGCAGGCCTTTGCTGACTCTCCGGCCAAGGCCTGGGGCGAGCCCGAACCCGCCCGCCTGCCCAGCGGCGCCCTGCTCGACAGCAGCCGCCGCCTGCTGAGCGAGGCACTGGACGGCGCGCGCGAGGAGGTGCTGATCTCCTCGCCCTATCTCGTGCCCGGCCCCCTGGCCCTCGAAGGCATGGAGAGCAATGTCCGCCGGGGCGTGCGCATGAGCCTCATCACCAACTCGCTCGCCGCCACCGACGAACCGGTGGTGCATACCGGCTACCGACGCTATCGCGACAATCTGCTGCGTGCGGGCGTCGAGATCTTCGAGATCCATCCCGACCCGAGCCGCACCCTGTTCGCCGGCAACATCGGCGAGGGCACGCGCATCCGGCTGCACACCAAGGCCGCGGTGATCGACAACCGCCGGCTCTTCATCGGCTCGGTGAACATGGACCCGCGCTCCGCCGCGCTGAACACCGAGTTCGGCCTGCTCATCGACAGCCCGCCGCTCGCGAAGGAAGCGCACGATTTCCTGCAACAGCTGAAGGACCACGCGTCCTACCAGGTGAAGCTCAAGCCCGGCAGCCGCTTCGAACTCGAATGGTGGCGGGTCGATGGTCCGCAACCCGTGAAGGTGTCCGACAGCGAGCCGGGGGCCGATCTGTCGATGCGGATGAAGCTCTACATCCAGTCGCTGTTGATTCCGGAGTCGCTGCTGTGAGGCCCGGGGCCTGAAACCCGGTCAGCGGCAGAAACGAAAAAACGGGCCCGAGGGCCCGTTCTTCATGCTGCCGATCAGAGCGATCGGATCAGAGGCCGGCTTGGCGCGTGAACGACACGCTGGGCTTCTTGTAGGCAGCAGGCACTTCGTCGCGGTAGTAAGCGCGGCGGTCAAGGCTCGCGAACGGATCGTGGGCCTTGGCAACGGCTTCAGCCTGGATGGTCGCGCGGTTGGCGGTCGAGGTGAAGGGTTGCGCACCGGCGGTGGCACCGTCGCTGTATTCGTTGCCGGCACGAGCGGCGACAACGGCTTGCGAAGCGACTTCTGCACGCGACACCGACGAGTTCACGGTGTGCACGCCGTCATAGGTTTCTGCTTGCGCACCGGCGGCAGCCAGGAGCGAGAGAGCAGCAGCAGCGAGGATCTTCGAGGCATTCATTTCAATCTCCTTCAATCGGTTGGTTGGTGAGATGAAGTGTGATCCTCAAGCCCTCCAAAAAACCGCTGCAAAAGGAATCGCGGCGTTCACGAGATTGAAACAATCGGGGTTTGCACCAAACCGCGGTGCGCCCCGATTTGCTAGCACAGCACTAGTGCGAAATCATCCACGGCCGCTTCGACGGCGCCGACTTCGCACCGCTCGGCGCGGTCACCGTCGCGCTGCGGCGGGACGATCCCGAGCAGCAGCCGCAGCCCGCCGGATGCTTGAAGCGCGCGTAGTCACGCGAACTCCCGGGCTCATGCTGCGCGCGCTCGTTGGTCTCCATCGCACTGCGCGTGCCGGAAGCCATCAGCGCGAGCCGCGGTGCGGCCGAAAGTACACGCGGCGAGGCGCATCCGCAGTCGGGGCACGCGGCCGGCTCGTCGCGCTGGCCCGAAGGCCGCAGCGCGTCGAAGCCGCCGCACTGCCCGCAGGCATAGTCGTAGGTCGGCATGTCTGCTTTTTCTTCTTCAGCGCAGGTCGTGCGACAGCGGCATGTCGATGCTGCCGTCGATCATCTTCATCGGGCCCGAGGCGTTCGGGTTGATGTCGAAGTCGAAGATGCCCGTGGGCAGCCACAGCGTGGCGCATGAATTCGGCACGTCGACCACGCCGCTGATGTGGCCCTGCACCGGCGCCGTGCCCAGGATCGAATAGGCCTGCGCACCCGAGTAACCGAATTTTTTCAGGTACTCGATGGCATTGAGGCAGGCCTGGCGATAGGCCACGTTCACGTCGAGGTAATGCTGCTTGCCGCTCTCGTCGACCGAGATGCCTTCGAAGATCAGGTAGTCGTTGTATTGCGGGGTGATCGGGCTGGGCTTGAAGATCGGGTTCTTGATGCCGTACTTGGCCATGCCGCCCTTGATGAGCGTGACCTTCATGTGCACCCAGCCCGCCATCTCGATGGCGCCGCAGAAGGTGATCTCGCCGTCGCCCTGGCTGAAGTGCAGGTCGCCCACGCTCAGGCCCGCGCCGTCGACATACACGGGGAAGAACACCTTCGATCCGCGCGACAGGTCCTTGATGTCGCAGTTGCCGCCGTGCTCGCGCGGCGGCACGGTGCGCGCGCCCTCGGCGGCGGCCTTGGCGCGTGCTTCGCCGGTCATCTTGCCCATGTGGGCGGTGCCGGCGAACGGCGGATTCGCAAGGCCGGGCACGCGGTCCGGGTCGGTCGCAATGAGCGCCTTCTCGCGCTCGTTCCACATGTCGAGCATCGGCTTGTCGGGCAGGCAGCCGATCAGGCCCGGGTGGATCAGCCCAGCGAAGTTGACGCCCGGAATGTGGCGCGAACTCGTGAACATGCCCTTGAAGTCCCAGATCGATTTCTGCGCCTCGGGAAAGTGATCGGTGAGGAAACCACCGCCGTTCTTCTTCGAGAAGAAGCCGTTGAAGCCCCACAGGCTGTCCTGCTTGGCGCCGATGTCCAGCAGGTCGACCACCAGCAGGTCGCCGGGCTCGGCGCCCTTCACGCCTACCGGGCCCGAGAGGTAATGCACCGTGCTCAGGTCGATGTCGCGCACGTCGTCGGCGCTGTCGTTGTTCTTGATGAAGCCGCCGGTCCAGTCGAAGGTCTCGAGGATGAAGTCGTCGCCCGGGTTGACCCAGCAGGCCATCGGGATGTCCGGATGCCAGCGGTTGTGGATGTTCTCGTTCTCGGTGGGTGACTTGGTCAGGTCGACCTTGATCAGCGTGTCCGTCATTTGCAGTGGCTCCTGGGGTTGTGGTTAGACAGAGAGATAGGCCTTGATGTGATCGACATCGGTCTTGTCGCGCGCGGTCTCGTGAACGAGCCGGCCGCCTTCGATGACGAACAGCCGGTCGGCCACGTCCATCGCGAAGCTCAGCACCTGCTCGGACACGACGATGGTGATGCCGCGCAGCTTGCGGATCTCGTTGAGCGCCTTGGCGATGTCCTTGATGATCGAAGGCTGGATGCCTTCGGTGGGCTCGTCGAGCAGGAGCACCTTGGGGTCGGTGACGAGCGCGCGTGCAATCGCGAGCTGCTGTTGCTGCCCACCCGAGAGGTTGCCGCCCTTGCGGCGCTTCATGTCCCAGAGCACAGGAAACAGTGCGTAGATCTCTTCGGGAATGCGCCTGGTCTTCGAATTCTCCAGGCCCGTCTGGATGTTCTCTTCCACCGTCAGCGTCGGAAAGATCATCCGGCCCTGCGGCACATAGGCGATGCCCTTGGCCACGCGGCGAAAGCTCTCGTCGCGCGACACGTCCTGCCCCGCCACTTCGATGCGCCCGCTCTTGATCGGCAGCACCCCCATGAGGCTCTTGAACAGCGTGGTCTTGCCCATGCCGTTGCGGCCCATGATCGCGACGGTTTCATTGGCATGGCCCACGAACGAGATGCCGTGCAGCGCCTCGCTCTGGCCGTAGGCGGTGTGCAGGTCCTCGACCTTCAGCATGATGTTGCTCATGGTTCAGTGCCCCAGGTAGACGTCGATGACCTTCGGATCGGCCTGCACCTTCTCCATCGGCCCTTCGGCGAGGATCTTTCCCTGGTGCATCACGGTGACCTTGTGTGCGATCTGCTTGACGAAAGCCATGTCGTGCTCGATGACGATCACCGCGCGGTTCTGGCAGATGCGCTTGAGCAGGTCGGCGGTGAGTTCGCGTTCTCGCGCGCTCATGCCCGCGATGGGCTCGTCGAGCATCAGGAGCTCGGGCTCCTGCATCAGCAGCATGCCGATCTCCAGCCACTGCTTCTGGCCGTGGCTCAGGAGGCCCGCCTCGGTGTGCAGCTTGTCGGCCAGGCCGATGTCTTCGGCCACCGCCTGTACCTTGGCCTTGACCTCGTCGTCGCACTTGAAGGCCAGCGCGCCGAACACCGAGCGTCCTTTCGGAAAAGACACCTCCAGGTTCTGGAACACGCTGAGGTTCTCGTAGATCGACGGCGTCTGGAACTTGCGACCGATGCCCAGCCGCACCCGCTTGTGCTCGGCCATCTTCGTGAGTTCGGTGTTCTTGAACTTGATGCTGCCGGCGCTGGCCTTGGTCTTGCCGCAGATCAGGTCGAGCAGCGTGGTCTTGCCGGCGCCGTTCGGGCCGATGATCACGCGCAGTTCGTTCCTGTCGATGTAGAGCGTCAGGTCGTCGATGGCCTTGAAGCCGTCGAAGGAGACGGTGAGGTCTTCCACGGCGAGCGCGAAGTCTGTGTTGCTCATGAAGGTGTTCCGGGTTCAGGCGCGTTGGCTGCCGACACCCTCGGGCAGTTGGGGTTCGGGTGATGCGGCAGGTGCAACCGGGGTCGATGGCGTCATCGGCATGGCGGGCGGCGGCTGCACCGCGGCCTGGCGCAATGCCTCGCGGCGGCCCTTCCACCAGGGCTTGATCTTTTCTTCCCAGAGGCCTGCGAGCCCCATCGGGAAAGCCATGGTCACGCCGATGAAGAGCCCCGCCATGAGAAAGAGCCACAGGTCCGGAAAGCTCTCCGAGAACAGCGTCTTGCCTGCATTCACCAGCAGCGCGCCATACACCGCGCCCACCAGGCTCATGCGCCCGCCGACCGCGCAGAAGATCACCATCTCGATGGAGGGAACGATGCCCACGAAGCTCGGCGACATGAAGCCCACCTGCAGCGCGAACATCGCACCGCCGATGCCCGAGAGCCCGGCCGCGAGGCAGAAGATGAAGACCTTGAAGTTCGACACGTCGTAGCCCGAGAAGCGCACCCGGTCTTCCTTGTCGCGCATGGCCAGCAGCAGCGTGCCGAGCTTGCTGGTCTGGATCCAGCGGCACAGCACGATGCTCGCGACCAGCAGGCCCACGCACACGTAATACAGGATGTACTTGGCACCGTCGGTGCGCGTGTCCCAGCCCAGCATGGTCTTCAGGTCCGTCATGCCGTTGACGCCGCCCGTGTAGCCTTGCTGCCCGATGATGAGCACGGTGCAGATCAGCGCCACCGCCTGCGTGATGATCGCGAAGTACACGCCGCCCACGCGGCGCTTGAACATCGCGAAGCTCACGAGCCAGGCCAGCGCCATCGGCGCGAGCACCACCAGCGCGAGGCTCAGCGGCAGGCTCTTGAACGGCAGCCACAGCGTGGGCAGCTCGGTGATCTGGTTCCAGTCCATGAAGTCCGGGATGCCGGGCGTCGACTGGATCTTGGTGGTGATCGGGTCGGAGGCTTCGAGCTTGAGGAACATCGCCATCGCATAGCCGCCGATGCCGAAGAACACACCTTGCCCCAGGCTCAGCACGCCGCCGTAGCCCCACACCATCACGAGCCCCACGGCGACGAAGGCGTAGGTGAGGTACTTGCCCACGAGGTTCAGGCGAAAGATGTCGAGCGAGAGCGGCAGCACGACCGCCAGCAGCAGCACCAGCAGCAGGAGACTGCCCAGCTGGTAGCGCAGGATCGAGGCCTTGATGAAATTCATCGGAACGTTCTCCAGGAAGAAATCGGGTTCATCAACGACGGACCTTGACGGCGAACAACCCTTGCGGCCGCATCATCAAGATCAGCACGATCAAAGAGAGCGTCAGCACCTTGGCCATCGAGCCGGTCATGAAGAACTCGGAGATCGATTGCGTCTGCGCAATGCCGAAGGCCGATACCACCGTGCCCAGTAAGCTCGCGGCACCGCCGAAAGTGACGACCAGGAAGGCATCGACGATGTAGAGCGAGCCCGAGGTCGGCCCGGTCGAGCCGATGGTGGTGAAGGCCGCGCCCGCCATGCCGGCGATGCCGCAGCCGATCGCGAAAGTCAGGCGGTCTGTCTTCATCGTGTCGATGCCGGTCGCGTTGGCCATCGTTCGATTGGCCACGGTGGCACGCACGCGCAGACCCCAGCGGCTCTTGTGCAGCGCGATCAGCACGCCGCCCGTGACCAGCGCGGTGAGCGCGAGCACGAAGAGGCCGTTGATCGGAATGTCCAGGCCTTCGTGCGGCGTCCACGAGCCCATGATCCATTCGGGCAGCGTGGGGCTCACTTCCTTCGGGCCGATGAAGGTGCGGAAGATCTGCTGCAGGCCCAGGCTCACGCCCCAGGTGGCGAGCAGCGTGTCGAGCGGACGCTTGTAGAGGTGGCGAATCAACACCCACTCCACGATCCAGCCGACGATGAAGGCGAACACGAACGCCAGGCCGATGGCGATCGGAAAGTAGTACGGCATGAACGCGGGCGCCATCCGCTCCGTCACCTGCGCGGCGAGGTAGATCGAATAGGCGCCGATGGTCATGAACTCGCCATGCGCCATGTTGATGACGCCCATCTGGCCGAAGATGATCGCGAGGCCCAGGCCCATGAGCAGCAGCACCGCGAAGAGGCTCAGCCCCGCGAAGCCCTGCATGAGGCCGATGTTCATCATGTCCGACAGAGTCATGGCGAAGATTCCAGGTGTTGGGTATTGCTCCTTCCCCTTCCGGGGGAAGGTTGGGATGGGGGCGCGCAGAGCGTGCCCAGTGGTGATGCCGCTTGCCCCCACCCCAGCCCTCCCCCGGGAGGGGAGGGAGCGAGGCGGGGGGAAATCGCGCTGCTTACTGGTAGCCCTTGGGGAACGGGTCCGGCTTGATCAACTCGGCCGATTCGGCAACGACCTTGAACGTGCCGTCCAACTGCCCCTGCCCGATCCGCGCCTTGCTCCACAGATGGTGGTTCGCATCCAGCTTCACGTAACCTTCAGGCGCCGTCTTCAGCTCGATGCCCGGCGAACCCGCCACCACCTTGTCCACGTCGAAGCTGCCAGCCTTCTCCACCGCAGCCTTCCACAGCCAAGGCCCGAGGTAGCCCGCCTGCGTCACGTCGCCGATCACCGCGTCCTTGCCGTACTTCGCCTTGAACGCCGCCACGAACTTCTTGTTGTTCTCGTTGTCCAGCGACTGGAAGTACTTCATCGACGAATAGAAGCCCGCGAAGTTCTCGCCGCCCACGCCGGTCATCTCGTCCTCGGTCACGGCCAGCGTCAGCAGGAATTGCTTGTCGCCGGTGATGCCCGCGGCCTTCAACTGCTTGTAGAAAGCCACGTTCGAGCCGCCCACCACGGCCGCGAAGATGCAGTCGGGCTTGGCCACCTTGATCTTGTTGATCAGCGAGTTGAAGTTGGTGTGGCCCAGCGGGTAGTACTCCTCCCCCTTGACCGAACCCTTCTGGAAGTTCTCGATGTGCTTGCGCGCAATCTTCATCGAGGTGCGCGGCCAGATGTAGTCGGAGCCGACGAGGAAGAAGGTCTTGGCCTTCTTCTCCTTCGCGCCCCAGTCCAGGCCCCAGATGATCTGCTGCGTGGCCTCTTGCCCCGTGTAGATCACGTTCTTGCTCTGCTCCAGGCCTTCGTAGAAGGTGGGGTAGTACAGCAGGCCGTTCTCCTTCTCGAACACCGGCAGCACGGCCTTGCGCGAGGCGCTGGTCCAGCAGCCGAATACGGCCGCGCAGTGGTCGTTGACCAGCAGCTTCTTCGACTTCTCGGCGAAGGTGGGCCAGTCGGAGGCGCCGTCTTCCTTGATGACCTTGATCTTGCGGCCCAGCACGCCGCCCATGGCGTTGATCTGGTCGATGGCCAGTTGCTCGGCCTGGATCGAGCCGGTCTCCGAGATGGCCATGGTGCCGGTGGACGAGTGCAGCTGGCCCACCGTGACTTCGGTGTCAGTCACCGCGAGCTTGGTGGTGTTGACCTTGGCGGTGGGGAACTGCGACTGGCCGAAGCTCAGGCCGCTCAGGCCCATCACGGGCAAGGCGGCGGCGCCCTGCAGCAGGCGGCGGCGGCGCAAGGCCATGGCGTCGAGGGCATCGAAGGAAGGATCGGAATCACGCGACATCAGGAACTCCAGGCAGGTTGAAAAATGAGGTGGCCGCGCACCATCGCAGTGCATCGGACGGTGCCCCGAGCACCATGGCTGGTACTTTAGAAATCAGTTCCGTTCCGGCGAATACGTCATTCAACGTAGCGGCGAGAGCCCGCCCTGCCCGCAGACTCCCGAGCCAGACATCGGTGATCCATCGGTGGCAGGCGGCATAGGGAGCGCTTCTTGCTGTACCTGCCCCATGCCACCGCCGCCGCGAGAACCCGCCATGACATCCGTCTCCGGACAGAAGATCTTTCGCATCCGCCGCGACTACAACGCCTGGGTCGCGAACGAGACGCTGGAGGACTACGCGCTGCGCTACACGCCGCGCAGCTTTCGCAAGTGGTCAGAGTTCCGCGTCGCCAACGCGGCGTTCGGCGCCACCTCGTTCCTCGCGCTGGAGGCCATCGGCGGGGCCATCGCGCTGAGCTACGGCTTCTCGAACGCGCTGTGGGCCATCCTGGTGGTGGGGCTCATCACCTTTCTCACGGGCCTGCCGATCTCGTACTACGCGGCGCGGCATGGCGTGGACATGGACCTGCTCACCCGCGGCGCGGGCTTCGGCTACCTGGGCTCCACGCTCACCTCGCTGATCTATGCGAGCTTCACCTTCATCTTCTTCGCGCTGGAGGCGGCCATCCTTGCGCTCGCGCTGCAGATGTACCTGGACTGGCCGCTGTGGCTGCTGTACCTGGTGTCGTCCATCGTGATCATTCCGCTGGTGGCGCGCGGCATCACGCTCATCTCGGGATTGCAGCTGTGGACGCAGCCGATCTGGATCGTGCTGTTCGTCTGCCCCTTCATCGCGGTGATGGTGAAGAAGCCGGAGCTCTACGCCGACTTCACCGGGCTCGTGGGCCGCACCTCCGACAGCAGCGGCTTCGATCCGTTGATGTTCGGCGCGGCCGCCACCGTGGCCTTCTCGCTCGTGGTGCAGATCGGCGAGCAGGTCGACTACCTGCGCTTCCTGCCCGAGAAGACCGCCGCCAACCGCGGCCGCTGGTGGACCGCGGTGCTGGTCGCGGGCCCGGGCTGGATCGTGCCGGGCATGCTCAAGATGATGGGCGGCGCCTTCCTCGCGTTCCTCGCGCTGCAGCACGAGATACCGGCCGCGCATGCCGTCGAGCCGACGCAGATGTACCTCACGGGCTTCTCGTATGTGCTGCGCGATCCGGCGTGGATCCTCGGCGTCACGGTGCTGTTCGTGGTCGTCTCGCAGATGAAGATCAACCTCACCAACGCCTATGCGGGTTCGCTGGCCTGGTCGAACTTCTTCGCGCGGCTCACGCACAGCCACCCGGGACGCGTGGTGTGGCTGGTGTTCAACGTGGCCATCGCGATCCTGCTGATGGCGCTCGGCGTATTCGCCGCGCTGGAGCATGTGCTGGGCTTCTACAGCAACATCGCCATCGCATGGGTGGGTGCGCTGGTGGCCGACCTCGTCATCAACAAGCCGATGGGCTGGAGCCCGAAGACCATCGAGTTCAAGCGAGCGCACCTGTACGACATCAATCCCGTGGGCCTCGTCGCGATGCTGGTCGCGGCGGCGCTCGCGATGCTCGCGTACTCGGGCGCGCTGGGCCTATGGGCGAAGGCTTTCTCGCCCTTCATCGCGCTTGCAACGGCCATGGCGGTTTCTCCGCTGCTCGCCTGGAAGACGCGCGGCCGCTACTACCTTGCGCGCACCGACATCGACCGCTGGGCGCCGGGCCAGAGCGTGAAGTGCTCGGTGTGCGACAACAGCTTCGAATCGGAAGACATGGCGCACTGCCCGGCCTACAGCGCACCGATCTGCTCGCTGTGCTGCACGCTTGAATCGCGCTGCCACGACCGCTGCAAGACCGACTCGCGCGCCGCCGAGCAGATGAGCGGCTGGCTGCAGGCGCTGCTGCCGCCGGCGCTGTCGGCGCGGCTCAACTTCCGCGTGGCGCATTACCTGCTGGTCGCCACCTCATTGATCGCGCTGCTGGCCACGGTGGTCGGCGTGGTTTACGCGCAGGAGGCCATCGCGGGCACCAGCGACCCGACCCTGGCCACGGCCTTCCTGAAAGTGTTCGCGCTGCTCTCGGTGGTGGCCGCGGTGGCCGCGTGGTGGGTGGTGCTGGGCAGCGAGAGCCGGCAGATGGCGCAGGAGGAATCGAACCGCCACAACAACCTGCTTGCCCTGGAGATCGAAGCCCACCGCCGCACCGATGCCGCGCTTCAAACGGCCAAGGAAGCCGCCGAGGCCGCCAACCAGGCCAAGACGCGCTACGTCGCAGGCATGACGCACGAGCTGCGCACGCCGCTCAACAGCATCCTGGGCTACTCGCAGATCCTGCTCAAGGGCGATGCCGTCGCACCACCGCGCGAGGCCGTACAGACCATCCACCGCAGCGGCGAGCACATGCTCGGGCTCATCGACGGCTTGCTCGACCTCGCGCGCATCGAGGCGGGCCGCCTGCAGCTGGAGCCGGCGCCGCTCGCGCTGCCCGCCTTTCTCGACCAGCTCGTGCACATGGTGCGGCCGCAGGCGGAGAGCAAGGGCCTGGCCTTCGTCTACACGCACGCGGGGCAGTTGCCGTCCTGGGTGCATGCCGATGCCAAGTGGCTGCGGCAGATCCTCATCAACCTGCTGACGAACGCGGTGCGCTTCACCGACAGCGGCACCGTCACGCTGCATGTGGACGCGCGGCGCGAGGTGCTGCGCTTCGACGTGGTCGACACCGGCATCGGCGTCGCGCCGCAGGACCACCTGCGCATCTTCGAGCCCTTCGAGCGTGGCGCCGCGGGGCGCCGGCGCGGCGAGCCGGGCACGGGGCTGGGCCTCACGATCACCGCACTGCTGACTTCACTGATGGGCGGCGAGCTGGTGCTGGCGCAGACCTCGCCCGCGGGCAGCACCTTCAGCGTGCGCGTGTACCTGCGCGAGGTGACCGACCCGGGCCCGCAAGCCAGGGGCGGTGCCTTCCGGCAGCCGGTGTCGGGCTACATCGGCGCACGCCGCACGCTGCTCGTGGTGGACGACCAGCCCGTGCAGCGCCAGATGCTCGCCGGCATGCTGATGCCGCTGGGCTTCGAGATCCGCGAGGCTGCGAGCGGCACCGAGTGCCTCGACAGCCTGCGCGAGGAACTGCCCTCGGCCATCCTGCTCGACCTCACGATGGACGACATGGACGGCTGGCAGACCGCCACCTCGGTGCGCGCCTCGGGCTTCGGGGACATCCCGATCATCATCGTCTCGGCCAACATGTTCGAGAACCAGGCCGAGCGGCTTCGCGCCGCGGGTTGCCAGGCCTTCGTCGGCAAGCCGGTGATCGAGTCGGAACTGATCGCCACGCTGGAGCGGCACCTGAGCCTCGAATGGCTGACAGCCAACGACGCGATGCCGCCCGCGAGCGAAGAAGAAAGCGCGGCACGACCGCCGCAGCTCGTGCTCTCGGAAGACGACCGCGCCGAGCTGATGCGCCTCGTGCAGATGGGCCATGTGCGCGGCCTGCAGACCGCACTCGACCGGCTCGCCGCTGCATCGCCCGCTGCGGCCGCCACCTGCACATGGCTGCGCGGCATGGTCACCCGTTTCGAACTCGACAACCTCCGCAACGCACTGGCAGAAGATGCAGACACTCCCCTTGCCCAGCCATGAATCCGAACGCCCCGTGGTGCTGGTGGTGGACGACGCCCCCAGCAGCCTGGGCATGCTGTGCGACACGCTGGAGGCCAGCGGCTACACCGTGCTGGTCGCAGCCGACGGCGAGGCCGCGTTGCAGCGGCTCGAACTGGTGGTGCCCGATGCGATCCTGCTCGACGGCCTGATGCCCGGCCTCTCGGGCTTCGAGACCTGCCGACGCATCAAGGCCAACGCGGCGCTCGCGCACATTCCGGTGCTGTTCATGACGGGCCTTTCGGAAACCGCGCATGTGGTCGAAGGCTTCGAGTGCGGCGGCGTCGACTACGTGGTCAAGCCCATCCGCGCGCAGGAGGTGCTGGCGCGGCTCCACACGCACGCGCGCAATGCCCGCATCACCCGCATGGCGCGCGATGCGGTCGACGTGGCCGGCATGGGCGTGGTGTTCGTGGACACGCGCGGACGCATCGCGTGGCGCTCGCCGCAGGCGGCGCTGTGGCTGCATGCGCTCGAAGACCCGGTGTCGCCGGGACTGCTGCCGCAATCGCTCGAGGCGGCGCTCGTGCCGGGCGCGGCGATCGTCATCGGCACGGCCACGGGCATGCGCCTGTCGGTGCGCAACCTGGGCGCGGCGGCGCTCGGCGAAACGATGCTGCTGTTCGCGATGCAACGCGACGGCGCAGCGGGCGCTTCGTCCGCACGGCTGGCCGAAGCGGCCCTCACGCCGCGCGAGACCGAGGTGCTGTCATGGCTCGCCAAGGGAAAGACCAACCGCGACATCGGCGAGATCCTGGGCACCAGCCCGCGCACCGTGAACAAGCACCTGGAGCACATCTTCGAGAAGCTGGGTGTGGAGACCCGTGCGGCCGCGGCGGCACTGGCGAGCGGGCAACTGGTGTGAGTTGCCCGAGGGGGTGGGTACCTACACCCCGGGTTTTCCGGTCATTGAATGCACGGGCATTGCTCTGCAGAATGCCCGAATCAACGCAGAAAAAACCGGAGAAAGAAATGCTCTCGAACCTGCTGCCGCACGCTTCGCCCGAAACCGCCTACCGGCAGAAGTTCCTGAACAACCAGGACGAGAACCTCTTCATGGGCTCGTTCGAAAGCTTCGCCGCCGCAGAGGCCGGCGCGCCGCCCTCCAAGGCCGTCGGCTACGACCATGCGGCAGCCGCCAATCTCTACAGCCCACAGATCTATTTCTACGACTACCCTGGCCTGTTCTGGCTGGGCCGTTCGATCGACGCGGGCCTCACGCGCATCTTCGACCTGGGCGGCCACATCGGCATCAAGTACTACGCGTTCCGCCGCGTGCTGACCTATCCCGACAGCCTGCGCTGGACGGTGTGCGACGTGCCCAGCGTGATCGAGAACGGCCGCGCCGTCGCCGAGCAGCGCGAGGTGACCGCCCAGCTCGCCTTCACCACCGACTACCGCGAAGCCAGCGGCTGCGACGTGCTGTATGCCTCGGGCAGCCTGCAGTACCTGACGGTGCGCATCGACGAGATCCTGTCGTCGCTGGCCGTGAAGCCCCGGCGCATCGTTCTGAACACGACAGCCGTGCACCCCGAGCGCACGATCTACACGCTCAACAGCATCGGCGTGGCGGTGTGCCCCTACCGCATCGAACACCACGACGGCCTGCTCCAGACGCTCACGCGCTCGGGCTACCGCAAGCGCGACGTGTGGCGCAATGAGGGCAAGCTGATCGAAGTGCCGTTCGTGGATGGCGGGGACCTGCCCTACTACGCGGGCTGCTGTTTCGACCTGGCCTGAGGCTGCCCTCGGCTCTCAGACCGCGAACAACGAATCCAGGTTCGCGAACGACTTCATCTCGATCGCATTGCCCGAGGGATCGAGAAAGAACATCGTCGCCTGTTCGCCCGGCTCGCCCTTGAAGCGGATGTAGGGCTCGATCACGAACTTCGTTCCGCGCGCGACGAGCTTGTCGGCCAGCGACTGCCATTGGTCCAGCGGAAGGATCGCGCCGAAGTGGCGCACGGGGACGTCGTGGCCGTCGACAGCGCTCAGGGCCTTGTGGCCGCATTCGTCGGGCGCGAGATGCGCCACGATCTGGTGCCCGTAGAAATCGAAGTCGACCCACTGCGGCGCGCTGCGGCCCTCGGGACATCCGAGCAGTTCGCCGTAGAACGCGCGGGCTTCGGCGATGTCGCGAACGGGGAAGGCCAGGTGAAAAGGGATGCGTGTGTGGGGGATGCTCATGGGATTCGTCGCATTGAAGGGATCGGGATGCCGAGACTTTAGGCAACGAGTCTCATAACCGAAAGCGATATATTTCCTCGCTGAGCCCCAATAATTTCGATGATTCAACCATGATCAACGAACTCCAGACCTTCATCACCGTTTGCCGCCACGGCACCTTCGCCGCGGCGGGCGAGCGCATCGGCCTCACGCAATCGGCGGTCAGCAGCCAGATCAAGCGCCTCGAGGACAGCCTGGGCTTCGCGCTCTTCGACAGGACGGGGCGCTCCGCCACCTTGAATGCCGCAGGAGAGACCACGCTGGCGCGCGCCGAGGAGATATGCGCCCTCTACGCAAAACTGGGCGACCTGCCCGACGACGCCGCGAACCGCGGGTTGCTGCGCATCGGCGCCATCGCCTCGGCACAGCCGACGCTGGTTGCGCGGGCGCTTTCGCGGCTGCGGAAGAGCCTGCCGCTGCTGCGCGTGCACGTCTCGCCCGGCGTGTCGATGCGGCTGATGGACGACCTGGATGCGGGCAGCATCGATGCGGCAGTGATCATCCGGCCGCCCTTCGGCCTGCTTCCCGACCTGTCGTGGCAGCCGCTGGTGCAGGAGCCCTACGTGCTGATCGTGCCGGCGGACGTGCCCGGAAAGGATTGGCGCATGCTGCTGCAGCAGCAGCCCTTTCTCCGCTACGACCGCGCCTCGTTCGGCGGGCGGATGGTCGAGCGGTTCCTGCGGCGCGAAGGGCTGCAGGTGAACGACTCCGTCGAGGTGGACGAGATTCCCGCCCTCATCCACCTCGCCGCGAAGGGGCTGGGCGTCGGCCTCGTCCCGCTGGTCGAAGCGCATCTGCCGCTGCCGCCCGGCGTTCGCACGCTGTCGCTCGGCGAGCACACATTCCATCGCGAAGTCGGCCTGCTCCAGCGCAAGCCGCGAGCCGGGTCGCCGGTGGTCGCTCAGCTTGCGCAGTGCCTGGAGGAAGCCGCTCGCTCCGTAGTAACCATTAAATCCCTGAAGGCCGATTGACAGCTCCGGCCTCTACGATGGCAACGGCAGGCAGCGCCCACGCTGCCGCCCTCTTCCTCCAGGAGACATCGTGAAGCCCCTTTCCTTTCTCACCCGCCGCGCCGCACTCCCGCTCGTCGCGGCCCTCGCGCTCGCCGGTTGCGGCAGCTTCGGCAACAAGCCGGCCGCCGGCGACATCCACGTCATGACCTCGGGCGGCTTCACCGCCGCGTACAACGAACTGCGCCCCGAGTTCGAACGCAGCAGCGGCCGCACGGTGAAGACGGCCTACGGCGCCTCGATGGGCAACGCGCAGGACTCGATCCCGAGCCGCCTCGCGCGCAACGAACCCGTCGACGTCGTGATCCTCGCGCGGCCGGCACTCGACGACCTCGTCGCCAAGGGCAAGGTGGTGGCGGGCAGCCAGGTCGACCTCGTGCGCTCGGCCATCGGGTTCGCGGTGCGCAAGGGCGCGCCCAAGCCGGACATCAGCACCGTCGATGCGCTCAAGCGCACGCTGATCGCGGCACCGTCGATCGCCTACTCGGCCAGCGCGAGCGGCACCTACTACGAGACCGAGCTGCTCAAGAAGCTCGGCATCGAAGATCAGGTGAAACCCAAGAGCAAGCGCATCCTGAGCGAGCGCGTCGGCACCGTCGTCGCGCGCGGCGACGCAGCGCTGGGCCTGCAGCAGGTGAGCGAGCTGCTGCCCGTCGCGGGCATCGACTACATCGGCCCGCTGCCCGCCGAGGTGCAGCAGAACACGGTGTTCTCGGCCGGCATCGCCACCGCGTCGAAGCAGCCCGATGCGGCGCGACAGCTGATCCGCTATCTCAACTCGCCGGCGGCCGCGCCCACCATCGCGAAGACCGGGCTGGAGCCGCTGACGGCGCGTTGATCGGCACGTTGGCCGGATGAAGGTTCGCCGCATGCCGGCACTCGTAAACTGTTGCCCATCTCTCCTTCCTCTTCCGACGAACGGACGCCATGACCCAGCCTTCCCCCGCCCTTGTTTCCGCCTTCGCGCCCAACGGCACGCTGCGCGCCTCGATCAACCTCGGCAACCCGATCCTCGCCAACAAGGACGCCGCGAGCGGCGAGCCGGTGGGCGTGTCGATCGATCTCGCGCGCGAGTTCGCGCGGCGCCTTGGCGTGGGCATCGAGCTCGTCGTGTTCGAGAAGGCCGCGGCCTCGGTCGATGCGGTGAAGAACGAGAAGGCCGACATCGGCTTCTTCGCCATCGATCCCGCGCGCAGCGAAGGCCTGCGCTTCACCGCGCCCTACGTGCTGATCGAGGGCAGCTACCTCGTGCCCGCATCGTCGGCACTGACCGACAACGCACAGGTCGATGCCGAGGGCCATCGCATCTCGGTCGGATCGGGCAGTGCCTACGACCTGTTCCTCACGCGCGAAATCAAGCACGCCGAGATCGTTCGGCTGCAAGGCGCCGGCCCCGCGCTGGCCGCGCTGCGCACAGGCCAGGTCGAAGTGGCGGCCGGCATTCGCCAGCTGCTCGAAGGCGAGGCGCAGCGCGCACCGGGCGTGCGCGTGCTGCCGGGCCGCTTCATGGTGATCCAGCAGGCCATGGGCACGCCGGCCAGCCGCGGTGCCGACGCGCAGGCGCTGCTCGCCGCCTTCGTCGAAGAGATGAAGGCGAGCGGCTTCGTCGCCGATGCGCTGAAACGCCACCGCATCGAAGGCGCGATCGTCGCGCCTGCGGCCTGACGCGGCCTGGCGTCAGAGCTTGAAGGCTTCCACCGGCCCCTGCGAATAGAACAGGAAGTACCCGGTCTCCGTCTTGAAGCTGTTCTTCTGCCACCCCGGCGGCACCTTGAAGATCGCGAGCTGGTCGCTCGAGACGCCGACGAACTTCGTGTTCTCGCTGTCGGTGGTGATCTTGGTCCAGCGCTCGCGCGTCACCGGCTGCATCTGCATCTTGGGTTCGCTCCACTCGGGCGTGCGCACCTTGTCGCGCATGATGTAGCGGTCGCCCTGGCGCTCGATCTTCACGACCTCCTTGAGCGCGCCGTTCTTCTTGATGGCATAGATGCCGACCAGCTCGGCTTCCGGTCCGCCACCCGCGCCGCAGCCGGCCAGCAGCGAGACGCAGGCGCCCGCCACGATGTACTTGATTGGATTTTTCATGATGGTCATGGTGTGAGGCATGAGCCGCCGGACGCGCCCGAAGGCGTGCCCGGCCGGCATCACGCACAGGTCACGAGGCTCAGCGCTTGTCGTTCTCGCGCAGCTTCAGGCTGCCCTGGAAGCGCAGTGCGTGCGGGTACTCTTCCTTCTCGCCCGCATCCACCGCCGCCATCTTCTGCTGGCTCAGCTGCGTCTTCGCGAGCAGCGGCGCCGGCAGGTTCAGCACGCCCTTGATCTGGTCGTACTGCGCCTGCGTGATGCGGCCCACGCTCAACAGGCGGAACGCGTCGCGCTCGATGTTCAGCAGGAGTGGCTTGTTGGAGGCGAAGTTCTGCGCCTTGGCCAGCAGGTCGCTCCACGACTGCGCGCTGTAGTTGCTCACGTAGTAGTCCTGCCCGGTCGGCCCGGCTAGCACCGCCGTGCAACCCGGCAGCTCCAGCTGCACCGCGTTGTTCGACATCACGAAGGTCTTGCGTTGCTCCATCGCGTTGCCATACGCCAGCGTGACGGGGATGGTCCACGTCGAGGCCGGGAACTGGTTCTGGTTGGGGAACGACTCCTGGCTGATGTTCACGTAGGTGCGGTCGCCGGCGCATTGCGCGTCCACCGTCAGCAGCGGAATCCCCGTCTGGCGGATGAGGCTGTCGCCGATGTCGCTCACCTTCTTGTCGGTGGCCTTCTCCAGCGAACTCCACAGCCGCGACGGCGTGACGTTGCCGTACGCGTAGTCCTTCAGGTAGATCTGCAGTCCCTTCTGCATCGCCTCTTCGCCGATGTAGTTCTGGATCGTCTCCAGCACATGGCTGCCCTTGTTGTAGACGAAGATCGACGGGCTGATGAAGCCGAACGAACCCGCGTCGTTCAGGTTGCGCTGCACCGGCACCGCGGTGTTCTTGAGGTCCGCCACGATCACGTTGTGCTTGTCCAGCACGTAGTCCGAGAAGCTGTAGTACTCGGGGTGGAACTTGATCGTGGTGCGGCGTTCGAACCAGCGCGCGAACGATTCGTTGAGCCACACGTTGTCCCACCAGTCGAGCGTGACCAGGTCACCGAACCACTGGTGCGCCACTTCGTGCGTCACCACCGTCACCGAATACAGCGTGGGCTTGTCGCCCGGCTTGGTCAGCACCGAATCGGCGAACTCGAAGATCGAGCCCCAGTTCTCCATGCCGCCGAAGCCGGTGTTGGGCTTGTTGTTGTAGCTGTCGTTGGCCGCGACGGTGTCGAACTTCTTGAAGGGCAGCGGAATGCCGGTGTACTTGTAGTAGTAGTCCATCGACACCTTGGTCCACTCCATTGCGAACTTGGCCCAGTCGGAGCGGCCCGGCGGCGTGAACCAGCGCAGCGGCATGTCGCTGCCATCGAGCGGGTTCTTGAAGGTGTCCGCGAGAACGTCGAACTTGCCGCCGCCGAAGAAGGTGAGGTACATCGGCATCGAAGGTGTCTTCTCGAACGACACCTGCTGGTAGCCGTCGGGCAGCTTCACCGCCGACTTCTGCGCGCCGTTGGACACGGTCTTCCAGTCGCCCGGCACTTCGGCCGAGATCTCGAAGGTGTGGCGGAAGGCCGGCTCGTCCCAACCCGGGAACCACTGCCGTGCGTAGTTGGTCTCGCCCTGCGTCACGATGGCATCGCTGCTGACGCCTTCGGGCGTGGACAGGCCCACCTTGAAGATGCCGGTGGCGGCCGAACAGAACGGGTTGCGCGCCATCTCCGCGGGCGGGCAGTACTCCGCATCGGAGAACTGGATCTTGCCGTCCCACTCCATGTGCAGCAGGTACTTGCCCTTGGCGATCTGGCCGTCGTTCAAACGCAGCTGCACGAAATCGCCGAGCGTCTGCGGCGTCGGGATCAGCGGGATCGCCTCGCCCGGATTCGACACCTTGCGCAGCGTGGTGCGGCCCTTGGCGAAGTTCAGGTTGTGTGCGGCGACCACGATCGCATCGACGGGCTTGAGCACCTCGATCTCCACATCGCCGCGGCCCACGAAGGTCTTGAGTGCTGCATCGGGACGGAACCACAGCTTGTAGTTGCTCGGCCAGACGGTGTCGGGCAGTTCCATCGGCTTGGCAGACCTGTCGACCGCGGACACGGCGGCCGGTGCGGGCACGCCGTCGTCCGGTGTCTTGCCTGTGCTGTCGGATGCGGGGCCGGAGGTGATCGGACTGGAAAGGCCGACACCACCGCCACCGCCGAACGAAGAGCCACTGTCGCCGCCGCCTCCGCAAGCCGTGATGACGGCAAGGGTCACAGCAGTGATGGCAAGATGATTCACGAGGGAGTAATTGAGTTTTTTCATGATCGCCTTTTGGTAAGGACATTGCGCTGTCCTTGCACGCATCGGCGGGTAGCCGGTGATGCGCAGACACGCGCGGTAATGGAAGAACGACTGACGCTGCGAACAGGCAGCACCGCACCCTCCCGGCGAACGACACGTTCGTCAGGACAAAACGGAACCACCGGAATTTTTCTTAAGTCGATAGGCCACGTGCAAGTGAATGCACGTGCGACACCAAGCCACGCTGCAAGCTATGCAGGCGGCCCCAGGATGCGGGGGGTGATGGCGTCCATTCCCGTCGATGCGCGGGTGAATGGGATGCGAGGGGATCGGGCCTTGAGGCGGCTGTATGCCTTAGTACCCGCGCATCGGCGCCGGCCGTTCATGCGCTGCAGGAACGACACGCGCTGTGCTCGTCGGGATCTGAATTCTTGCGGCTCTTGTCGTTGAAATCACGCGCATTCCCTCGTCCGTTGAATGCGCTCAGTTGTAGCTGATCGAATGCGACATCTCAACGACTCGCGGAACTTTTCGCTCTCAAAATGTTCGCGTGCCATACGACGAATGGAGTCACCGCATTCGATGCATGTCGTGCGGTACGAAGATGGTTCCGTGGACCGCGACGCATGTGCGGCTTCACTACGAGAACTCGTAGTCATCGAGTGTGACGATGCAGCCACACTCCGTGCCTCAAGGCGATACAGGCGCTACAAAACCTGTGAATGCGCAGCGCTCGACGCGACACGCGTGCGTTCGCGCAACCACAGCACGAAGCCGCAGCCGAACACCACGACCTGTGTGCCGATCAACAGCGCGAAGCCCGCGAAGAAGCCGGATGCGGAGGCGGCCGATGCAGCGGCCGCACCCGATGCCGATGAGCCGTGCGACACCGCGCTGATCACGCCACCCATCAACGCCGGCATGAAGCCCGCCACGAGGCTCCCTGCCCCATTGGTCACGCCGAACGCGCTCGCGGTGTGCTCGGGCCGGGAGCAGTACTGGATCGTGCTCGGGATCGCGGGGCTCTGCAGTCCCCAGAAGAAGTTGGCCGCAACGAGGCAGCACGCCGCCGCATACGGGTCGTGCGCGTTGATGGCCATGAGCACCGACAGCGCCACGCCCACGCTCGCACCCATGAAGATGAAGGGCACGTGCTCGCGTTCGATCCTGTCGATGAGCACGCCGCTCACGAGCACGGCGAGAACTGTCGCGTACTGCGGCAGCGAAGCGAGCCAGCCCATCTCGCGCAGCGAGAAGCCGCGCGCCTCGTGCAGGTACGTGGGCAGCCAGTTGCTGCTGCCCCAAAGGTAGGCGAGCGCCGCCGATGTGAGCAAGGTGATGAGGAAGAGGTGCCGCGTCTGCAGCGCGCCCTTCACGATCGCACTCACACGCGCCATCGCTTCGCCGAGCGACGAGGGCCGCGCCGCATCTTCCTTGCCGGGCGGCATGCGAACGAAAGCAAGGACCAGCGGAATGCCCAGCACGATGTTCATGATGCCCAGCACATGGAACGAGGTGTCCCACTCGAACTGCGCGAGCAGGTAGCCCACCAGCGGATAGCCGATGGCCAGGCCAAGGCCCGTGCCCATGTTCACGAGTGCATTGGGCTTGCCGTTCTCATGGCTCTGGAAGTGCGCCTTGATGTACGACGAGGCCAGCGAGAACAGCGGCCCCTCCGACACGCCCAGCAGAATGCGCGAGGCCAGCAGCAAGCCGTAGCTGTTGAACATCGGCGAAGCCCATGTCACCACGCCCCAGAGAATCAGCCCGTAGACCAGGCTGCGCCGCACACCGAAGAGCGCCGAGCAGAACGGCGTGAGCACGAAGGCCGACACCCCATAGCCGAGCATGAACGCCGTCGCCAGCAGGCCCTGGCTCACGCGGTCGCTCGCCGCGAGGCCCACGTGGTCCAGGAACGCCTTGTCGGTGATGAGCACCGCGATGTTGATGCGGTCCACATACGAGATCGCGACGATCACGAACAGCGTGATGACGCCGTACCAACGAAAGTGTTTGCTGGGCATGGGGTGCTTCTTCTGCTGAGGAGAGCTTGCGCCTAGAACATGTGGCGCATGCCGAACTCGGTACCGCTGGAGGCGCGGTTAGGCGCCGTGATCACGCCCGAGAGCGCCTGCGTGGCACCGTTGCTGTTGCTGATGCGTGCGATGGTGGCGTAGAGCGCCGTGCGCTTCGAGAGGTTGTGCACATAGCCGATGGCCAGCTTCGACGAGGTGGGCTTCAGTGCTGCACCTGCAGGCTCGAGCCGGTAGCGCGCATACGAACCCTTGATCTCGCCGACGCCGATGGGCAACTGGAAGCCGATGAGTGCGCCCTTGGCATCGGTCGTTCCCTTCGACTCGGTGTACAGCTCGCTCGTGAGCTTGAGGTTCATGAGCGACGGACCGAAGGTGTAGGCCGCGCCGAGGTTGGTCACGCGCAGGTCGCCGCTCGCATAGCGCGTCTTGCCGGTGGCAAGCGCGATGTTGAGGCCGCCGCTCTGGTAGCCGAAACGCAGGCCCGTGTGGTTGCCGTCGCGCTTGTTCGACACCAGCGTGCCCGGCAGCACCGAGTTCGAATCGTTCTCGCCCATCGCGTACATCACCTGCCCGTAGAAGCCGCCGAGCGATGCCGGCAACAGGTAGCCGATGCTGTTCGATGCGCGTGTGCCCGTCGGCGCCACCAGACCGCCGAGGCCCGAGAAATAGATCTGGTTGGCGCCAATGCCGCTGCCCGTGCCGAAGGGATCGAAGATGGCGGTGTTCCAGAAGGCAGGCACGTAGTCGCGACCCAGGCGCAGTTCGCCGAACGGACCGGCGAGGCTCACCGTCGAGCGCCGGTTGAAGCTCAGCACGCCCGCGGTGCCGTTGCCGCTGGCCTGGTTGTTCGAGTTCGACGGGAAACCTATCGCGCTGTCGTTCTGCAGGCCCATCTCGAGCCAGAAGTTGGCCGAGTAGCCGCCGCCCAGGTCTTCGGTGCCGCGAAAGCCGAGGCGGCTGAACATGTTGCCGCTGTTGGACAGCTGCGTCTTGTGGGCCGATCCGTCGCCGCTGCCACGCGTGTAGGTGACGGCTGCATCGACCACGCCGAAGAGCGTGAGGGAAGATTGGGCCAGCGCTCCGCCAGCCGTGCTGGCCGCAGCCAGCGCGATCAAGTAGTTTTTCAATGGATGTCTCGGTTGGTTTTTCTCTGGCCGCAGCCTCAGATGTCCAGCACCAGCCGCTCGCCCTTGCAGCGAGAGACGCAGATCATCATGGTCTTGTTGGACGCACGTTCGATCTTGGTGAGGATGCCGTCGTGGTGCTCGACTTCGCCTTCGAGCACCGCTGTTTCGCAGGCGCCGCACACGCCCTCTTTGCAACTGTGGTCGGGGTTGAGCCCGGCGTCGATCAGGCTGTCGAGAATCGACTTGCCGGCCGGCACCTCGACGCTCTTCCCGCTCTTCGCGCACTGCACCACATAGCCTTGGGTGGCGCTGGGCGCCTCCACATGCACCGCGGCAAAACGCTCGATGTGCGCGTTGGCGCAGCCGAGCTGCTCGCAGCTCTTCTCGAACGCATCGAGCATCGGCGTCGGGCCGCAGCAGTAGTAGTGGCTGGTGCCGCCCTTGCCGGCCAACAACGCCGCGAGGTCGGGCGGTGCGCCCTTCTCGTCGTCGAAATGCCAGGTGAGCTGGATCGACTTCTCTTGCGCGAGCGCCTCGATGGCCTCGCAGAACGCGGCCTCCTTGCGGGTGCGCGCGCAGTACAGCAGCTCCACCGGCTGGCCGATGGCCACGAGCCGCTGCAGCATGCACCAGATGGGCGTCACGCCGATGCCGCCGGCCACGAGCACCGAGCGCTCGGCGCCCTCTTGCAGCTTGAAGTTGTTGCGCGGCGCCGAAATCGGCAGCGTCATGCCCACGCGCAGTTGCTGGTGCACGTAGCGCGAGCCGCCGCGGCTCTTGCGGTCGTTGAGCACGCCGACCACATAGCGCTGGCGGTCGCTGGACGGGTTGCACAGCGAGTAGCTGCGCACCAGCCCGTTGGGCAGGTGCAGGTCGATGTGGGAGCCGGCCTCGAAAGCCGGAAAGTCCACGGCGGGCGTGGCCGGCCGGAACTCGACACTGACGATGCCGTCGGCCTCGTAGCGCATCGTGTGCACGAGGGCGTTCAGCGTGGGAGAAGACATGGGCGTACTCGCTTCCCTGTCAGGCCGTGGCGGTCTCTGCAGCTTCCGCCAGCTGCGCCTGCGCAAGGTTGCGCATGTGGCGGCGCAGGCGAACGATGCCCAGGTCGTGCTGGTACAGGTTCTCGTGCTGGTTGGCGTCGGCCTCCATCTCCTCGAGCATCACGCGGTCCTGCTCCAGCACATGCCAGTGGCGCGCCTCCAGGCGGTTCTTGTAGAGGAAGCGCCAGGTGTCGCGTTCCCAGCCCTTCGGGAGCTTGCGCACGCGCCAGAAGAACGTGGCCGTCATTCCCTTCACGATCGGCGAGAAGGCCCCGACGATGATGAAGTTGCCGCCGGGGCCGCCGGTCTTCGGGTACGGGATTTCGAGCCGCATCCAGTGGATGCCGGTGTCGGCCCATTCGGTCCAGTCGAAGTTGACGTTGCGCTGGCCTTCCTTCTCGAACACGAAGCCGATGTCGGTCGGGCGGATGCCGAACTTGGCGGACGAATCGCCCTCGGCCATCGAATGCGACTGCTTGTGCAGGTACGTGCCGTGCATCGGGTCCATCACGTTGTCGAGCACGTAGCGGTAGTCGCCCTTCCACTCGGTGTAGCAAAGGAAGCTGCCGTACTCGGCGTCGTCGGTCAGCTGCTCGGGCAGCACCAGCGGCGGCGGAACGTCGACGGGCTCCTTCGAGTTGTAGAGGAACACGGCACCCGCACGCTCCTGCACATGGAAGTGGCGCGTGGCCTTCGACCCTTCGAGCTTGCACCCGGGGCTGCCGGGCACGCGCATGACGACGCCGTCATGCCGCACCTCGACGCCGTGGTACGGGCACGAGAGCCGGTCGCCCAGGATCACGCCTTGCGACAGCGGCGCGCCGCGGTGCGGGCAGCGGTCTTCCAGCGCATGCAGCACGCCTTCGCCATCGCGCCAGAGCGCGATCTTGCGGCCGAGGCGCCGCAGCGAGATGGGGTTCTCCTTGATGAAGTGCGAGGGGCAGATCGGGTACCAGAGGTCTTTGAGGCCGATCTCCAGCAGATGGTCGACCGGATCGGCGGGAACGGGGGTGATGGCGATGGTCATGGGGTTCCTCTCACACTTTCTCTGAGGCCAGCGTGGCCATCTCTTTGCGGTACAGCGCTTCGGTCCAGGGCTGACCGCCGGGCGTGGCGAGGCCGCTGTCGTTCAGGCGCTGCACGAGGCCGCCGAGGTCGTGGATGCCGTCGGCAAAGGCGCGCTCGATCACGTCGCCCAGCAGGTCTTCGTAGGTGGTCGCGGGGCGCTGGCGCGCCTGGTGCGGTTGGAGATAGCGGTCTTGTTGCATCGTGGGCCTCCGGGGGTGAGGTGAAATGAAATCAGGCGGTGGCGGCGACAGGCGCACCGAGCGGCACGGCCCAGGCGTCATAGCCGTAGACCCAGTCCGCATTGCCACCTTCGCGCAGCCAGTTGTTGCCGCGCGAGCCGAGCTGCACCTGGCTGGCGCGCGCTATGCGGGCTTTCTCGTAGTCCTTGAGCGCATCGGCCGCATCGGCCATCGCCACACCTTCGAGATGGCGCGACAACACGACGGCGTCTTCGATCGCCATGCCCGCGCCCTGTGCCATGAAAGGCAGCATCGGGTGCGCGGCATCGCCGAGCAGCGCCATGCGGCCCTCGGCCCACGCGGGCATCGGATCGCGCTCGTACAGCGCGGTCTTCAGCACCGTGTCGCAGGCATCGAGCAAGGCCCGCGCCTCGGGGTGGTAGGCCACGTACTGCTCGCGCAGCTCGTCGACGCTGCCGGGCGCGGTCCACGATTCGAGGTGCCAGGTGTCCTGCGGCGTGGTCGCGAAGATGAAGATGTCCTTGCCGCGGTTCAGCGGGAAGGTGACGATCTGGCTCTGCGGATTCGGCCCCCACCACTTGGTGAAGGCGCCGAGGTTGGGTACGCCGGCCACGCGCTCTGCGGGCACCACGGCGCGGTAGGCGACGATGCCGGTGAAGCGCGGGCTCTCGGCGCCGAACATCGCGGTGCGCACGCATGAATGGATGCCGTCGGCACCGAGCAGCACGCCGACGCGGGCGCTGGTGCCATCGGTGAACGAGAGGCTCACGCCTTGCGCGTCCGCAGCGATCTTCTCGGCGCGCTTGCCGAGGGCGACGCGCTCGGCCGGGAACATGTCGGCCAATGCGGCCAGCAGGTCGGCGCGGTGGATGGTGAGCTGCGGTGCGCCGTAACGTTCTTCCGCCGAATCGGCCATCTCCAGGCGCGAGGTTTCCTCGCCGGTGTCGTAGGTGCGGCTGATGCGGTGCGACGGGCGCGCCGCCGTCACTCGAGCCGCTTCGCCGACGCCCAGGCCATCAAGCGCGCGCACCGCGTTGGGCGTGAGGTTGATGTCTGCGCCGACGCGGGCGAACTGCTTGGCCTGCTCGAACACGACCACGTCGTGCCCCGCGCGCCGCAGCGCGATGGCAGCCACCAGGCCGCCGATGCCGGCACCGACGATGCCGATGGTGGATTCGCTTGTCTTCATGGATGTCTCTGCCTGTTCCTGCATGCGGCTCACTCGGCCACGATGTTGCGGGCCTTGATGATCCGGGCCCACACTGCTGTTTCGTCGCGGATGTGCGCGGCGAACTCCGAAGGCTTCATCGCTGCATCGGTCATGCCTTGCAGCTTCAGGCGCTCGCGCACATCGGGCTGGGCCAGCATCTGCGCCGCGTCTTTCGCGAGCTGCTCGACCACGGCGGGCGGTGTGCCCTTGGGCGCCAGGAGGCCGTACCACGAGGTGACCGTCACGCCCTGGATGCCCTGCTCCGCCAGCGTCGGGATGTCGGGTGCCGCCGCGCTGCGCGTGGCCTCGGTCACGCCCAGCGCGACGAGCTTGCCGTTCTTGATGAAGGGCATGGTCGCGGGCAGGTTGCTGAACATCAGTGGCACCGAGCCGCCGAGCACGTCGTTGAGCGCGGGCGCCGTGCCCTTGTAGGGCACATGCAGCAGGTCGATGCCGGCCTGCTGCTTGAACAGTTCGCCCGCCAGGTGAAGGCCGCTACCCACGCCCGGCGAGGCGTACGACAGGGTGTTGGGCTTGGCCTTGGCCATCGCCACCAGTTCCTTCGCGCTCTTGATGCCCGATGCCGGCGAGGCCACCAGCACGTTGGGCGCCTTGGCGAGCATGGTGACGGGCACGAAGTCCTTCTCGATGTCGAACGGAAAGTTCGGGCTCAAGGTCGGGTTGATCGTGAGGTTGCCGGCCGGCACCACGAGCAGCGTGTGGCCGTCGCCCTTGGCGCGCTTGACCTTGTCGATGCCGATGTTGCCGGCTGCGCCCACGAGGTTCTCGACCACGGCCGCCTGGCCGTAGCGCTTGGCAAGGCCGTCGGACAGCACGCGTGCGAGCGTGTCGACCGGGCCACCGGGCGGGAATGGCGAGACGATGGTGAAGCGGTCGCTGGAGAGCTGCTTCTGCGCATCGCTCTGCGCGTACGCCGGCATGGCAACGGCGGTTACGGCGGCGAGCAAAAGGGAGAGGGAAAAACGTCGTTGCATGGTGTTCGAGGCCGTCATTTCTTCTCGGTGAGGAAAGCGCCCTTCGGGCCTTCCGCGTTTTTCTGGCGGCGCGTGTTGCCGTCCAGGCCGCCATCCACCGCCCATTCGGCGAAGACCGTTGGACCGGGCTCGAACTCGCGCGGCTGCCAATCGGCCGTCAGTTGGTCTTCGTCGGCGTAGTACTCGATGAGTCCACCGGCCGGGTTCTTGAAGTACCAGAAGTACGCCGACGACACCGGGTGCCGGCCCGGGCCGAGTTGCGTCTCCCAGCCGCGGCGCGAAAAGTGCAGGCCACCGCCGAACACCTCGTGGATGTCGCGCACGGTGAACGCCACGTGGTTGAGCCCGCGCTTGCCCGAGGGAATCTGCAGCAGGAACAGGTCGTGGTGACCGCCTTCTGCTGCACAGCGCATGAAGGCGCCGCGGTTCGGGTAGCTGTCGGACGAGACGAAGCCGAAGCGATCTGCGTAGAACGCGCTGGTGCTCACCACGTCGCCCACGAAGAACACCACGTGGCCAACCTCGATCGGCGTTGCACGGTCGTAGATCGGCGCGGGCTGGTTGACGCGCAGCTTGGCGTTCCATGTGTTCATCGCACCGCAGTCGACATCGACCGCGTGCTTGCGGCTGACCTGCAGGCGCACGGCAAGGCCGTTGGGGTCGATGCAGCCAATGCGGCGTGCGCCATCGACGGTGCCGTCGAAGAAGGCCGGGTCTTTCGAGATCGCAGCGGCATATCGATCCAGGTCCGCATCGCTCTCCACGCCCCAAACCACCTCGCGCAGCGTCGGGCCCTCTTCCATCGCGGGCGGCAGGCCCGCCCTGTCCAACGCCGCGACGACAACCTTGCAGCCGTTGAGGCACTCGAAGACGAGTTCGTCGGCGGTTTCCGACTTCAGTGCGAGGCCCCAGTCCTCGAAGAACTGGCGGCAGGTGGGCAGGTCGTCTGCCCCGTAGGTGATCTGGTCGATGCCTAGAACGCTCATGGTGGTGTCCTCTTCAGTTCGCCCACGGGAGCGGTTGATCGTTCGTGCCCCAGTACATGCTCTTCTGCTCCATGTACTGGAAGATGCCTTCGCGGCCCTTCTCGCGGCCGAGGCCGCTGTCGCGCCAACCGCCGAACGGCGTGGAGACCGAGAACTGCTTGTAGGTGTTGACCCAGACGGTGCCGGCCTGCACCGCGCGGCCGAGCTTCCAGGCGCGCTTGAAGTCGCGGCTCCACACGCCCGCGGCCAGTGCGTAGACGCTGTCGTTGGCCTGCGCGATCAGCGATTCCTCGTCATCGAAAGGCATCGCGACGAGCACCGGGCCGAAGATCTCTTCCTGGCTGATGCGTGCGCTGTTGTCCAGGCCTTCGATGATGGTCGGCTTGTAGAAGTAGCCGTTGTCGTAGCCGGCACCGTGCGGGCGCACGCCACCCGTGCGGATGCGGCCGCCTTCGGACACCCCCAGGTCCACATAGCGCTCGATGCCTTCACGGTGCTTCGCCGTGATGAGCGGCCCCATCTGCGTCTGCTCCGAGGCGGGGTCGCCCACGCGCAGCGCATTGGCGCCTTCGGCCAGCCGCGTGAGGAACTCGTCGTAAATGCTGCGCGCAACAAAAAGCCGCGAGCCCGCAATGCACGACTCGCCCGAGGAACTGAAGATGCCGTACAGCACGCCGTTCACCGCATGGTCGAGGTCCGCGTCGTCGAGCACCATGGTCGGCGACTTGCCGCCCAGCTCCAGCGACACCGGCATCATCTTGTCGGCCGCGATGTGCGCGATGTGCTTGCCGGTGGTGGTGCCGCCGGTGAACGACACGCGCTTGACCAAGGGATGCTTGGTGATCGCATCGCCGATGACCGAGCCCTTGCCCGGCAGCACGCTCACGATGCCCTTGGGCACACCGGCCTGCTCGCAGATGCGCGCAAGTTCCAGCGCCATCAGCGGCGTGACTTCGGCGGGCTTCACGACCACCGCATTGCCGGCTGCGAGCGCGGGCGCGAGCTTCTGCGCTTCGCTCGCGATCGGCGAGTTCCACGGCGTGATGGCGGCGACCACGCCCATGGGCTCGTGCACGCTCATCGTGACGAAGGCGCCGCGCGACGGGGTGATGGTTTCTTCGAGCGTCTCCAACGCGGCGGCGAAGAACTGGAAAGTGCCCGCCGCGCTCGCCACGAGGTTGCGGGTTTCGTTGATCGGCTTGCCGTTGTCGAGGCGCTGCTTCTGCGCGAGCGATTCGCTCTCTTCGCGGATCAGCTGCGCGACGCGATGCAGCACGGCCGCGCGCTCGTGCGGCAGGCGCTGCGCCCAGCCGCTGGTGCGAAAGGCGTGGTCGGCGCGGACGATGGCCTCCTCGACGTCGGCGAGGCTCGCGGCCTTCAGGCGCGCGATCGGCTCGCCCGTGGCCGGGTACAGGCTTTCATACACATCGCCGCCGCCCAGGCGCCATTCGCCGGCAATGCAGATCGGGAGAAGTTCGGAAGAAATCATGGGAAGCAATTCAGATGGCGAGTGCCGCGACGCGGTTGCGCAGCGCGCGCACCGCGCTGTAGACGGTCAGCGCGGAGGTCTTGGGATTGGCCGCGAGCGGCTTGTTGCGCATGGTCAGCTCGAAGCTGCCGAAGGCGCCTTCGGCTTCGACGGTGTGCACGTTCTCTGCGGTGGCGGGGTCGGCGATAAGGCGCACCAGTGTCTTGTCGAGGCCGAGCCCCGCGAGCGAAACGGTAGCCGCGACATTGGCGTTCTTCGGGTACAGCAAGGCGGCTTCGCGCGCGCTGCCTTCAAAGATCACGGTGGCTTGCGCGAGCGTGTCGAGGTCGCGCCCCTGTTCGGCCGGCGTGCCCTTCCAGGCCTTTGGCGGCTTGCGGCCGGTGTAGCGCACGCTGTCCAGGCCACCGATGCGGGCGGCGGCGAGCGCATCGATCCCGCCGATGGCGCCGGGAATCAGCTGCACCTGCGTGCGGCCGGCGACAGCGGCGGCTTCGAGCTTTTCAGCGAGACCCGCAGCCGACAACGCGCCGACCGAAGCGACCACGCAGGGCGTGCCGCGCGCGAGCGCCGGCAGCACATGCTCTTCGATGGCGGCATGGCCCGCGGTCTCGACCACGAGGTCGATGCCGGCAACGGGCACCGTGCTCAGCACCTCTGCGCCAGGCGCGGCCTTCTGCGCGGCGGCCATGCCTTCGGCGGGCACGACGATGGCCGTCACCCTCAGGGCCGGATCGTCCCGCAGCAGTTCGAGCACCGCGGTGCCGATGGCGCCGCAGCCGACGAGTGCGATGCGCGTGGTGGCAGTCATGTTCTTGGCTCCGCTCGTTCTCACTTGGCCGTGCCGAGCGCGGGAATCTGCGTGACCGTGTTGGTCGGCGGGCCGGCAAAGCTGGTCTTGAAGCCGCCGATGGAGAGCATGTCGATCTCCAACAGGAAGGGGCCGTCGGTGGACAGTGCCTCGTCCAGCCGCGCCGGCAGGTCGGCCAGATCCTTCACGCGAGCGTGCGGCAGCGCGATCGACTTGCACAGCAGGTCGTAGTCGGGCGTGTGCAGCTCGGCATAGCACTGGCGGCCGCCGTACTGCGCGTCCTGGATGTTCTTGATGACGCCGTAGCTCTTGTCGTTCATGAGCACGATCACCATCGGTGCCTTCTCCTGCACCATGCAGGCGAGCTCGCCCAGGTTCAGGATGAAGCCGCCGTCGCCGGCCAGGCAGAAGGTCTTGCGGCCCGAGCCCGTGACCGCCGCGCCGATGGCCGCGCCGATGGCCATCGGCATGCCCTGGCCGATGCCGCCACCCGTGGCGTGCACGCCGGCGCTCGGCTCGAAAATGCGCAGTTCGCGGTTGCCCCAGGTGCTGTTGGAGACGGTCACGTCGCGCACCCAGTTGAACTGGCGGCCCGCTGCCGACTGGATGCGGCGCACGAGTTCGGCGTACGGGCCGAGGCCGTCGCGCAGCGTCGCAACGGCCTGGTCGTGCGCGGCGCGCAGGTCGACCAGCAGTTGTGCGTCGGCCCGGTAGCCCTTCGCCTCGAGGCGATCTGCCAGCCCTTCGAGCGCGAGTGCCGAATCGCCGCAGACGAAGGCTTCGGAGGCATAGCAGCGGCCTTCGGCGGCTGCATCGGCATCGATGCGATACAGCGGACGCGGCAGCTTCAGCTCGTACTTGAGCGTCTCGTTGCCGCGCAGGCGCGAGCCGACCACGAGCATCGCATCGCAGGTTTGATAGAAGGCCTCGACCGGCTTCTGGATGTTGTAGGCGCCGAGCGAGCCGGCATCGTCCTCGGGCACGGTACCGCGGCCCTGCGTGGTGGTGACCACGCCGAAGCCGAGCTTCTGCAGGCGCTGGATCGCATTGCGAGCGTGGCGCGCACCGCCGCCGACCCACAGCAACGGGCGCTTGGCAGCTGCCAGGCGTGCGGCCAAGGTGTCGAGTGCCGCGCTAGACGGCACGGGCCGCTCGACGGGCAGCGGCGACAGGTCGGCAGGCATCGTCATGAGCGCCGACTGGATGTCGATCGGAATCTCCACGCTCACGGGACCGGTGGGCGCCGTCAGCGCGAGCTGCACCGCGCGCTTGAGCGTGCCGAGCGCCGTCTCCACGCTGCGCACGCGCAGGGCCGCCTTCGACACCGCCTTGAGCATGGTGAGCTGGTCGGGCGCTTCATGGATGTACGACATGCCCTTGTCGAGGTAAGGCGTCTCGATCTGCCCGGTGATGTGCAGCAGCGGCGCGCCGGCGGTCAGCGCCTCGACCAGGCTGCCCGCGATGTTGCCCGCGGCCGGCCCGGTGCTGGTGATGCACACGCCCAGGCTGGCGGTGGAGCGCGCATAGGCGTCGGCCATGTTGCCCGCGCCCGCCTCGCCGCGCGCCGAGATGAAGCGCACCATGCCACGCTGCGCGAAGGCATCGAGGATCGGCATGTTGTGGATCGAGATCACGCCGAAGGCCGCCTTCACGCCGCACTGTTCGAGAAAGGCCGCGACGACTGCGCCGACCGTGACCATGTTGTTGTTGGATTCATGCATGGCGCGACAGGCCTCCGGAAATATCGATGTGGCTGCCCGTCGTATATGAAGCGAGAGGCGAAGCGAGGAAAAGGATCGCGCGTGCGGCTTCGGTCGGAAGCCCCAGGCGACCCAGCGGGATGTGCTTGTTCTGCGCGAGCTGGCCGCTCCAGGCGGACCAGTCCTGCGACTTGTCTTCGCGCGCCTCGAAGCGGCGGCGCCACTGGCCCGACTCAACCAGGCCGATCAGGATGCCGTTGACGCGCACGCCCTGCGGCGCGAACTCGGTGGCCATCGAACGCACGAGGTTCAACAGGCCCGCGCGCGCGGCCGAGGTGGCGACCATGTGCGGCTCGGGCTGGCGTGCAAGCAGCGAGTTGGCGCAGACGATGGCCGCATCGTTCAGCACCGCGCGCTGTGCGACAAGCTGCGGTAGGAAGGCGCGCGTCGGGTTGATGACCGAGAAGAACTTCAGGTTGAGCTCTTCGGTCCAGGCCGCGTCGTCGGTCGTGGCGAAGGTGGAGACGCGCCCCTGCCCTGCGTTGTTGACGAGCATCGAGGCGGCGCCGAGTGCGGCCTCGCTCGCGGCAGCGAAGGTCTTGACCGCAGCGGCGTCGAGCACGTCACAGGGCTGGGCGAAGAGCTTGGCGTGCGGGAACTGCTCGCGCAGACCGGCCACTGCGCGGTCCAACCGCTCGGCATTGCGGCCGCACAGCGCGACGGCGGCACCGCTCGCAAGCAGCAGCTCGACCGTAGCGAGGCCGATGCCCGAGGAACCACCCGTGACCACGGCCACGCGGCCGGCCAGCGCATCGGCGGCAAAGAAATGAGGAGAAGAAGACTGCACTGTCATGACCGTCATGCGCTGCGAAGCGGCACCACCTTGTTGTCGCGGGCGGGCGAATAGTTCAGCAGGCTCGAGATCTCTTCAGCGGTGCTGCGCACGCGCAGCACCATCTCGTCCATGCGGTTCTCCTCGATGTGACCGGAGGTGATGGTCGCGCCCAGCGCCGCCACGATGTGGCCGCTGTGGTCGCGCACCGGCGCGGCGATGGTGGAGATGTTCGATTCGAAAAAGCCTTCGCCCAGCACATAGCCGCGCGAGCGGTCGGCCTGCACCATGTCGAAGAGTTCGTTCACCGTCTTGGGCGTGCTCGGCGAGAAGGTCTCCAGCTTGTCCTCGGGATAGAGCGCACGAAGCTGCGGCAGCGTGAGGTCTTCGAGCAGCACGCGGCCGAGCACCGTGGCATGGGCCGGCAGGCGCGTGCCCACGGTGACCGAGCTGGCGAACGGCGTGGGCGGCGCGACCTT
The DNA here is from genome assembly GCF_017161115.1 of Variovorax sp. RKNM96. Classification (GTDB taxonomy): domain Bacteria; phylum Pseudomonadota; class Gammaproteobacteria; order Burkholderiales; family Burkholderiaceae_C; genus Variovorax. Next base: position 2,849,410 of record NZ_CP046508.1, on the reverse strand, counting down.
GGCGACGTAGACGATCGAGCGGCCGTCGCGCACCACCAGGTTGCAAGGCGTGCGCAGCTCGTCGCAGAGGCGATTGAGCAGCGGCGTGCCCAGTTGCGTGAGTTCCAGCGAGGCGAGGTATTCGAAGCCCAGGCGCAGCACCGCGAGGCCCAGGCGGTAGTCGCGGCCGCCCTCGGCGCGCTCCAGGAAGCCCATGTTCTCCAGCGTGGTGAGCAGGCGGAACACGGTCGAGCGCGGCAGGTCGAAGCGGCGCGCCAGCTCGGGCGCGGAGAGCGTGCGGTTCTCGCGGCTGAACTCGCACAGCACGCGCAGGCCGCGTTCGAGCGCGGGCACGTTGTAGCGGTCGGCGCCCTCTTCCATCGCTTCGTTGTCGTTGGTGGCCATGGTGATTGGTTGTTTCCGTTGGGTTGTTCTTTGGTGGCCCGGCTCAAGCGGCGAGTGCTTCGCGCAGCAGCGCGGCCACGGCCTCGGGCCGCTCCACGTAGCTGGCGTGCCCGGCGCCTTCGATGGGTTCGAGCGTCACCTTGCAGCCGCGCGCGACCTCGGCGCAGGCCTCGGGCGTGGTGACGACATCGAGCGTGCCACAGGCCACGCGCGCCGGCATCGCGGGCGGCAGGTCGGCGAGGAGGTCGCCGTTGCACAGCAGCTCGACGGCCTGGCGATAGCCGCCGTCGTTCAGGCGGGCCATGTTCCAGCGCACCCATTGGCGCGCGAGTTCGCTGGCGGTGTCGGAGACGAGGCGACCCGAGCGCTTGGCCGCCATGCCGGCGATGCCGAGTTCGTCGAGCGTGGCGAGGCGCTCGGTGCGCACCTTGGCGCGGGCTTCAGCGCGCAACGGCGCACCGTAGCCGGCGGCCGGGCTGATCAGCACAAGGCGGCGGATGCGCGAAGCCAGGGTTGAACCGCTGCGTGCAGCCGAAGCCGCCGTGAGCGCGCCGAGCGAATGACCCACGAGCACGCACGACTGGATGTCGAGCGCATCGAGCAAGGCATGCAGGCGTTCCGCGTAGTCCGCAGCGGATGGCGCCGCGGGCGCGAGCGGCGTCGACGCGCCGTAGCCCGGCGCATCCCACGTGATCACGCGGGCCTGTGGCGCGAGCAGCATCGCGACGTTGAGCCACGAAGCCGCGCCGGAGCCGATGCCATGCAGGCAGACGATGGCCGGACCCGTGCCGCGTTCGCGCACCGACACCACCGCACCGCCGCCGACCGGCACGTTGCGCGCGGGGAAACGGTCGTCCAGCAGCGCCAGTTCGGAGGCGGGCAGCATGAGTGCGTCGGTGGCCATCGCGTCGCTCATCTCGTCCTCAGCGCTTGATCTTGGCCAGCGGGTGGTCGGCCGGGTATGTCGGCTTGATCGGCTTCTGCGCGCCGAGCATCACGCACATCAGCGCGTCTTCGTCGCCGATGTTGATTTCCTCGCGGTACACGCCCGGCGGCACCGAGATGAGGTCGCGGTCGGTCATGATGGTTTCGAAGCGCTCGCCATCCTTCTCGATCACGACCTTGAGCTTGCCGCGGATGAGGAAGAACACTTCTTCCACATCGGTGTGCAGGTGCGGCGGGCCTTCGTGGCCGGCCGGGATCACCATGGTGGAGAAGGTGAAGTGTTCGGAAGGCACGGTGTTCGCGTCCTTCTCGACGCCGGTGCCGCCGGTGCCCACGTAGCGCATCTGCGCGCGGCGGAACTTGGGGTCGAAATCGGCCTGGAACTTCAGCGCGTCCCAGTCGTACTTGCGGGTTTCATAGCGCGCGATGCGGGTGTTCATCCACTCGGCAAGGCTGGTGCCCTCGGGCTGCGCCAGGGTGCTGGCGGCAGCGTCGTTGATCTTCTGTTGTTCGGACAAATCGCTCATCGGGTTTACTCCTTCGTCGGAAAAATTCAGTCAGTGCATCGCAAAGCCGCCGTTGACGGCCAGCAGCTGGCCCGTCACGAAGCGCGAGAGGCCGGAAAGCAAATACAGCGTGGCGCCGCACACGTCGGCCGCCTGCTGCTCGCGCGGAATGGCGCGGCCTTCGAGGTATTTCTGGTGGCGCGCCATCGGCACGTACTCGGTCGCCTCGACCAGCGTGAGGCCCGGGGCCACCGCGTTGACGGTGATGTTGTCGCCGCCCCACTCGCGCGCCAGCGAGCGCGTCATGGAGATGACCGCGCCCTTGCTCGATGCGTAGGCCAGCAGGTTGGGGGCGCCCCAGAGTGCGGTGTCGGAAGCCAGGTTGACGACGGCGCCGCGGCCGCTCTCGGCCAGCGCGCTGCGGCAGGCGCGGCCCATGAGCCAGGTGCCGCGCACGTTGACGTTCATCACGCGGTCCCACATGTCGATCTCGAGCTGGTGCGCATCGCGGCCGCCCGAGTTGGTGATGGCGGCGTTGTTGACGAGGCCGTCGAGGCCGCCGAGCAGGCGGATCGCCTCGGCGGCGCAAGCGTCGATGGAGGCCGGCTCCGACAGGTCGACGGTGAGCGCATGCGCCTTGTGGCCCGCTTCGCGCAGCGCCTTCGCTTCGGTCTCGGCGAGTGCGCCGAGGATGTCGGCCAGCACCACGCTCGCACCCGCCGCGGCGATGCACTGCGCGAACGCGAGGCCCAGGCCCCGCGCGCCGCCGGTCACGAGAACGCGGCGGCCGGCCAGCAAGTTCGCGGGCAGTTCGGCAAGCAGCGACCGCAGGCTCGACGGATCGGGAATGGCTTTGAGTTCAGTCATGGGATCGTTCAGTCGGCCTGGATGCCGAGCTCCTTGATGACCTTGCCGAAGCGCGCGTAGTCGGCCGCGTTGGTCTTGCCGAGCACATCGGCATCGCCGCCTACGGGCGTGGTGCCGAGCACGGCCATGCGCGCGACGATGTCGGGCATCTTCAGGATTTCGTTGAAGTGGCCGTTGAGCGTCTTCACGATCTCGGGCGGCAGGTTGCGCGGGCCCCAGAGGCCGTTCCAGGCGACGACCTCGACGTCCTTGTAGCCCAGCTCGGCGAGCGTCGGCACGTTCGGCGCGAGCGGCGAGCGCTGGGCCGATGCCACGGCCAGCGGCCTGAGCTTGCCGTTGGCGAAATAAGGCGCGACCGGACCGAGCGTGATGAAGGTGACCGGCACATGGCCGCCCAGCACGTCGTTGACCGCAGGCGCCACGCCCTTGTAGGGCACGTGCGCGAGGCTCGCACCCGAGGCGCGGGCGAACATCTCGCCCAGGATGTGCATCGGCGAGCCGCTCCCCGGGCTCGCGTACGAGAGCGATTTTCCGGCGCCCTTGGCGGCGGCGACCGCGTCCTTCGCGGTGGCGATGCCGCTGCCGCCACTCGCCACCAGGAAGAGCGGCTGGCTGCCGGTCTGCACGATCGGCGTGAAACCGGCGAGCACGTCGTAGCCCGAGGCGCCGTTGGTCTTCAGAACCAGCTGCGCGATCGAGAAGGTGCTGGGCGCGAGCAGCAGCGTGTAGCCGTCGGGCGCCGCCTTCGACACGTAGCCGCTGCCGATGATGCCGCTGGCACCCGGGCGGTTGTCGACCACCACCGGCTGCCCCACGCGCGCCGAGAGCTTCTCGGCGAAGAGCCGCGCCAGCGCATCGGTGTCGCCACCCGCCGGATAGGCCACGACCAGCGTGATCGGCTTGGCGGGGTAGTTCTGCGCCCAGGCAAGTCCGGTGGCGCAGGCGGCGGCCAGGGACATGGCGGCGGCGATGGCAAGGCGGCGTGTGTGTTTCATGGGTCCGTCGTGGTCGGCGTTTTGTTTCATTAGAGAAACAACGATTTATTAATGGAACGCACGAAGGATAATCACGAAGACAACTTCGTGACTAAGTAGAAACCCTAGATGTCGCAACCCAACGTTAAACAGGGCGGCCCTTTCGGACCGCCCTGCTCTCGGATGGGTGTCGTGCCTGCTAGCCGCCGTAGCGCGCCACGGTCAGGCCTTCCATGTCGATCTCGGGCGCCTTGCCGGCGATGAGGTCGGCCATCACGCGGCCGGTGCCGGCTGCCATGGTCCAGCCGAGCGTGCCGTGGCCGGTGCTCAGCATCAGGTTGGGGATGCGCGTGGCGCCGACGACCGGGGTGCCGTCGGGCGTCATCGGGCGCAGGCCCGTCCAGAAGGAGGCCTCGCGCACGTTGCCGCCCTTCGGAAAGAGATCGGTCACGACGTGTTCGAGCGTGTCGCGCCGCCGCGGGTTGAGCGCGAGGTCGAAGCCCGAGAGCTGCGCCGTGCCGCCCACGCGGATGCGGTCGCCCAGGCGGGTGACGGCCACCTTGAAGGTCTCGTCCATCACGGTGGATTCGGGTGCGCCGCCCGCGTCGGTGATCGGCACCGTGATCGAGAAGCCCTTGACCGGGTACACCGGCAGGTCGATGCCCAGCGGCTTGACCAAGGCGGGCGAGTAGCTGCCGAGCGCGACCACGTAGCGGTCGGCGGTGAAGCTTCCCTTGTCGGTGCGCACCGCGGTCACGCCCTTGGCGGCGTCGTGCTCGATCGCCTGGATGTTCACGCCGAAGCGAAAGGTCACGCCCGCCGCCTCCGCCAGCTTGGCCAGCGCCTGCGTGAACTTGAAGCAGTCGCCGGTCTCGTCGCCCGGCAGGCGCAGGCCGCCGACGAACTTCTCCTTCACCGCCGCGAGCGCGGGCTCGTAGGGCAGGCAACCGTCGCGGTCGAGCACCTGGTAGGGCACGCCGGAGGCCTTGAGCACTTCGACGTCCTTCGCGGTGCCGTCGAGCTGCTGCTGCGTGCGAAAGAGCTGCAGCGTGCCCTGCATGCGCTCGTCGTACTGGATGCCCGTGTCGGCGCGCAGGGCCTTCAGGCAATCGCGGCTGTATTCGGCCAGCCGCACCATGCGGCCCTTGTTGAGTTCGTAGCGCGCCTGCGTGCAGTTGCGCAGCATCGAGAGGCCCCAGCGCCACATTGCGGGATCGAGCATCGGCTTGACGACCAGCGGGCTGTGCTGCATCAGCATCCACTTGATGGCCTTGACCGGAACGCCGGGTCCGGCCCAGGGCGCGGAATAGCCGGGCGAGACTTCGCCCGCGTTGCCGAAGCTGGTTTCGAGCGCGGGGGCCGGCTGCCGCTCCAGCACCGTCACCTCGTGGCCGGCGCGTGCGAGGTAGTACGCCACCGAGGTGCCGATGACACCGCTGCCGAGAATCAGGACCTGCATGAGAACTCCCTCTTTCTTGTGAGCCGCAACGGGCCTGAGGGTACAGGCTAAGCGCTACAGGCCGAGTGCGTCCTGCAATTGGCGTGCCGGCCAGCGCTCCGGCCGCTGCGGCCAGGCTTCGAGCAACGCGACCATGCGTGCGTTGCGCGGCGCACTCAGGCCGTGCTCCTGCGCGAGGCGCACGACCTCGCCGCTGAGCGCGTCGATCTCCGTGCGTCGGCCGAGCGCAAGATCGTCGGCCATGCTGGAGCGCGCCTTGGCATCGATGCGCAGCATGCGCGCCGCGACGATGCGAAAGAGCCAGTCGGGCAAGCGCAGCAGGCTCGCCAGCCGCTGCGCCGGCACGGCCGCCACCTGCGCGGGCGTGATGCCGCTCACGCCGAGCACACCCAGGGTTTCGTCGATGAGCGCCGCAAAGCACTGGCGATACCCGCGATGCATCAGCTCTTCGCGCAGCGGCAGGCCCGAGAGCGCGTTGACCGGGTTGTTGAGGTTCAGCAGCAGCTTGCCCCACTGCACCGGCAGCAGGTCTTCGTGCAGGTCGAGCGGCACGCCGGCGCGCTCGAACACGGGGAGCCAGGGACGCAGCGCCGCGTCGTCCTTCGCGGCGAGCCGGCCGGGCGTGCCGCGATGGAAGGCGCCGTCGCCGATCTCGGCGACGTTGTACGGCACCATGCCCGGCAGCACATTGAGCGACGGGCCGGCCTGCGATGCGGCGGCGCTGTTGGAGATGCCGTTCTGCAGCGAGACGACCGTGGTGCCCGCGGGCAGCGAGAAAGCCAGTTCGCCCGCTGCCTCGGCGGTGGCGCCGCTCTTCACGCAAAGGAGCACCAGCGCGGGTTTGGCGCCGGCGGGCACCTGCTCGCACAGGCGCAGCGCCGACGGCAGGATGTGGTGCTTCGCGCCGTCGAGGTCGCTGAGCGAGAGGCCGTGGTCCGCAAGCTTCTTGAGCACGCGGGGCCGGCCGACGAAGGTGACGGGCACGCCCGCCGCGGCGAGCCGGCCGCCGATGTAGCAGCCGATGGTGCCCGCGCCCATCACGAGCACCTCGCCATGCGGCGCGCCAGACACCTCGCCGGGCAGCGCGCCTGTCATCAGACGCGTTCCGCGACCCAGCCCTGAACCGACTTCAGCGCGGCAGGCACGCCCGCCGCATCGGTGCCGCCGGCCATGGCCATGTCGGCCTTGCCGCCGCCCTTGCCGCCGACCTGCTGCGCCACGAAGTTGACCAGCTCGCCGGCCTTGGCCTTGCCCACGGTGTCGGCGGTGACACCGGCCGCGATCTGCACCTTGTCGCCGTCGACGGCGGCCAGCACGATGATGGCGGTCTTGAGCTTGTCTTTCAGTTTGTCCATGGTGTCGCGCAGCGTCTTGGCATCGGCGCCGTCGAGCTTGGCCGCGAGCACCTTGATGCCGTTGACGTCGATGGCCTGTGCGATGAGTTCGTCGCCCTTGGACGATGCGAGCTTGCCCTTGAGCGAGCCCACTTCGCGCTCCAGTGCCCTCACCTGCTCCAGCACCTGCGTGAGGCGGCCTTGCAGCTCGGCGGCCGGCGACTTGAGCGTGGCGGCCACGCTCTGCACGGTCGATTCGAGGTCCTGCAGGTAGGTGAGCGCGTTGGCGCCCGTGACCGCCTCGATGCGGCGCACGCCGGCGGCCACGCCGCCTTCGCTGACGATCTTGAAGAGCCCGATGTCGCCGGTGCGGCCCACGTGGGTGCCGCCGCACAGTTCGCGACTCGTGCCGATGTCCAGCACGCGCACGGTCTCGCCGTACTTCTCGCCGAACAGCATCATCGCGCCGGTCTTCTGGGCCGATTCCATGTCCATCACGCGCGCCTGCGTGGCGACGTTGGCAAGGACTTCGGCGTTCACGCGCTTCTCGATCTCCAGGATCTGCTCGCGCGTGACGGGTGCGTTGTGCGCGAAGTCGAAGCGCGTCTTGTCGGCATCGACCAGCGAGCCCTTCTGCTGCACATGGTCGCCGAGCACTTCGCGCAGGGCCTTGTGCATCAGGTGGGTGACCGAGTGGTTGCGCATGGTCGCGTTGCGGCGCTCGCCGTCGACCGCGGCCTTGACCGCGTCGCCGACCTTGAGCGTGCCCTGGGTCTGCGTGCCGTGGTGGCCGAACACGTCGGCCTTGATCTTCTGGGTGTCGTCGACGCCGAACTGCACGCCCTCGGCGCTGAGCACGCCCTGGTCGCCGACCTGGCCGCCGCTCTCCGAATAGAAGGGCGTGGTGTCGAGCACGACGATGCCGGGCTGGCCTTCCTTCAGTTCATTCACCGCTGCGCCTTCGAAGTAAAGCGCGACGACCTTGGCGCTTTCCTCCAGGTGCTCATAGCCGGTGAAGGTATTGCCCGCGCCGGTGTATTCGACGTTGCGGTCCATCTTGAACTTGCCGCCCGCACGGCCCGCGGCCTTCTGCTTTTCCATGGCGACGTTGAAGCCGGCCTCGTCGACGCTCACGCCGCGCTCGCGGCAGACGTCGGCCGACAGGTCGAGCGGAAAGCCGTAGGTGTCGTGCAGCTTGAAGGCGACATCGCCCGGCAGCGTCTTGGCACCGCCGGCCAGGGCCGCATCCAGAATTTCCATGCCGTTGGCGAGCGTCTCGAAGAAGCGCTCTTCTTCGGCCTTGAGCGTGTCGGTGATGCGCTTCTCGTCGGCCACGAGCTTGGGATACGCATCGCCCATCAGCTTCACGAGGTCGGGCACCAGCTTGTGGAAGAACGGCTTCTTCTGGCCCAGCTTGTAGCCGTGGCGGATCGCGCGGCGCACGATGCGGCGCTGCACATAGCCGCGGCCTTCGTTCGAGGGAATGACGCCGTCGGCCACCAGGAACGAGGTGGCGCGGATGTGGTCGGCAATCACGCGCAGCGAGTTGTTGCCGAGGTCCTTCTCGCCGGTCTCGCGGGCCGCGGCCTTGATGAGCGCGTCGAAGATGTCGATTTCGTAGTTGCTGTGCACATGCTGCAGGATCGCGGCCAGGCGCTCCAGGCCCATGCCCGTGTCGACGCAGGGTGCCGGCAGCTTCTTGACCGAGCCGTCGGGCTGCATGTCGAACTGCATGAACACGTTGTTCCAGATCTCGATGTAGCGGTCGCCGTCCTCATCGGGGCTGCCGGGCGGGCCGCCGGGGATCTCGGGGCCGTGGTCGTAGAAGATCTCGGAGCACGGGCCGCAGGGGCCGGTGTCGGCCATCATCCAGAAGTTGTCGGACATGTAGCGGCCGCCCTTGTTGTCGCCGATGCGCACGACGCGCTCGGGCGGCAGGCCGATTTCCTTGGTCCAGATGTCGTAGGCCTCGTCGTCCTCGATGTAGACGGTGGCCCAGAGCTTCTCGGCCGGCAGCTTGTAGACCTTGGTCAGCAGCTCGAAGGCCCAGGTGAGCGATTCGCGCTTGAAGTAATCGCCGAAGCTCCAGTTGCCCAGCATCTCGAAGAAGGTGTGGTGGCGCGCGGTGTAGCCCACGTTCTCGAGGTCGTTGTGCTTGCCGCCGGCACGCAGGCAGGCCTGGACCGAGGCCGCGCGCACGTAGTTGCGCTTGTCTTCGCCGAGGAACACGTCCTTGAACTGGACCATGCCCGAGTTGGTGAACATCAGGGTCGGGTCGTTGCCCGGCACCAACGAGCTCGAAGCCACGACGGTGTGGCCCTTGGAGGCGAAGAAATCGAGAAAGGTCTTGCGGATGTCCGCGACCGTGAATGTGGGCTGGCTCATCTTTGGATTTCGTCTTCTGTCGAGGGCGGCCTGGCGATGGCGACCTCTCGTCGAAACCACTGCGTCGAACCGACCTAACTGCTTGATTTGCTTGAACAAACGATTATAGGTTTGCCCATGGAGCCCGGGCAGGCCCGGGGCCAACGGCATGATCGGGGCGCCGCGGCTAATATGCACCCTGGCGCCCGCGCGGCCGAACCAAACGCGGCGAGCCCCGTCCTATTCATATGCACAACATGAATCAAGGAGTCCGCATGGCAGGTCTTGAGGCCGAACACTGGAAGATCGAGGACCTCGATTTCTCGCGCATCGCGCTCGACAAGGTGCGCCCGGACGAGAATCTTTTCTACCTCGTGACCTCCGCCTCGTTCATCGAAAGCGGCTCGGACCTGTACACGCACAACCTGGTGGATTTCTTCCGCGGCGACGACGAAGTCACCGACTGGCTCTCCAACTACTGGGAGCCCGAGGAGCTGCAGCATGGCCAGGCCCTGCGCGCCTATGTGCGCCACGTGTGGCCCGAATTCGAATGGGACACGGCCTACCGCGGCTTCCTGGAGGAGTACGCGACCTACTGCAAGGTCGAGCTGCTCGCTCCCACCCGCGCCCTGGAAATGACGGCGCGCTGCGTGGTCGAGACCGGCACCGCCACCTACTACCGCGCCATGGCCCGCGCCACCGATGAGCCCGTGCTGCACGACCTGGCCACCCGCATCGCGACGGACGAGGTCAACCACTACAAGCACTTCTACCGGTTCTTCCGCCGCTACCGCGAAGAGGAAAAACTCAGCCGCTTCCGCGTGATCGGTACCATCGGCCGGCGCACGCTGGAGCTCAAGAGCGAGGATGCGGACTGCGCGATCCGCCACGTCGTGAAGGCCCGGGCACCCCACCGCGCCGACGACACGGCCTACGTGCAGGGGCTGAGCGCACGCATGAACAGCACCATCCGCACCAACCTGAGCGCCGGCAGCACGCTCAAGATGCTGATGCGGCCGCTGGAGCTGCCGGCCCGGGTGCAGACGGTGATCCAGTACCCGATCAAGCAGTTCATGCAGCACGTGTTCCTGCGCTAGCCCCTCACCCCCGCACCTTCCCCATCGCTGGGCATCACGGGAAAAATCGGTCCCCGCCGACAAAGGTTGGGCCGTTTTTCCGGCCTTGTCCTGCATGGGTTTTTCGCGCCCGCATGATTGAATTTGGTATCCGAATTTTTCATGGAGCGACAACGATGGAGGCCAAGGCATCAAGCCTCGGGGGACGGCAAGACAACCTGTTGGGCATCGGCGTGCCGGGGTTGGACGATGTGCTGGGCGGGGGCCTCGAGCCCCACCGGCTCTACCTCGTGGAGGGAACGCCGGGCGCCGGCAAGACGACGATCGCGCTGCAGTTCCTGCTCGAGGGGGCGCAACGGGGCGAATCGGTCCTGTACGTCACGCTCTCGGAAACCGAGAACGAATTGCGCGGCGTGGCCAACTCCCACGGATGGGACCTGTCGGGCATCCACGTGCGCGAGATGCTCCCCGCACAGGACAGCCTCCACCCCGAGGAGCAGTACACGATGTTCCACCCCTCGGAGGTGGAACTGAGCGAGACGACGCTGCGCATCCTCAGCGACGTGGACACGCTCAAGCCCTCGCGCATCGTCTTCGACTCGCTGTCCGAACTGCGGCTGCTGTCGGGCACTTCGCTGCGGTACCGGCGGCAGATCCTGGCGCTCAAGCAGTTCTTCGCGGGCCGGCAATGCACGGTGCTGCTGCTCGACGACATGACCGCCACCGAGCACGACCTGCAGGTGCAGAGCATCGCGCACGCCGTGCTGCGGCTCGAGCAGCTCAATTCGGACTACGGCTCGGCGCGGCGCCGCCTGCTGGTCGTCAAGTACCGCGGCCAGTCGTACCGCGGCGGATTCCACGACTACAAGATCCATCGCGGGGGCCTGCAGGTGTTTCCGCGGCTCGTGGCCTCCGAACATGCCACCAGCGGACCGCTGATCAAGATGCCCAGCGGCATCGCGGAACTGGACGACCTGCTCGGGGGCGGCCTCGAGAAGGGAACGAGCACCCTGTTCGTCGGCGCGCCCGGCACGGGCAAATCGTCGGTGGCCGTGCAGTTCGCCATTGCCGCCGCCCGGAGGGGCGAATGCGCCGCGCTTTTCATCTTCGACGAGAGCGTCAACACGCTGCGCACGCGCTGCGCCGGCCTGGGGATGGACCTGGAGCCTCACCTCGCGTCGGGACACCTGCGCATCAAGCAGGTCGACCCCGCCGAGCTCTCGCCGGGCGAGCTGGTCCACGAGATCCGCCTGGCCGTGACCGAGCATGCCGCCAAGGCCGTCGTTATCGACAGCCTGAACGGCTATCTCAACGCCATGCCCGACGAGCGCTTTCTCATCGTCCAGCTGCATGAACTGCTGACCTACCTCGGGCAGGCCGGTGTGGCCACGCTGCTGGTCGGCGCGCAGCATGGGCTGATCGGCATGCAGATGCAGACGCCGGTCGATGCCAGCTACCTCGCGGATGCGGTCGTGCTGCTGCGCTACTTCGAATTCGAGGGCGAGGTCCGCCAGGCCATCTCGGTGCTCAAGAAACGCGGCAGCGCGCACGAGCGGACCATCCGCGACTTCTGGATGGACGGCCGCGGGCTGCACGTGGGCGAGCCCCTGCGCCACTTCCGGGGCATCCTGAGCGGCATTCCGGTGCCCATCGATGGCGTCAGCGCCACCCCGCCGTGACGACGAACACGGCGACCACCACGATCACGCACGAAGACACGCAACTGCGCGTCCTGCTCAGGACGGCCACGTCGAAGGACGCCGTGATGGCGACGGCCGTGCTCGAACGCGCCGGCATCGCGACCAAGGTTTGCGCCACGCTGCACGAACTGGTGCTGGAGATCGGCCTCGGCGCGGGCGCCGTGCTGGTGTCCGAGGAAATGCTGTCGGGCAACGATGCAGCCGCCCTGTCCGACGCGGTGTCGATGCAGCCGCCCTGGTCGGACCTGCCGGTGCTGGTGCTGGCCAAGCAAGGCGCCGATTCGCGCGCCGTTGCCGTGGCCATGGAAGGCATGGCCAACGTCACGGTGCTGGAGCGGCCGATTCGCGTGGCAGCGCTCGTGAGCGCACTGCGAAGCGCCTTGCGGGCCCGGCGACGGCAGTACGAGCTGCGGCGGATCCTCAATGACCTGAACGAGGCCGACAAGCGCAAGACCGAATTCCTCGCCACGCTGGCGCACGAGCTTCGCAACCCGATGGCGCCGCTGAGCACCGCGCTCGCCATCCTCACGCGCAAGACGCTCACGCCCGAGGCCGCACTGCCCTACTACCAGCTCATGGGCCGCCAGATCGACCACATGGTGCGGCTCGTGAACGACCTGATGGAGGTCTCGCGCATCACCCGCGGGAAGATCGAACTGCAGCTCGGCGAGCTGATGGTCGACCAGGTGATCCGCGATGCCGTGGAGCTCAGCCGGCCGCTGATGGACGCCGGCCGGCACCAGTTGCAGGTGCACGCACCGGATGCTTCATTGGCCGTCGAAGGCGACGGGGTGCGGCTCACGCAGGTGTTTTCCAACCTCCTGAACAACGCGGCCAAATACACGCCCGAAGGCGGCCGGATCGACGTGTTCGTCGAGCGCGACGGCACGGATGCGGTGGTCCGCGTCCGCGACAACGGGGCTGGCCTTCCGCCGGACATGCTGGGGTCGATCTTCGACATGTTCGTGCAGGTGAGCGGCACGGCCAGGGCCGCCCAGGGGGGCCTGGGCATCGGACTCACGCTGGTGAAGAGCCTGGTGGAGCTGCATGGCGGCACGGTCAGCGCGAAGAGCGACGGGCTGGGCCAGGGCAGCGAATTCGTGGTGACGTTGCCGTTGGCGATCGCGCACGATGCGGGGGCCGAGAAGAACGCCGTCCCCTCCACCGAAGCAGCCATCGCGCGGCACAGCATCCTGGTCGTCGACGACAACCGCGATGCGGCGGAGTCGCTGGCGGCGCTGCTGGGCCTTCTCGGGGCGCGCACCGCCGTGGCGTTCAGTGGCGTCGAGGCGTTGAAGGCGGCGGACAGTTTTCGTCCATCGCTGGCGATCCTGGACATCGGCATGCCCGGAATGGATGGCTGCGAACTGGCCCGCAGGCTTCGCGCCGACCCGGCGCACCGCGGACTGACGCTGGTCGCACTGACGGGCTGGGGCCAACCGGACGACCGGGCGCGCATTGCCCAGGCCGGCTTCGACCATCACTTGCTCAAACCCGTCGATATGGAGGAGTTGTCGGTGGCGCTGCGGCGGCTGGCGCAACGCTAGCTGAAGGCCAAGCGTCGTTTCACGCGCCGCTGAACCGGCGCAGCGCGCGGTGGCCGAGCCTGGTGAGTTCGGTGACCGTTGCAACGGGTACGCCGGCCTCGGCGGAGCGCGTCTGTGGAAGCACCGCCTTGACGCAGCCCTCCTGCAGCAGGGCCTGCACTGCGGCAATGCCCTGCGCACCCGCGACGGTGGCGGGCAATCGCTGCGTGGAGAGGTAGTGCAACAACGTATGGCGCATCTTCTTGAATCCCTGAACGCTTGATGGAGATGCGGGGCGCGGAAAAAGAAATCTTGACGACCTTCAGCCTCGAGGAACCGCTCGATGAGCGGGTGCAAAAGCAGATGCAGAAGCGACCTCTACCAACGCCGGAAGACCGTCAAGATTCAGTATCGTTCTCCAACCTTAAGCCGGGCTGAAAACCGGTTGCCCGTCCTCGCAATCAAGGTAACAAGATTAGTGAAGCGCCCGGTCACCCGCCAGTGCCGAAAGTCACCTGCAATCGACAGCCTTTCTGATCGAACCTGTTCATCGCCCCGCCGCGGCGGTTTCTTCAAGGCCTCTCACAAATGCTGCGCAACGATCACCACCGCACCGGCCAGCGAGATGGCCCCACCAATGACTTTTCTGAACGTCTTCATGCGACTCTCCAACAAACAGTGAGTCCTGATGGTGCCGCGTTTGCACTCCCCGCGGAGTTGGCAATATTCATGCGCGGGATAGAGACAACCGATCTGAAGGAAGGCTCCGTGGACTCAAGTCGCAGAGGTCAGGCCTGGCTTGCGACTGCCATCCAGCGAATACAGCTGCGGCCGATCTTCCGCGAGGACATCGGCAGGCCCATGCTCCGCGCCACGCGGTTGCCGATAAAGCTCGTTCTCGAGCCGCCTGACACGCTCGGCGTACATCCGCGCCAATGCGCTGTGGTGCTCCGCGGCCGCCTGGTGTTCGATGCGTGCCATCTGCGCTTCCTCGAGCAATGCCGAAGCCCTTTTGAGGTATGCGGCATGGCTGGGACGAAACAAGAAGTCGAAGGTCATTTCATGCTCCTTGCCGCAAGAGTGCGGTCAGGAGATGATGTTCCTCCCGCAGGCCGCATGAAGTCTGTCAGCGCGCGCCTACCCCGGTTTCTGAAACAACTGCATTTTTCCCCCTAGCACATGGCCATGTCAGGTTTTCCATTTTCAATGGGGACAATGTTGTGGAAAACCATGTGTGAAGCGTTCAGGATCGTTGCCTGGCGTGGCCTGCAACACGGTGCCTGCAAAAGCAGCAGCAGGCGAAAAATATCTGGGGCCGCCGCGGATTTCGTTCCTTGCCGGACACAAATGTGGCGTCTGGTACAATCCGCCTTCGCCCGGACTTGCTCCGGGTGTTGCCTGGCCAGGCAAGCCGAATCTCACACCGGCGCGTCGAAGTCACTGCGACGAGAAAAACAACAGGGTGGCTTCCGCAATTGAACATTTGCCGTAACCGTGGACCGCGTGAGAGTTCACGACCACATTCCAAAGCCCGCCTCGTGCGGGCTTTTTCATTGGGCCGATCCGTCTGGTCTAACCCGCGAGTTGGCTCTCGAGCTCCCGCTCCGCCCCGCGCGGAAGCTCGGCCAGGAACGTCGACACGATGATGGCCGCGGCCCGAGCCACTTCGAGCACTTCGGTGATGCCGAACTGAAGCGAAGCCGTCTTGCCCGTGGAGCCGAGCGGCCGGCGCAACTCGAGAAGAACCTCGGCCGCCAGTTCGCGATCGGTGCGCGCACGGCCGTCCGGCCGCATCACCCATCGATCGACCTGGTCGAACGGCATGCTGCGAAAAACCCCTACGACGGGGAAATACTGGAACCGATCTTCATCAAGCCGGATCGGGATGCTGAAGCGGCACACGAATGTGCCCACCTCAGGTGACAGTTCATTCATAACTCCCATGAGACACCTCTTTTTTGTTGAAAAGAGTGTGCTGCAGCGATCCGCACGTTGGGAATGTTGATCTGCGACATAAGGCACAACAAGACACAATTACACAAACTTGATGGCCTGAAGTGGCATTAATTCACAGCCGTTTGGAACGCCAGAGGCAAAAAAAACCCAGCACCAGGCTGGGTTGAATCTCTTTAAGTGCTGTCACACACAGAGAACTCGCAGTTCGAAGCGAGTTCGCAAAATCTAGGGCTTCGCACAAGCCACCTCTGTAAGACGAGACCGACACTTCAGACGCATCCTCCGCTCGGCAACCCTCAGCCCCTGCCAAATACTTCACGTTTTTAAGTGTGTCCTACGCGAACAGCCTATTTTTGGCTTACAGCCCATAACAACCACTCCACCGACGATCGAGGGGCTGTCACGCAACAGGGCCGCATAGAAGAAGAGCTCTCTGTTTCGTCCTTAGAGCGCCCCACAGGGGCTCCTCGAACCCGCTTCGGCGGGTATTTTTTTGCCCGAACGGTTCTGGCCTGCCGACGCTGCGTTTCACAATGCTTGCAGCGGCGACAACCACCTGCCCTGCCCAGCCGGTCCCCTGGCGTTGCGAGGAATGACGATGAGCTTTCACTTTTATCTTTACCGCGCGCCCGCAGGCAGCGGGCCGATGACGCGTTGGGAGCGCATGCTCGCCGAGCCGCTCGGAACGGTCGGCGAAGTGAAGGAGCAGTTGGCGGCACTGTTCCCGCAAGTGAACTGGACGCGGCACCAGTCACCACTCGACGCGACCAGTGACGAACGTGAAACCTGGTTCGGAATGGGCCCGCATGGCGCCGCCCTGCCCTATATCGACATCCTGCTCAATGAAGACGCGCCCGGGCAGGTTCATTTCGTCGTCCTGAACAAGGCACCGCCGTCCGTCATGCGCCAGATCGTGTCCGCGCTGTCGCTCAGCGATGTCAGCGCGCCCGAATCCGGCGATCTGGTCGACCTCGACGGGTACACGGACGAGGATCGCTACTTCGCGAAGAAGCCATGGCCGTGAAGGACCGGAACGAGGGCTTCAAGCCGACTCCTCCCAGAAGTCTCCTAATTCGGCGCCCATGATGGTGCTGCCCGTCGCTTCCTGCTGCGACGGGTTCCTCCCTCCGGCCCCACGCAAGTACGGGCCATTCAGCCCGCCTCGTTGCGGGCTTCTTTTTTTGCGTGCCGGGGTGCCGCTTTCGACATGGCCATGCCCCAGCCGGAATTGGCCGTGTGCGCTTGAGAAAGGGGTTGTTGTCGGGGTCGAAGAGATGGAGCGGGTGAAGGGAATCGAACCCTCGTATGAAGCTTGGGAAGCTGCCGTTCTGCCATTGAACTACACCCGCAGCAGGCGCGGATTCTACCGTCAGTCCCGATGGTCACCCGGTGGCGGTCTTCCAAGCTGGGACGGCTTCCATGACGACCCGACGGCTTTGAACTGTTCGAGAGTCTTCGAGACGGTCTCGCAGCGGTCAAGAGCGATCAGACATGACGGGGCGACTACAGGTGTCGGTCATCTTGATCGGGAGTTGGTTGGACATGACCGATGGTTATTGAGCGCGTGAGCCCGCTTCTTCCAGATCACGGGCATTTTTGCAAGGCACCACAACATGCGCCGCCCTTTTCTTAACAATCCAAATAGGCTATTTTTCCAGTACCTGTTAATACATGGCACGTGCGGGAACACTCCTTTCCATGCACCGATTCACGGCGCATCTCAACCCCGGTTGAGTCATCCAACGAAAGGAGTTTTCAATGAAAGCAAACACCACCACGACCCTCGCGCCAACGCATGCTCATGGAGCAGCAGCATGAACTGGCCACACAGAAAACTGGATCCGATGCCCGAACTTCGCAAGCGCTTCATCAACGGCATCCGAGGGCAGATCAAGCGCCTTGACAAATTGTCGACAAAGCCGTCCTCCCGAGATTGGTTCGAGATACTGGAGGAGAAAAATGGGTCCGGCCTCAAAAAGTGTGTTGCGTGGCTGCGCAACGGCTCGAAATTCATGCCTCTTGCAGAAGGAGCGACGTACATGAAGTTCGACTCCACGTACGCTGTGACCGATTTCTACCGCGCGGCGATGCATGCGTGTGAGCGAGGGGAACTGGACGAATTTCTCGTCGCTAGCTCGGCTAAAGCGCGGCGAGAATGATTGGTAGGAGGCGGCGCGCCTCCTCAACCGTGAACGGCCCAGTCTTGTACTGGGCCGTCGTCGTATCAGCGCCCGAAGAGCTTCTTGATGATCGTCGGTCCGATCAGAGCCGTCAAAAACGGATGGCGATTCACCAGCTTCTTGCCCTGCGCATATGCACTGGATTCCTCCACCGTGTCCGCGACGTTGTCGATGCTATCGATCAGTTTCCGATGATGGTCGTCTTCACGTTCTATACGACGCGTATCCGCCTTCACCGCTGCGTCGATTCCTTGTCGGATGGACCATTCGGTTTCCGTCTCAATCTTGGTTCTTTCTACAACCATACGATCGAAATCAGGATGCCCACGGCCGTAGAGGCGTGTGACGAATTCCTCCGCCTTCTGCCTCGCATCGTCTTCATAGAGGTCCATCGCCTCATGGTCCATCAGGTGATTGAGTCGGTCTTCGTAGAAGTCCAACTCCCTTTCGCCCATCTGGAAGCCCCTGACCAAGGTCGACAGCTCTTCCGAGGTTCTGCACTGCAGAACTGCCTGCTCGAACGGGATCCCGTTGATGGTGTTCATTGCGCCTTCCCCACCGAAACGACCCGCCCCTTCATGAGCACGCTTTGTGGGTCCATCGAACACACGACGATCTTGGCGATGTTGTCTTTCCCACCGTCAGCGATCAGTTCAAGCCGCTTCTTCTGACCGGGCATTAACCCACGGGTCGAAAGCATCACGGGTGAGCCGAGCTGAGTGCCATCCTTGTCATATGACCATGCGCTCATATTGCCCGACAGCGCAACCTGAGCTTCGTTTTCGATGGTGCAGGTCGGGTACAGCGTTCCCGCCGCGCAGGCCGATATCTTGATGGGCTCTGCACATAGGGCTACCTCTTGATAGACCTTCTTGGGTTCGAAGCACCCTGAAAGCGAAACGATGCCGATGGCCGCAGCCACGGTGAAGACGGTTCTCATGGATTGAAGTTCTCCTCGATGCATTGACTTGATATGCGCCTCGACGCGAGGGCGAACCTCGCATCAGAACCACGACCGGTGGTCGCGATGCCGTCCAAGTAGCCGGCTCCCTCACTTTCCCGGCGTTCTTCGATACATTCAACGACAATCGCGGTACATGGACCGTGGCTTCATATGCATCATATCCGCAACGATCAGGGGGTGCCAAACCTGTCCAGCCACCGCCAAGATCCACAGCTAGTGGCCCTAGGCATGGCTATTCGGCGCATTCGTCAAGCGAGCGACATTTCGCAGGAAAAGCTCGCCCTGACTGCGGAGCTAGATCGCAGCTATGTTGGGCGTGTTGAACGAGGGGATAACAACGTCGCTGTCCTGACGTTGTCGCGGGTGGCCGCCGCTTTGGGGGTCACGATGAGTGAGCTTCTGATCGAGGCAGGTCTGTAGAGACCGTCGGGAAATTCAAGGAATCAAATGAGTGATCGTCTTTTCGTATCAGTGCTCGGTAACCGCAATACGGGTAAAACGAAAACGTGGCACACGCTCTTTGATGCCGATGTCCGAACTGGTAAACACGAGCGTAAGCTTTACCTGAACAAAGCTCAGTGGGTCAGCGTGTTTCTCGTGAGCGGATCTCCCGAAGAGAGGAAGATGCCCATACAAGAAATGTTGGGTGGCGCGTTGCCCAGCATCGTCCTGTGTTCAGCTCAGTATCGGGACGAAGCTCGGCAAACCTTCGATCACTTCTTTCAGAACGAATACCAAGTTTTCGTTCAGTGGCTCAACCCGGGTTACCACGATCCGAATGCGTATTCGGACGACCTTTCTTTTGGAAACTACTTGCTCGACAACGGTGCCACTCTCCAAGTACGCAACGGTCGTCGGCCTGCTGAGTCGCGGGTTGGCGAACTTAGGCAACTGATTCTTGGTTGGGCAACTGTGCGAGGGTTGGTGCAAACGGACTTCCCCGCCTGATCACGCTCCATCGCTTTAGATCACGACGACTGACCCTGTAGTCACCCCTCGTGTTCGATCGCCCTTGGCCGCTGCAAGACCGTCTTGATCGCTCTCAACTCGTTCAAAACCGTCGAGATGTCGAGGAAGTGGTCCCACGCCGGACGCCCAAGCTCGGCTGGTCGTGCGATCAAAGCCGATGGATTGGCCGCTGATCGGTAAGAGAAGTCGTACCGAGCCAGAGTCGATTGCTGGAAACGCGCGCCGTTGCGGGCTCTACAGGCATAGGCCCTGAGCTTCAGTAGAAGTGCCGCATCGAACGCAGCCGTTCGCCTTCGAGCCCAAGAGTTTCATCAAAGAGAGCAGCCCAGCCGATGCCGCCATGGCCCGCGAAAAGACGGGCTCGCCCCGATTGATGACACGGGATGGATCTGTTGCGCGGCATTCAAAGGGAGTCCCAGATAGGATTTGCTACAGTTTGTAGCCATTAGTGCTAGCCTTGGCCATCAAGGTCACACCTAAAGACGGGCAGCCGCGTTAAACAGTGCGGCGGAACAGGAGGGACAGTTTGAGTTCTGCAGCATACATCGACGACGGAAGCCACTCCGCCGTCAGTTCGGCATTGGGTTTTTATTACCAATCGCTGTACGGGCTCCTGTCCATCGTAAGAGCGTCTCAGGACGACGCTGCCGTATGTCTTGAGCGTCTTGACGACGTTGAGATCCTCACGAACGGGCAATCGCTTCTATCTCAGCTAAAGCACTCGTTGAGCAATAAGCCAGCGGCGGTCACGCTAAGCTCCGCCGCCCTTTGGAAGACGCTAAAAGCGTGGATCGACGTGCTCCCCGCCGTGAGCCTCAACAACACCCGCTTCCAGCTCGTCACGGTAGCCCCGATTCCGTCAGGAAGTCCTCTGGAGGTCCTTCTTGACGCAACGTCACCTCGCGCGACCCTTTTAGCCCTGCTACATGACGAGGCCCAGCGGGTAGTAGACGAACACCAGGCTGGTAGAGCCGCGGGGAAGCATCCTGTTCCGCATGCCGATCGCGTCGCCAGCTGTGCTGCGTATCTGGAGCTCGACCACATCTTTCGGGAGAAGTTTCTCTCTCGAATTACGGTCCAGCCCGCGGCCAGCAATATCATCCAGATCCCGACGGAAATCGCGAAGGAGTTGAAGAGCTTTCCTCCGGAGCGCAGAGAAGCCATCACTGGAAAGCTCATGGAGTGGTGGGACCTTCAGGTCGTCTACTCTTTCTGCGATAAGCGAGACCGGGCCATCTCGATGCTTGAGGTTCAGCAGAAGGTCGCAGAAATCGCCGGTGAGTTGGAGCGTGATGAACTTCTGGCCGACTTCCAGTTCGTCACCCCACCTGGCGACCATATCCCTTCCTCCATGATCGCTCGGCAGCTTCAACTGGTGGGGGGCACCGATGGAGAGGTTCAAGCAGCGGAGCGCGAGGAATGGAGAGCACGGTCTCAGCGCCACAAATGGCTCAATGAGCGCGTGGACATGGCGGTGCGCATCCATCGATACGACCAACTCCTCGCCGAAGCTTGGAGGGACAAACACTGCGTGATGGTGGAGACGCATGCGAATGCCACCGAGGATGCAAAACGCGTCTCTGGACTGGAGATATTCAGGTGGTCCTACAGTCATGCGCACGCGCAGATCCCACCCTTCGCGCACAACTGGAGCACGACCTACTACGTACGAGGAAGCTACCAAGTCTTGGCCGTCGAACAAGAAGTTGGCTGGCACCCTGACTATAAAGCGCTGCTCGCGAAGAAGCCATGATGACCGCACGTGATGTTTTCGCAGAGACAAACCCTGCCTTCTTCTGCGTAGTATTTGCCCAGTTCTGTCGTTCCTATCAACAGGCGCAACCGGTTAAACGGCCCCCAGCGGCGGCGCTTATCTACCTAGTGGTGCCCATCGCAATCTCAGAAGAACTTGCCCACACCTTCGAGGGCTGCAATATAGATACGGGCCTTGCCGTCTGGCTGCATCGCAGTCCGAGGGCCGTTGCTGAGCTCGCAAAGAAAGTCAACTTGACGCTAGAGATCACCACCGCGGCAATCAGGTTTGGCTGCGTCACAGGAACACTGCGCCTGACAGGCGATGGGGATCTGGAGTCCTCCCTGACAAAAATTCCCGCCTCGGTAACGGGCGGTGTTGCTGGCGCAGCACTTAAACGGGCTCGGATGCTTGGAGCATGGGCTGCCGCGATGGGATCTCCCAGAGCAGTTTTGGAAGCATTGGGAGTTTCGGTATGACGCGATGGAACATCGCTAGCATCTTCTTCATCGGTGAAGAAGGGACATTTCGCGCGATCGAGCTGGACCCCGGAAGAGTGAACGTCATCACAGGCGCATCAGGCACGGGCAAGTCTGCGGTTATCAAAGCTCTGGATTATTGCCTTGGCTCCTCTGAATGTCAGTTGCCGGTCTACGTGCGTCGGCGCTGCATGGCTGTCGGCGTAAAGTGGGTCAAAGGCCGGGACGAGATGATTTCGTGTCGCCAAGTTCCTCTTGTCGGCAAGTCTCCAAACGCCTACATGTTCGTGACCACCGGTCGCAACCTTAGGGTCCCTCGCACCGTAGAGCAATTTGAGGGGCGAGGAACAGTTGATGCCAGCAAGGCCAGACTGGGTCAGGCATTCGGAATTGATGCAATGCCGAAGGTGGAAACCGCCACGCATGAGCGGGAATCGCGCGATCGGCCAACACTTCGCCACTTCACGCCCTACGTTTTCGTCACCAAGGAGGTGATCGACAGCGAGACAGTTCTGCTACACGGGCTCGATGACAACCGCAAGGCCTGGCACATAATTTCCGCGATGCCTTACTTCTTGGGTGTCGTTACAGAATCGACAGCGGGAGCGGAGCGGCGCTTGCGACTAGCTCGCAGAGCATTGGAGATCGATATTTCTCGCGAAGATGCACGTCGCACGAAAGACAGCTTGGTTAAGCAGCGATCCCGGGTGCTACTGGGAGAGGCGCAGCAGCTTGGCCTAGTGGAAGGGCCACCAGATGCAGCAGACGAGGCGCAACTCGTTGAAATGCTCCGCAGAGCTTTGTCTCCTTCCTCGCGCGTCCTGCAGTACCCGAGTGCTGATCAGCTTGATAGTTTGCAGGAGCGCCGTCAAACCATGCTGAAGGAGCTAAATCATACGAAGCGGAAGCTCCGTGCTGTGGCCATAACCGCGCAAGAGTCGCACGACTACGAATCTGCGGTAACGAGCCAGCACGAAAAGCTGCGCATCGCAGAGCATCTCCATCTGCTTGAAGTCCCTACCACTTGCCCAATTTGCGAATCTCACACAGAGACAGGCGCACAGTTCGCTTTTGCGATGAAGCGGTCCCTGGAGACAATTCGTTTTGAGACGAGTGCAGTCGGGGTTCTGCGGCCACAGATCAGTGCGGCGGCGGAACAATTGAGCCAACGCGTGGAAGAACTGAGCGGAATGCTCAGGGAGGTCGATGCAGGCATCGCATCCGCGTTGAGTCAAATTGCAGAGTCCAAGCGTTTCACTGATCTAGCCCAGATACATGCCTACTTTCGGGGCAAGGCGTCGTACTTCTTGGAGACGATCGATGACCAACTTCATCGGCCGGCAAAAGACCTGACGAAACAACAAGAAGAGATCGCCGAACTCGAGGCCTTGGTTGACGCAGACAACCGCCAGATCCGCATGCGCCGAGCCGAGGCGGCAGTCTCGAGGTTTGCCTCTGAGGCATTCTCGAAACTGCCCAAGGTCGAGCCGTGCGTAGACGCCGAGCTAATCTTTTCGACACAAGGCCCCCAGGTGAAAATCATCGAGGCTGGTCCCGAAGGCGCGGTCCTTTCGATGGCGGATGCAGGTTCGGATCAGAACTGGCTTGCCGTTCACGTGGCACTGGCCTTTGGCTTACAGCGGCACTTCGAGAAGGAGCGCCGGCCTGTACCCGGTTTAGTCGTGATGGATCAGCTGAGTCGACCGTATTTTCCGAACCAAGGCGAGGCAGTACGCGACTCGGACGGCGAAGGCGATGACGACCGCGAAGAGCCTGATGTCAGCGCAGAAGACGATCGCCCGGATGAAGTGTCCATCGGATCTGACGATGAGGACTACTTGGCGATGCGACAGCACATTGACTTTCTTTTCAAAGAAGTTGCGGCGCGCAGCGACCTTCAAGTGCTCTTGCTGGAGCACGCATATTTTCCGAACGACCCGCGCTATGTTGCAGCCACGAAGGAGCGCTGGACACGCGCCTCCGGGAAAGGGCTTATTCCTCGCGACTGGAAGCGTAGAGAACACTGACCTGATCACTCCCGATCAAGATGACCGACACCTGTAGTCGCCCCGTCATGTCTGATCGCTCTTGACCGCTGCGAGACCGTCTCGAAGACTCTCGAACAGTTCAAAGCCGTCGGGTCGTCATGGAAGCCGTCCCAGCTTGGAAGACCGCCACCGGGTGACCATCGGGACTGACGGTAGAATCCGCGCCTGCTGCGGGTGTAGTTCAATGGCAGAACGGCAGCTTCCCAACGGGTGCCTTCGGGCCGACGATTCGACTCGTCATCACATGCTCCGCATGTGAACTCACCTCACCGTCGAAACCTCTCCACTTCGACCGTTTCGGGGACCAGCACCAGGTCTCACCGAAACCAGCCTCAAGGTCTTCATCGTCGTCACGCCCGGACGATCCGAACCTTCCTTTCCATCGATTTTTGACCCTCTTTCCACGGTGGGTCATTTCGGTAGGTAGTCCCGGTGGGTCAGTGGGTTTTCCCCGGGTAAATCCACCGATTAAATCGACGTTTGGGCCTCCCAAATCCGGACGGTACGGGGCCCCACATGGGGGTGAAAAACTGAGCCCCGGAGATAACAGTTTTATTTTTTATATAGACAAAGCATGAACCACTTATCTGCGGTGACCCAATTTTTGGGGTACAGGGATTTTTGGGTGGGCCATGGCCTCTGTCTCGATCACATCGATGCGTTGCCCAGTAGACAGATTCGTGGGACGGTCTTCAAAGTGGCGCAGCGGCTGAGCTGGCTCAGCTCAGCCGTTTGTCGTGAGCGAATAGCTCACGGATCGATTCCATCGGTGCGCGCTCGGTCGGCTTCGATGGCTTCTGATCAGTCGCCATCACTCCCGGTGGCTTCACATGCGCTCTGTACTCAATGAGGACGACATGCTCCTGTTTGACGTTGTCAAAGCCTTGCTTGATGACCTTGACGGTCGATCTCGTTCGTTGGGTGAAGCCGAACATCGTGTCGAGCACGGCTTGCAGTCGGTTCCAGGGTGTGGTGTTGTTCATGTCGTATCGCCTCCTGGCTGTATTTATCGACATGACAAAGGTGGTCTGACCGACAACCCTCCCCAAGAGTCGGCCCAGTCACGAGCCGATGCACCACCTCCCGCAGTTTCCTTCGCTTCCCAAGGCTAGATCAGGAGCTTTGAGAGAAGCGGATGGGGCGTAGAAAAGCACCCGTCAGCGCGTTGCGGCTATGAGGCGCCAACGGATCTGGCCTTGATTGAGCGCATGCTGATGATGATTTTGAGGTGGCAAAGGATCACCATGATTTGAGGCGACGTTATCGCCACAACCTTCACATCGATAAATACCTGAGTAGGGAGCTGGCGTTCCTGGCGTATGAACTGCATCGTACGCTTGATGATTGCTTTGCTGAAAATATTGTTGATACTTAAAGATTGCCATTCACATACTCCGTTATCCAACAAGCTGATTAAAACAAAAAGCAGCCTCTCAAATCTCCACATCGTTATCCAACTCGCACTCATACCTCCAACTCATGTGGCGACACAATCCTTCAAGTCCCGGGAACATGGTTTGCGCATCGATGCCTAATTTATGAAGCTGCAAAAGCAATCTATTCCGCCTTCCTATCGGAATGGTGAAGCGCGATATTTTTTCCCGGTATTCACGCTGTAACTCCAGTGGGACAAAGCATCGACCGGTTCGATCCGATACTTCATTGAATCGATGGGCCGTGAACCATCCCGACTGCGCCGCCACGCGATGATTGTTTAGCGGAGGCTGAAGAACACGCGTTCGTCGTGTGTTGAAAGGGCCACCTTTTGATTTATCTAATAGCCAAGCCTTGGACACTTCAAAGGAGTATACGTAGGCATGCGTTTGGTGGCTCGAAGGCGTGTCGGCTAGCGCCATCCAAAGTGCCACCAAAGGGTTCGCGCTCCAGTCAAGTAACCGGGTAGCAGCCCCGTGATGCTGTGCAATGCACAATAGATCCCAGTCGTCAATCTCGGAATCGATTAGCATGCTGCCGCGCTGCCTCAATTCTGAAAGAAGTCTCTTTTCAGCCTCGGTCGAGTCATGATCTGGATAGTTGCGTGCCACCTTGGGTAGCAGTGGACGATCAACAGATTGCCCGCGGTATAAGATAAAAGAACCGCGAGGCTGCGCGGCCGCATGTGCAACGAGCGACTCGACGCCGCGAAAAGCAAGATCTTCCATGACGTTCAGTTAATTCAAATTGCCTTGTTCAGAGACTCGAATAAAGCGACGAATCGCTTTTGCACGTCAACGGCGATGGTCTTTGGAGGAGTTGCACCAAATTTCGCTGCAACCGCATAATGATTAAAGCCTCCAGAAGGCCGCACCTTAACCGCTTTGGAATCAAGCCAACGCTCTATTCGATTGACAATCCGATCCCCCTTCGGGAGATCTGACACCTTCAACACCAAGCCATTTAACTGTTTGGAGTAAGTAATGTTAAAATAGTCAATGTACATTGCAGGATCGAATAAATCCTCTATATCTGTTGCAACCGTATTTTGGCCAAGCTTCTCTATATCTCGATATTGCGAGACATTAAACACTGATTTTTGTGCGAGGATTTTTTGACGAATTAAGTCATCCAGCCGTTGATCAGTACTGCCGCTGTAGTCGTGAAGAATTGCTAACTTAAGACCATTTGCTCCCAGAAGCGATACAAACGTCACGACGTTGCCAAGTCCACCTACAGGAACAATAGTGGCGTCTTGCCTCAGCCCTTCTCCGCCACCAGCTTCAACGAGGGCGGACATCACCTGCAAGTAGGTCAACTCGGATGGGCCTTCAACCAAAATGTTGCGCTTGCCTATGAAGAGGTTTTGCGCGACTGTCCACCCAAGAGCCGCCTGCAGCGGAAAGATGGTTCGCTCGTCCGAACCGGATAGATTTGCCGAAATTACGGTACCTATTTTCTCTTTATCTTCGACCATACGCACTTGATGCAGCCTGTCTGAATGCACCATAAACGGTGAGTGTGTCGTATACAGAACCTGATGCTGCTCGGCGAGGGTGTCGATGTATTTGAGAAAATCGCCTTGGGCGAGGGCGTGCAACGCAAGACCTGGTTCATCCAATAGAAGGATGAGATTTGAAGGAGCCTCGGTTCCAGGGGCGGCTAGATGGTCCTGAACACTATCAAACCAGACCAAAAAACTAAAAAACCAGATGAATCCCCTACTGCGTTGATCGAATGGAGTGCTAACTCCGCGATGCCGCCGATTTTTTATTCGCAAATAGAGATTCGGACCGTTATTAAATGGAGATTCATCCTTGATATCTTCTTTAATGTCTACCTCAACCTCCAGATCTTCATTCTGTTTCCAAAATTCTAGGACCTGATCTGTTAGGCTAATCGAGACAGCCTCAATCTTCGCCTTCATTTCCTCGTAGCCAGTAGTGCCAGTGAAATCAGTAGGCTCTACGTCGGCCATGCGTAGCAATGCAAGGACGGCCTTATGCTTTGGCTTAATGTGGGTATCAGCGTTATCAGGGTCATCCTTCGCTGCCTGAACTTTCTGGGCTAAGTCAGCGAGATTCAATTTTCCAGGAAGCAAATCGTAGTCACTGAAGTATAAAAACTTCGGGATACGCTTATCTAACTCTCGCCAGAGTTCGTACTGTACGACATTTGTCCAATCAGTTTTTTTTATCCTGGCTTGCAAGGTTGTCAGGAACGCTGTGTCAATATCTGTCCGCTCAATTTCGCCGAGCTTCTCAGCCGCCTCGCGCAATGTCGCTGCTTTACGAACAGTACTAATTGCGTCTGAACTGATTCCAACTGTGGTTGCCAGCTGCGCAATCGCGGAAGCTTCGTCTACTTGTAGGAGAATGGTTTTTATGTTGTTGTATTTGTGTTGAATCGAAAATACAAATCCACTCTTTAGCTGAACGTGCAGGAGTTTATTCAACTCCTTCGCTTCATTTTCGTCCAATTGATATGTCAATTTGGTCGCAACATCTGGTTCAGCGGCATGCCGCTTCATATAGCCGGTGTAGTCTTTACGTGGGTAGTCATCCACGGTCTTGAATTTTTCTGCGCCCATGGCATCCAATGACTTGTGCAGCGCCTTTAGGAAAACGGTCTTTCCAGCCTCATTCATGCCGACAAAGGCAGTCACCGCCGGATCAATGTCCACCACCTGATCCGTATTGATTGAACGAAACTTGCCGACTTCTGCTTTGATGAGCTTCATGTATCTTGCCGTTCTCGGTTATTACGCTAAATGGCTGTCACTACTGCTTACAGCATATTACGTTGTGGACCTAAAATCTCTAGGGCTGCACCCGTATTCAGTCGATTAATGACATCGCGTGCTTTCGACGTGACCTGCCGAGTTTCAAGGTGTGCGTATCGCATCGTCGTTTTGATGTCGGTATGACCGAGCACCTCCCGCACCTCGTAGACGCTCATTCCGTTCTGAATCAGCCGAGACGCATGCGTGTGTCGCAGCGTGTGGATCTTGCTGTCGGCAAGGCCAGCCTTCCGTAGGGCCCTGCGGATCGCAAGACTCGCGTACCCCCTCGGCCCTCCCTTCTTGTTCTCGAAGATGTACCGACCGGCGCTTCCCGCCCGGCGACTGAGGATGCCGAACACCCGATCCGTCATGTACAGAATTGCCTCGTTCTGCACCTTCGGACGCCAGAGGTGAATGGTGCGGTCGTTCATGTCAATCCGTGACCACTCGATGTTGGCAATCTCACTGTAGCGAGCGCCGGTGTCGAGCAACATCACGACGAGGTCGTACGCATCCTGCATGCTGCGCTTCATCTCCGGGATCCGCTCTTCGTATGGAGGCAGCCCCTTGACCTCTCGCCTCGGGTCGAGACACGCGAGCAGTCGCCGTTCCTCTTCATCGGACAGGTAGCGCAGCGGTGACTTCGCCAGTTTGATCTCAGGGAAGTTGAGCTCGGCCGTGCGGTAGCCGAGCTTGGCCGCGTACTTCCAGGCGCTGCGGATCAGGTTGAGGTTGTGGCGGATCGTCTGACCGCTTGCCCCTTCGCCCATCCGATCCCGCTTGAACCGCTCCAGCTCGTGCGAGGTAACTTCGGCCAGCGGCTTGTTAACAGCCATCAGGCGAGTGACGATCTTGGTGCTCGTGACGAGCCCTCGGTGGTTCGGCGTGCCAGCCTTCGATTCGCAAAACTGTGCCATCGCCGCCTTGAGCGTGATTCGCTCCTTCTGACCCAGATGCTGTTCAGCGTGGAGCCGAGCCTTCCAATCCGTCTCGATCTGCTGCGCCGCCTTCTTGTCCGTTGTTCTGGACGACTTGATGTAGGTCTTGCCGCTCATCTGGAACTGGATGTACCAGACCTTGCTGTTGCCGCGTTTGATGATCGACATGGGAGGCCTTTCAGGGGTGTTCGGTAGTGAATTCCCAATGACCATCCCTCCGGTCTTTACCCAGGACAACAGCTTTCGATGTACCGCTGGTCCTCGGCATAAATACCCGCGGACACGGTTGACGACGGCCATAGCCTCCGTTCAGTTCCGACACCCGAGCCTCCCGCTTGAGCAGTCGTCACCTGTCCACTACCCGCCGCGCGGAACTCGGCGATCATTACGATGAGAAGAACGGAGAAGGCATGCGCCCACACATCACTGACCAACGCACCAAGTTGGAATCCACCCCTTGTCCAGATTCGGACACTCGACCGCGCTCATCGGCGCTGCATGACGACGCTCAGCCGGAATCCAGTCCATTCCATCGAGGCAACCACGAGGGCCATCGCACATGCTGATCGCGATCAACCGTCACCTCGTCAACAAGGCCTCCGGTGAAGAACTGGCGCAGGCCAACGGTCAGTTCGAAAACCTCGATGTCACCCCCTCGGAACTCGCGAAGCTGATCGACCACGGATTCGCTTTCTGCGCTCAGCACAATGGTGGATGGCGAGCGTCCAAGAACTTCACGGTCTCCGGCTTCCTGGCCGTGGATATCGATCACGGCCTGAGCGTCGAGACCGTGCTGAATGACCCGTATTTCTTGCAGTATGGAAGTCTGCTCTACACCACGCCGAGCCATCAACCCGACGCCCATCGCTTCCGGGTGGTGTTTGAGCTGGAAACGCCTATCTCGGATGGGGAGGAGTTGAAGCGCGCGTTGACCGGATTGATCGTCAGATTCGGTGCGGACGGCGCATGCAAGGATCCGTGCCGACTGTTTTTTGGCTCCAAGGATTCGCATCCAGTCGTCATCGGCAAGTGCCTTCCCGCAACCGAGGTTGAGGCGCTTCAGGTCCGCGCCGAGGAGAGCCGTGCCCGTTCGGCATCGGGCGGCGATTCCAACAAGGGAATCCCCAGTGCGGTGCGTTCTCGGCTCACGGTCGCTACCGATACGACCGTCCGAACGGCGCATGGAGGAGCGACATTGCTTCGCGATCTCCCCCCACGCACCAGCATCTTCTGCCCGCAACACATCGACAACCGACCCAGTGCTTTCACCCTGCGCAACCGCCATGACGTCCCGGGCTTGTCGTGCAGTGCTTGCAACGCAACCTTCTTCGTGGATGACGGCTCTGGCGTTCGACATTCGTCCTACCGGTTCGACTACCACTGGGATTCGATCCTGGCGCTGAACTACGAGCAGTACAGCAATCACATGGATCATTACGGCAACATCGACATGTCGGCCGTTCTGGGTGGGCGCGTTCGCCAGTGGAGCGAAGTACGGTACTTACCTTACGACGAAGCGACTCCTGAGCTACTTCCACAGTTCGATCATGTTCCGCCGCAGTCGGGTGTGGTCATGGGCGAGCAACTCGTCGGCTACGAATTCAAGGCGCGCGCCGAAATCACGCTCGTCAAGAGTCCGAAGGGCAGCGGCAAGACAGAATGGCTCAAGCAGTTGGTCCACGACGCAACGACCACCGACCTGTCGGTCCTGCTGATCGGCCACCGCCGTGCCTTGATCTCATCCACAGCGGAGCGGATCGGCCTGACGAGCTATCTGGCTTCTCGCGAGGACGAAGAGGACGATACCGCGCCGCGCTCGGACTATCGCATTCCCAACCGTCGCTACGCGGTGTGCGTGGACAGCTTGGACAAGCTCAACACCCAGTTCGATCACTACGACATTGTTGTGATCGACGAGGTGGAGCAAGTCATCGCGCATCTGTTGTCGGCGACTTTGCGCGAGCATCGCCGAGAAGCGCTGATGCGGTTTCAGTACTACCTCAAGCAAGCGGGAGCGCTGTACCTTCTTGATGCCGACTTGAACCGCGTCACGATCAATGTTCTAGACGCCATGCTGGATGACGACCGCGACCGCAGCTTTCAAGTGTTGTTGAACTGGTGGCAACCCGACAACCGCACCGTGCACCTCTACGAAGGCACGAAGCCGGACCCGCTGACCGGGGAACTAATCGGTAGTCTTGCGCGCGGTGAGCGCTGCTTCGTGTGCTCCAACTCGAAGGAATTCGTTGACCGCCTGGAAGGCGAAGTGGTGACGCGATTCGGTACCAACATCAAGGCGCTGAAGATCACCTCGGACAACTCTCAGAAGCCAGAGATTCAAGCGATCGTCAGAAACATCCGGACGCGGGCGCTGGACTATGACGTGATCTTCACATCGCCCGCGCTCGGAACGGGCATCGACATCACGTTCGACGACGATGCGCCGTTGATCGATACCGTGTATGGATTCTTTCAGGCACGGATCAACACGCACTTCGATATCGATCAGCAACTCTCGCGTGTGCGTAACCCGAAACGCGTCAACGTGTGGGTCTCTCCGCAGGAGTTTCAGTTCGAAACGGACGAAGAAGCGATCAAAGCGGAATTGCTAGCCTCTGGCACGGAACACCGACAACTGCTCAGTATCAAGAGCGACGGAAAGCTGGTCTATGACGACCTTTACGACACGGTCTATGCCTCGGTCACCGCCAGCGAGCGAGCGTCGAAGAACCGTTTGCGTCAAAATTTCATCGAACTCCGGCAGAGCAATGGATGGAAGATCGAGACGGGGACTGTCGACAGGGACACTGCGCAGCTAGGGAAAGAGGTTGGCAAGGCGGGCAAGGAGGCATTGCAGCGCGAGAGGTTCGAGCAGATTCTGGCGGCTCCGCAGATCATGACCGCACGCTACGAAGCCCTGCAGACTGCGGAGCGCAACGAAAAACTCAAGGATACGGACAAGCCGGCAATGCGTCGCTACGAGATCGAAGCGTTCTACCGCTGCGATGCCACTCCCGAACTGCTGGAGGCAGATGACGAGGGAAAACTTCGAGAAGCTGTCCGGCGCTTCGAGATGCTGATGGACAACGATGAGGAGCTGCGAAAAAAGGACAGTTGGGAATCCCATGCGCTGGCGCCGGACCAAGGGCAACTTCTCTTGAAGAAAAAACTGCTCGTAGACATGTTTACGACAGCAAGCATCATGCGCGACGGCGTATTCGATGCGGAGGTGGAGATCGAGAGTGCTCAACTGCGGGCATTCGCCGAGGAAGTACGGAAGCGAAAGGTCCAGATCGAACGCTACTTCAGCATGCCGGTGCGAGCGGACGTAGCAAAGAAACCCATTCGCCAGTTGCAGGATCTACTGGCCTGGCTAGGCCTTTCATTTCCGAAACGGCGGATCGAACAAAGCGGCAAGACGAAACGCTACTTTTATGGTCTCGATGCCGATCGACTTCGGACAGTTTCCGATTGGGTTGACGTACACAAGGATCCGCATCAATCGGAGTCTTGGCGCGCGCGGCGAGACTATGAAGCGTTGCCGGACGAGGCGGTATCCACTCCAGGAAATCCCGCCGATACCAGCGATCCGCTGGACAGACCAGCAAGGAAAGATGTGCAGCCGTCCGAGGTTTGAACGGGCTGCACTCGCATTGCTCAGCTCTTTGCGGCGGCTGTGGCGGCGTCCTTGGCCGCCTTGCGGCGCACGTTGTACCAGTACGTGAGCGCGCCTTTGTCGGTGAGGGTTGCGCCCTCGACAAAGGCGGCGACGATCACTTCCTTCGGTTCGTCCTTGATCGCGCCGAAGATCGCACGGGCGGCATCGGCCTTGGACTTACCCTCCGCGATCAACGCCTTGCCTTGATCAATCGCTGTGCGGATCGCTGGCTTGTTCAGATCGATCTCGATCGGTTCTGACGACTGCGAGGAAGACTTGATCGCCCCGGTTTCGTTCTCGACGGTCTCAGCTTGTTCAGTGGTCACGGCGGGCTTCTTTCCCATGGTAGGTGCTCCAGAGTTGTTGGACGATGTGGCTCGCCTTGGCAGGCGGCATGGTCTCGAAGCCCGGAATGTTTTCGAACAAATCCAGCATCGCCTCTGCAAACTCGTCATGCGACAACGCCGGGCCGAACTGCTCATCGATGATCGCGAGCAGCGTGGTGCGTTCGTCTTCCGACAGGGTGTGCGTGGCGATGTTTTTCTTGACCATGCGCACACCATCCCGCCGAAAACGAGATCGGACAACAGGGGTGGAACGATAAATACGGGTGCAGAACTCACACGGGAGACGGAACATGCACCTCGATATCAACGACTACACCCAGAACCAGATTCAGTCGGCACTCGCCGCAAATATTCAGACGGCCATCGCGCTATGGGAAGCCAGGGACTGGCAGACCTACCGGTCCATGCGCGATGTGCTGCTTGCTCTGATCCGCTCAGGGCGCGGTGATGAGGTCGGCATCGAGCAGATGCAGTTCATCTACTTCATTGGCACGTACCTGCGACGCCGCTTCCCGGGTCAGATGCCAGATTGGAAGGCGTTCACTGCGGAGTTGCCGGCGTCCCACCCGATCGGAGACAAGGCGTGGAAGATCGCGACCGAGGGCGCTTTCTTTGAGGAAGAAATCTAAGTGGACTTAAGAGGCTGGTTCAGCACGACTGGTTCGATCATCATGGAGCAATTGCGTTGCGCGAAGGTGCGAGAAATCTCCAGGCGCGTCGCTCGAAATCGTCACACCTAGCGAACCTCATCGAGCACGTCGCGCCCTCAACTCCCGCATCGATTGCGATGCCCGTGGGTTTCGAACCCAGTCTGCGTGAAGCTCCAGCATGCCTCGACTAGGGTGCAGCGACAACTTGGTTTTGTTAGGTGGCAGGAGCTTTCCTGGCAGACCTTGTAGAGCGGCAATGTCAACTTCCGCAGGTGTCAGAACTATCCAAAAATAGAACCCGTAAAGCGCGACAAGACGCAATGTCGCGCCAGGCAGGGGGTCTGCGGGCGTTTCCACCCTGGCGCATCGGATTGATGCAGCGGGGATTTCTTTCATGGCGTTGCTACCCGGCGACCACTTGGGATTCGGAGAGGCGTGAATAAGCTCAAGGCATACCCGCACTTCGGATGGCGGCTCACCACCTTCCAGGATGAAGCCTGCATAGTTCGATAGCACGCCGACGTCCGAATCATTGGCTCTGGCGGTATTGAATGAAATCTTGAGCAGCCAACGGAGCAGTCTCTCGTAGTCATAAACAAATGTTCGTGATTTTCGACAGGCCACTGGGTGGCAGAACTGCGTATCGAACAGATGACAGATGTAAGCATCGAGTCCGCTCAACGGACCGTTGTTGCAATCTGCGCAGACGTCTTTGATCGTCAACTCCGCATCGATGAACTTTTCGAGTCTTCCGAAGTAACTTGTATTGATCCCTTTGGCGCGCGCGATGATGCCCCCTGGCCAGATGTGTTCCCTGGTAAGGGGGCCTTCTTTGGCGCAATATGCGCATAAGCGCGTGGAGTTCATATTCGCTAGGGAATGGGTTGGGGTCTGATCATGACTATCGAACCGCTCTGAGTACTTCGAATCAGTACACCGGGAACTGCCCCTTCTCGACGTTCTGGATCATCGTCTTCGCGCGCTTGATCATCCGCGAAGCGGTGATCGACATCAATTCCCTCTTGGCCGCCGCTTCTCGGCTGTGGTCGTTCACGTCTTCCACGATGTAGCCGGGTGAAATCTTAGCGAGCGCACCGATTTCATACAGCTTTCGCCGTGCTGCATGAGGACGCCGCTGGTTCTCCAGCCACAGGTCATAGCACTTCAACATTTTTCCGATCACGGCTTTGTTCGGAACCCGCGCCAACGGAAAGTCCACTAGCGTCTGGTCAATCTTCGGTCGTCCTGCCTTGTTCTTCGCAAGCGCCCGAACGAGCTTGCCGAAGTCCCGGATGAGGATCGAAGTGGGCGTGTAGAGGTTGATGTACAGCAGCTTCACACTTGGGTCATCACCGTACTCGCCCCACCATTCGTTTGCCTCATGTTCATCGTCAACGGTATCGACCGTGAACGCTTCGACGATGAAGCAATCCTTGGACTCCTCCCACCACTGTTCGAACGCCAGTCCGTCTGCCGCACCAAAGAACGATCGCACCTTCTTCGACCACTTCTTGCGGTCACTGCGTTGAAGGGCCTCGTACCAGAGACGGTATGCGGAGAGATCAGTCATGCAGGAATCTTAACAAACCAAATGAATTGGTTAATTACTACGGTGTTAATGCGGCGCTGTCAGCGGTTCAATACACCCATGCCTTGATTCACAGGGCATCCCAGCGAACCTGGGTATCTTTACTTTCATAGGAGTTTTAATATGTCATTCCTCGATAACCTCGCTTCCTTCGGTACCGTTGAAACCACCCGGTCCTACTCGTACTCGAAGCATCTCGATCCCGTTCAGCGCCTGCGGATGAACTTCATTCAGAACGCGAAACGCCAGGTTGCAGACCTGAAGAGCGGTACACCTCTGTCAACCAACGCATGGATTTCCAAGAAGGCGGTCGGAGGTGGGCGCTTCCAGTACAAGGTATCGCTTCGAGTCGGACCGAAGCTGGTTAAGTTGCCCGGCGGCACTCACGTGAAAATCGATTCGCAGGACAACGTGATCCGATTCCTGGAGGGAATCATTCAAGCTTGTGAAGACGGTGAGCTGGACCATTTGCTCCAAGAGACAGCAGGCAAGGGTAAGGACGCAGAGCAGCCCGACGCCGATGAAGCGCTGATGAGCAACTGATCGTGATCACACGCCCCCTGCAATGCGGGGTGGCCTTTTCATCCCGTGAAGCGACCCAGCCGAGAGGCTGCAGTCGCTTTTCTCATTGCGCGAGCGAGGACCTGAAGCCAAGCTTTGGGATTGGCTGGCCGTAAAGAGAAAACTCCGGTATAGAGAGCGGCTCAACGAAGCCGTGTTCGACGGCGCCGGCCTTGATCTCTTCGCGCAGGCCGACAAGCAGTTGGCCGAGGACGTTCTGGCCCTTCAACGTGTCGTCATCGACAACGAGCGCTCCCCAGAACGGATCCTTGGCGGACTGCTCGACAATCGGCTTGTCCTTGGTCGCCAGCAGGAAGCGGCTGAACTCGGTCCGGTTCATCGCGAGCTTCGTCCGCAAGCACCACTCCATGATTGCCACACGCTGCTCATCCCAATCCGCACGAGAACTGCTCTTTCGATGCGGCTTCGATTTCATCTTCGCGGCCATCGGGCTGGCTTCGCTGAGGATCGCCTTCTGGATATCGGGAAGGTGCGGGTAGCGGCACGCTTGATACAGCGCTTCGCTCGTCAGGATGTGCGTGCCGTTGATCTTGATCGGATAGCCGGCAGCCATGTTCGAGAGGTCTCCGAACGCTTCCTTCGTTTTGTGGAAAACGACGGCTTCCGAACGCTTGTAAATCTTTGGAGTGGAATCGATGGTGATCATGGAATGAAGAACTCGTCAAGGCGCACCGAGGCTAAACAAACATGGAGCAAGGCATGATCAGGATTGGATTTCCAGCGCAGGAAGGGATCGAACGATTTTCATCGTCTCCAGGCTTACAGTGACTACACGCAGGAAGAGTTCAAGCGGATATCGTGGATTGCCCATCGTTTCCGTCGCCCAATCGTTGGCATCATTGGTGATGCCGCTATCCTTGTCGATCTTCACGCACTGGCGTTCTACAACCCAGTCCAACGCAGGCTTGCCGTTGACCACGTAGTCATAGGCGTCGAGCGGGATGCCAGTCACCGTGATTTTTGTGTTGTAGTGCAGTGTGGTGAGATCCTTATCGCTACCCTTCTTGCCGTATCTCATCTTCTCGACACGGTAGTCGGCATCAGTCAACGATCTACCCTCGCTGCTGAGGGCAACAGCGTACGGCTCTACTGTTTCATAGTTCAGGTGCAGATCGGCCAGTCTGCGGCCTGCTTGCGAAAACATCCAGAAGTCCGTATTCGATTTAACGCATGGTATGCGGGGCAAACCCTTGGTCAGATTGTCGCCATAGCGGTCGCGGTAGTCGGGCGAATGCAGCAGACCGTACACGTAATAGAAGAGGTCTTCCTTGTCGATGGACTCGCCAGGATAGGCCGCCAGAAAATGCGAAAGACTCTCGTCTGTTAGACCGCTTTGGCGCTTTCTTTGAGCCATCGTCGCGCCCTTCCGCACGAATAAGTCATCGGCCGTTCGATTTTCTGGTGCGCCATACACATACATCGGGAGGCATTGTCCCTTTGAAACAAGCTCAAGGTCCGGCAACGTGTCGGAAATTAACGCGCAAAACTCGTTCGTTGAGCCTACGCCCGTTACGCAGATCACCTTATTCTCCGAGGCGCCATCGGGGAAATAGCTCGGCATGAGATGCCGGCTCCAATTCCAAGCCTTACTGGAGTAGACCCACTGTTTTGTAAACGGGCGATAGTGCGACTTAACCAATCCATCCCCGTCGTACGCATGGACTCTTCCCTTCTCGACGTCGTTCAATACATCTGATGTCCACTTGATCCTGCCCTTGTCACGCACGACAAATTGCTCAACATCTATCGTCGTTGAACTACTCAGATATCTGGACACCTCTTGGTTGAAGAAATCAATCATGTCGATGATTCGGCGCTCAGTCTTTGACCTAGAGAAACCATATACCCAGTCGTCTCGATTCGATTTGACGCCCATCGAGTACGTTCTAAAGAGAGCAACGCCGTCCGAATCAGCTTTTCGCCCAACGCGTATGAACTCTTCGAAATCGGCGCTGCGCTGTCCAAACCAGTCCCC
The DNA here is from genome assembly GCF_017161115.1 of Variovorax sp. RKNM96. Classification (GTDB taxonomy): domain Bacteria; phylum Pseudomonadota; class Gammaproteobacteria; order Burkholderiales; family Burkholderiaceae_C; genus Variovorax. The sequence goes on along the minus strand of NZ_CP046508.1, from coordinate 2,811,972 downwards.
ATGTCCATCTGGAGTGATCGGCTTCCAACCACCTGCCAGATCGATCCCCGATAGGCTGGAATAGCCCGCGATCTTCTCAAGCTTCTCATCCCGACTCAGATAGTCACCGATGTCGTGGAAATTGATCTTGCCATGCTGAGAGGCCTGCGGGTTCTTTACTAAGATCGAGATGGCAATCGGGGCACGGCTGCCGCCACCAAAAATCTTGCCTCCTTCTTTGCGTGATAGTTCGCCTGCGGTGCGCTGATTCCCACGCAAGTGAAAGACGTAGATGCTGCTGAATTCGTCAGCCAGACATTTGCGCAAGCCATCTGCCGCGTTGGCATCGAGGAAGCTTGCATTTGTGACGAAGCCTATGACTCCACTTTTTCCAATGCGGTCGCTGGCCCATCGGATGGCCCGGATGTATGAGTCATAAATTTTGCTTTTTCCCACCGACTTGGAAGAGCGTGCCACATAAGTTTTGGAAATCCGCTCGTCAAGCAATGGGTACTCGATACTCTTATTGTTGTTGTCGTTCTTGTCGCCAGAAGAGTACGGGGGATTTCCGACGATCACGCGAATATCTAACTTCTTCTGCCGACTGCGGCGGGCACTGTTGTCCACCAACAGTGCGTCCACCAAATCTTCTTTCTCGTACATCTGGAAGGTGTCGGTCAAGCAGATTCCCTCAAAGGGTTGGTACTTGCCCTTCACAATGCTGTGATATACGGCCTCGATGTTGATGGCGGCGATGTAGTAAGCCAGCAGCACAATCTCATTCGCGTGAACTTCGTGCTTGTACTTGTGGGGAAGTTCTTCGGGCGATATGAGCCCGCTCTGCAACAAGCGGGTGACGAATGTGCCGGTGCCGACGAAGGGGTCGATGATGTGAACACCCTTGCTGCCCAGTGTTTGCCCAAACTCGGTTTGCAGGATGTGGTTGACGCTGTGAATGATGAAGTCCACTACCTCAACGGGTGTGTAAACAATGCCCAGCCGCTCAGTCATCCTGGGGAAGGCGTTGCGGAAGAACTTGTCGTAGAGCTCGACGATGATTTTTTGCTTGCCTGTAGCGTTGTCGATCCCCTCAGCGCGAAGCTTCACACTGTCATAGAACGATTGCAGCGTGTCGACCTCCTTGTCCAAACGATGCTCATGCAACACATCCAGGACGTTCTGCATCGCGAGCGACATCGGGTTATGCTGGGCGAAGCTGTAATCGCTAAACAGGGCATCGAACACCGGTTTGGTAATGAGGTGCTGAGCAAGCATCTCGATGATCTCGGCATCTGTGACCTTGCTGTTCAGGTCGTCTCGCAACTCATCTGCGAAGGCGAAGAAAGCACTGCGCTCGGAGGTATTTGTCTGATCCTCAACGATGGCTGCGATGCGGGAAATGTGGGTCCGAGCAATCTTGGCGATGTCGTTTGCCCAATCCTCCCAGTGATGCCGATTGCCGACCTTCTGTACCAGCTTGGCGTAGATGGCCTTCTCGATCTCACCAATTTCAAACGGAAGGTCTTGTTGCGCTTCTTTCCCGTGCCGTTTGACTGGCTCACCAATGGCAAAGGCGCCTTTGGCGGCCGCGCCATTCTGGTCCGCTGTTTTCTTTGCCGCCTTCTTGGCGATCTTGTCAGTGATGGCGATCACTTCCATCTTGCTGGTGTCTTTGCCGATCAGATCGAGCTTGTTGACCATCGCATCGAAGCGATCATCGTGCGAGCGCAAGGCTTGTAGAACCTGCCAGACCACGGCATACGTCTTGTTGTCGCTCAGCGCTTCATGAGGCTCGATGCCAGCGGGGATGACCACCGGCAGAATGACGTAGCCAAGCTTTTTGCCAGGAGCGTTGCGCATGACGCGCCCCACTGATTGAACGACGTCTACCTGCGAGTTCCGGGGAGTAAGGAACAACACGGCATCCAGCGCCGGCACATCTACGCCCTCCGACAGACAACGAACGTTGCTGAGAATGCGGCAAGTGTTTTCGGGAGTCGGTTCCTTCAGCCAAGAAAGCTTTGCTTCTTTCTCGCTAGCATTCATTCCTCCGTCGACGTGGGCGGCTTCGCAGGCCAGTTGCGAGGCGGTTTCCTCGTCTTCGGTTTCTTGATACGCCTCGACAACGGCCTGGAACATTGCCGCAATATTCTTCGAGCTGACCTTATGGGTTCTGGCGCCCTTACTTACCTCGATCACTTGGCAGAAGGCCACGGCGCGCTGCATCGCTTCGCGGTCGCCGGCAAGGTCTTCGCTTAACCCCTGCTTGGACAGAGCCTTCCAGCAGCCTACGATCTTGGCGGCATCATCAACCTTGAGTTGGTTGTTGTCGTCCGCCAGAAGGCCCTGGAGGCGCCGACTGACATGAGCCTCTTCCACGGCAAGCACGATAACCTTGTAGTCCACCAGCAGACCGCGTTTGACGGCCTCGGAGAACGTGATGACAAAAAGCTCCTCGCCATACAGCGCCTTGTCATCCATGGAGCATAAGGTCACGCTATCTCGCTCAGCGGTGGCCTTTGCGCTATCTCCATAGATGCGCGGAGTAGCGGTCATGTAGATCCGCTTGGACGCACGAAGGAAATCGCCATCGTGCACCTTGACGAAGGTGCTTTCATCGTCGCCGTCAAATGTTGCGCCCGTGGTTCGATGCGCTTCATCGCACACAATCAAATCAAAGTCCGCCAAACCGAATTGATGCTGGGCTTGACTGACAACGTCGATGGAGTGATAGGTCCCGAATACAACGCTCATGTGAGAGTCGTCGTGGCGCTTGGCGATCTCTCCGGCCAGCCTTGAGGGCTGAGTTGTGGCGGGGTAGCGTAGTTCGTGAGTGAACGTCTGAACGCTGTCATCCTCCTTCTGGCGCTTCTTCCCGACATCGCTATCGGAGCACACAGCGAAGCTATGCAACGGCGTTGAGCTTTCTTGAGTCCACTCGGTCAAGGTTTGCGACAACAATGACAAACTGGGAACGAGGAATAAGACGCGCTTTCCCTTGCCGGCGAGCGCTTCAGCGATCTTCAAGCTTGTGAAGGTCTTTCCGGTGCCGCATGCCATGATGAGCTTGCCGCGGTCGGCGCCCTGGAGGCCCGTCAAGACCTTGTCGAGCGCTGTGCTTTGATGTGGTCGCAGCGCCTTGAGAGGCTTCAGGACCGGTGCACCGCGTGGCTGGTATTTGGACCAATCGATTTGGCTGTTTTCCAGGTCATACAGGTCGACCTTGTTGACGGGAGGCTGCTGGTCGCGCAAGGCGTCTTCAGCATGATCGCTCCAGTGGTTGGTCGTGCTAATGATGATCCGGCGAGCAAATGGCTTCTTCCCTGATGCGGTAAAGAAGCTGTCGATATCGCTCTTTTGGAGGCGATAGTCTTCAGCATAGAGCTTGCATTGGATGGCGTGAATTTCGCCGGTACCTTGCGTTCTGGCGACAAGATCGATGCCTGCGTCGCGTTTGTCGAGCCCTTGGAGCGTTGCCCACTCGGAGTACGTCCAGACATCGCTGTATAGATCTCGATAAGTTGCCTCGTTGCGCAGATAGCAGACAATTAGCTCTTCGAAGTAGGTGCCTTTCTCACGTTCGGAAGCAGCGGCGTTGCGGTAGGTATTCAGCAGAGTGGAAAGAGCGGTCATCTGGCGTCGTTCAAGGTCGGCGGCTGCCCGGGCAGCCGCCGCCTTTCAAGGGAAAGGGGATGCCGAAGGCGGACTGCCTTCGGCACCATTCCATTCTGCCAGCCAGCCTTGCGGGTTGTTCCGGTCTTACCCCAAGACGCCCTGCGTCATCCGCTTGGAAGCATCAGTACTCGGATGCGAGCAGGACGGTCGTATAGCTCCGGTCCCACTCGGTGATGACGTAGACTTTGACTCCACCGATTTCGTAAGCCGAAAGTAGACGCAATCCATTGCGCACGGCCTGGTCGTTGAGCTTGCGATCCTCGGCATGGATGTCACCCCAATCCCCGTGGGCATGCCGCCCAATCAGATAGATCGGCATCGTGTGATGTTCTCCGAGGTGCTTGAGAGCAGATGGTGTGGCAAGAAGACGGCCGATATCGAACAGCATAGGAGCCTTTCATAACGAAAGGCGCACGGTCTGACGGCAACGGTGAACTGGCAACCGCGCATGCGGGATCAATCTGAAAAGGTGTGCCTCAGATGACAGCGAGCTGGTTGGCTGGCAGACTAGGGAAATGGACCTTGATCAGATTGCCCGGCTTACCAGTATTTCGGACTGCGAGCAGCTAGCTAAAAATGCTGGCGGGGAAAGACCAGACTTGGCGACGGCAGCACGCAAGCGCCTTATCGAACTGCGAGCATCTGAGTACGGTGCGCAGTCTGAAGCGGAGCTGGAATGCTTGAAGGCGCTCTATGCGTACGAAGAAGTACTTCGTAGCAAGCATGGTAGACGGCAGCCAGCAGCTTACACACGACGGATGTTTAAAGCGCAGGGTGTGTTACAGGCCGTCGATAGCCTAGTGTCGAAGAAGAAGGAAACCGTGGGCTTTTCTGCGCTTCTGGGAGTAGGGCTGCAGGACTACGCTTTTGAAGCTGTGGTCGCGCGATACCCGAGCTTGTTTTCTTCAGAGGCTGTTCTCCAGTCCAAAGCTAGATTGAGCACTTGGATGGTAGGCTGAGATCACAGCGCCGCTTCTCTCAAAGCTCCTGATCTAGCCTTGGGAAGCGAAGGAAACTGCGGGAGGTGGTGCATCGGCTCGTGACTGGGCCGACTCTTGGGGAGGGTTGTCGGTCAGACCACCTTTGTCATGTCGATAAATACAGCCAGGAGGCGATACGACATGAACAACACCACACCCTGGAACCGACTGCAAGCCGTGCTCGACACGATGTTCGGCTTCACCCAACGAACGAGATCGACCGTCAAGGTCATCAAGCAAGGCTTTGACAACGTCAAACAGGAGCATGTCGTCCTCATTGAGTACAGAGCGCATGTGAAGCCACCGGGAGTGATGGCGACTGATCAGAAGCCATCGAAGCCGACCGAGCGCGCACCGATGGAATCGATCCGTGAGCTATTCGCTCACGACAAACGGCTGAGCTGAGCCAGCTCAGCCGCTGCGCCACTTTGAAGACCGTCCCACGAATCTGTCTACTGGGCAACGCATCGATGTGATCGAGACAGAGGCCATGGCCCACCCAAAAATCCCTGTACCCCAAAAATTGGGTCACCGCAGATAAGTGGTTCATGCTTTGTCTATATAAAAAATAAAACTGTTATCTCCGGGGCTCAGTTTTTCACCCCCATGTGGGGCCCCGTACCGTCCGGATTTGGGAGGCCCAAACGTCGATTTAATCGGTGGATTTACCCGGGGAAAACCCACTGACCCACCGGGACTACCTACCGAAATGACCCACCGTGGAAAGAGGGTCAAAAATCGATGGAAAGGAAGGTTCGGATCGTCCGGGCGTGACGACGATGAAGACCTTGAGGCTGGTTTCGGTGAGACCTGGTGCTGGTCCCCGAAACGGTCGAAGTGGAGAGGTTTCGACGGTGAGGTGAGTTCACATGCGGAGCATGTGATGACGAGTCGAATCGTCGGCCCGAAGGCACCCGTTGGGAAGCTGCCGTTCTGCCATTGAACTACACCCGCGTTGGCAACCCGTTGATTTCAAACGAGTTGTCGACCCAAGCGCCGGATTCTACAGAGGAACGAAGAGCGCTCGACTCCAGCCTCTTGCCGCATGACATGGCCATGCCGCCATGACGCGCTGCCATTCGGCTGCCGCAGACCCAACCACTTTCCGCATATCGAAGCACGTTTTCGTTCGTTAACGAAAGAAGCGTCGCTGCCTAGCATCCGGCCTCATTCAACCGGTCATAACAGGTCAGCCGCATGTCTTCCGCCAAGGCGCTCGAGCCCATCGCCTTTTCACCCGTTCCGCTCTATACGCAGGTGCGCGAAACGCTGCGCGAGCGCATCCTCGATGGCAGCTACCCGCCGCACGCGCAACTGCCTTCGGAGAGCGAGATGGTCGCGCTCTTCAAGGTCAGCCGCATCACGGTGCGGCAGGCGCTGAGCGACCTGCAGCGCGAGAACCTGATCTTCAAGATTCCAGGCAAGGGCACCTTCGTCGCCAAGCCCAAGGCGTTCCAGCACCTGGGCCAGCTCGAAGGCTTTGCCGAGTCGATGGGCCGCATGGGCTACGAAATCCGCAACCAGGTCACCAGCCACAAGACCGTGCCCGCCTCGCCGCGCGTGGCGCAGCGCCTGGGCCTGGCCGAGGGCTCGCCGGTCGCGCAGATCAAGCGCGTGCGCCATCTCAACCGCGCCCCGGTGTCCTACGAGGTGACCTACCTGCCCCACGCCATCGGCGAGCGGCTGCGGCAGGCGGACCTCGCCGGGCGCGACATCTTCCTGATCCTGGAGAACGACTACGGCATCGCGCTCGGCCACGCCGACCTGCAGATCGACGCGATGCTCGCCGACGAGCTGCTCGCGCGTTCGCTGAGCGTGCCCGAAGGCACCGCGGTGCTGCGCGTGGAGCGCCTCACCCACACCGCCGAGGGCGCGCCGCTCGATTTCGAAGACCTGTATTTCCGCGGCGATGCGTTCCAGCACCGGCTTCGCATCGCCCGCAGCCACCCGACCAAGGACATCCCATGAACATCATCACCCGCACCGTCGACGTGCTGGTCATCGGCGGCGGCACGGCCGGCCCGATGGCCGCCGTCAAGGCCAAGGAAGCCAACCCCAAGCTCGAAGTGCTGCTGCTGGAGAAAGCCAACGTCAAGCGCAGCGGCGCCATCTCGATGGGGATGGACGGCCTGAACAACGCGGTCGTGCCCGGCTTCGCCACGCCCGAGCAGTACGTGAAAGAGATCACCACCGCCAACGACGGCATCGTCAACCAGAAGACGGTGATGGCCTATGCACGCAACAGCTACTCGATGATCGAGGAGCTCGACCGCTGGGGCGTGAAGTTCGAGAAGGACGAGACCGGCGACTACGCGATGCGCAAGGTCCACCACATGGGCACCTACGTGCTGCCGATGCCCGAAGGCCACAACATCAAGAACGTGCTGTACCGGCGCCTGAAGCGCACGCGCGTGGAGATGTCGCAGCGCCTGGTGGTCACGCGCCTGCTGACGGCCGCCGACGGCAGCATCGCGGGCGCGATGGCCTTCGACTGCCGCACGGCCGAGTTCCACGTGATCCGCGCGAAGTCGGTGGTGCTCGCCACGGGCGCGGCCGGACGGCTCGGGCTGCCCGCCTCCGGCTACCTCTTCGGCACCTACGAGAACCCGACCAACGCCGGCGACGGCTACAGCATGGCCTACCACGCGGGCGCCGAGCTCTCGGGCATCGAGTGCTTCCAGATCAACCCGCTCATCAAGGACTACAACGGCCCCGCCTGCGCCTACGTGACCGGCCCCTTCGGCGGCCACACCACCAACAACAAGGGCGAGCGCTTCATCGAGTGCGACTACTGGAGCGGCCAGATGATGATGGAGTTCTACAACGAGCTCCAGGGCGGCAACGGCCCGGTGTTCCTCAAGCTGAGCCACCTGGCCGAAGAGACCATCGCCACCATCGAGCAGATCCTGCACACCAACGAGCGCCCGAGCCGCGGGCGCTTTCATGCAGGGCGCGGCACCGACTACCGCGAGCAGATGGTGGAGATGCACATCTCCGAGATCGGCCTGTGCAGCGGCCACTCGGCCTCGGGCGTGTGGGTGGACGAGCATGCGCGCACGACCGTGCGAGGCCTGCACGCTGCTGGCGACCTGGCCTGCGTGCCGCACAACTACATGCTCGGCGCCTTCGTCTACGGCCGCCTCGCCGGTGAAAGCGCCGCGCGGCATTGCGCGGAAACCGAACTGCCCGCGCTCGACGAAGAACAGGTCGCACGCGAGCACGCCCGCGTCAGCGCACCGCTTCTGCGCGAGGGTGGCCTGCCGCCCGCGCAGGTCGAATACAAGCTGCGCCGCATGGTCAACGATTACCTGCAGCCGCCCAAGGTCACGCGCAAGATGGAGATCGGTCTCTCGCGCTTCGAGCAGATCCACGAAGACTTGGAACAGCTCGCCGCCCCCGGCCCGCACGAGCTGATGCGCGCGATGGAAGTGCATGCGATCCGCGATTGCGCCGAGATGGCCGCGCGCGCCTCGCTCTACCGCACCGAAAGCCGCTGGGGCCTCTACCACCACCGCGTGGACTTTCCCGAGCGCAACGACCGCGACTGGTTCTGCCATACGCAGCTGCAAAAGCAGGGCGATGCCATGGTGAGCTTCAAGCGCCCCGTCGATCCGTACATCGTGCCGCTCGATGCGCACGAGATGTCCGCCTACCAGCACCTGCGCGTGCCCGCCGCCGTCCGCGAGCCGGTCGCGGCCTGACACCTCCCGCCCCAACAAAAAAAAGAGAACCCCACATGCCCCTCGCCTTCAACCCCACCAGCGTGCCCGTGCGCATCGACGACGACAAGTGCATCGCCCACAAGGGCTGCACCGTCTGCGTGGACGTCTGCCCGCTCGACGTGCTCGCCATCGACCTCAGCAAGGGCAAGGCCTACATGAAGTTCGACGAGTGCTGGTACTGCATGCCTTGCGAGAAGGACTGCCCTACCGGCGCGGTCACCGTCGACATCCCCTACCTGCTGCGCTGAGCCACGCGCCCTCCCCGCATTTCAACCCGGAGCATCACGATGAAAACCCAGAGAACCCTGGCGCTGTGGAGCGCGACCCTCGGCCTGCTGCTGACGCTGCCCGCAGCGCAGGCCGAGACCATCCGCATCGCCATCGGCACGCAGGACACCACCATCAACTGCGCCACCGGCGGCCTCCTGATTCGCGAGCTGAAGCTGCTCGAGAAATACCTGCCGCGCACCGGCAAGTACAAGGACGCGCAATACCAGATCGAGTGGAAGAACTTCACCTCCGGCGCGCCACTGACCAACGAGATGGTCGCGGGCAAGCTGGACTTGGGCTCGATGGCCGACTTTCCGGGCGGCTTCAACGGCGCGGCCTTCCAGAAGGCGGGGCGCAAGAGCATCTTCATCACCGTGCTTTCCGGCAGCACAACGGGCAGTGGCAACGGCATCGTCGTGCCGAAGGATTCGAAGGTGCAGTCGCTCGCCGAACTCAAGGGCAAGACCATCTCGGTGCCCTTCGCCTCGACCTCGCACGGCATGCTGCTGCGCGCGATCCAGGCGCAGGGCTGGGATCCGCTGAAGGACGTGAATATCACCACGCAGGCCCCTGAAGTGGCCGGCCCCGCGCTGCAGGCCGGCAAGGTCGAGGCGCATGCGGACTTCGTGCCCTTCGCCGAACTCTTTCCGTACCGCGGCTTCGCCCGCAAGATCTACGACGGCTCGCAGGCCAACGCCCCCACCTTCCACGGCAGCCTGGTCGACGAGGAGTATGCGAAGAAGTACCCCGAGGTCGTCACCGCCTACCTGCGCGCCGCGCTGGAAGCCGACCGCCTCGTGGCCGCCGAACCCGAGAAATACAGCGAGCTGATCGCCAAGGTCACGGGCATCGAGGCCGAGGTCAACTACCTGTTCCACGGCCCGCTCGGCCTGCAGACGCGCGACCTGAGCTGGAAGCCCGAGTACCGCCAGGCGGTGAAGACATCGCTCGACACGCTGCGCCTCTTGAAGCGCACCGACAACGACATCGACGCCAACGCCTTCGTGCAGGACGGCTACATCCGCACCGCCTTCAAGGAAGCCGGCCTGGACTACGACAAGCAACTGAAGAACTATGCCCGCGCCCCGCTGGCGGCGAAGGATGCAGCGACCGGCAAGCCCATCACCGACGTGAGCCGCGTGGCCCAGGTGTGGGTGGCCGGCGAGCCGCTGGTGCGCCACTACGCCTCGCCCGAGAACGCACTGGGCGACCTGCAGAAGCTGGAGAAGGCGGGCAAGAAGGCGCGCGTGGTCTATGCGCAGGACCGCAACAGCGGCAACAAGCTGCTGGCCGCCGATGCGTGGTTCGTGCTTGGCGCCAAGGGCGAGGTCGATGCCTTCCTGCTCAAGGACCAGGCCGAGGGCTGGGCCGCGAAGAACGGCGGCAAGGTGCAGGACTTCGCCGGCGTGCGCGCCGCGCTGGCCGGCTGACGCCCTCCCCGTTCAGCGAACCTCACCATGGCCAGCTCCTTGAACGACAAGCTGCCGCGCGCCACGTGGCGCATCGCCGCGCTGCTCCTGTGCGTGCTTGCATGGCACCTCGCCACGCGCGAGCGCACGAACCTGGGCTTCATCACCTTCCAGAACGTGCCGCCGCCGCGCGAGGTGGCCGAGTCCGCATGGTCGCTGGTGCAGTCGCCGCTGGTGCTGCAGCACCTTTCGGCGAGCCTGCGCCGCGTGTTCATCGGCTTCGGGCTCGCGGCCGTGACGGGCGTGGCGCTGGGCCTCGCGATCGGCCGCGCCCGCTGGGCCGAAGACACGCTGCTGCCGCCGCTCGAAGTGTTGCGGCCGATTCCCGCGGTCGCGTGGATTCCGCTGGCCATCCTGATGTTTCCGTCGTCCGAAGCTTCGATGGTGTTCATCACATTCATCGGCGCGCTCTTCCCCGTGCTGCTCAACACCGTGCACGGCGTGGAGGCGGTGGATGCGCGCCTCGTCGCCTCGGCGCGCAGCCTGGGCGCGGGCCGTTTCGCGGTGTTCCGCGAGGTGATCCTGCCGGGCGCGCTGCCGAGCGTCGTCACGGGTCTTGCCATCGGCATGGGCACCGCGTGGTTCTGCCTCGTCACGGCCGAGATGATCTCGGGCCAGTTCGGCATCGGCTACTACACGTGGATGTCGTACACGATCCAGAACTACGCCGACATCGTGGTGGGCATGCTCTTCATCGGCGTGCTCGGCATGGGCAGCAGCGCGCTGGTGCGGTGGATCGGCCAGTCGCTGATGCCATGGCGCGCGGTGCAGGAGAAACGCGCATGAAGGCCGATGTGCAGACCGGCCGCATCGCCATCGACGACCTGCGCGTGCGCCTCGGCCAGGGCGCGCAGGCCTTCGATGCGGTGCAGGACATCACGCTCCACGTCGAGCCCGGCGAGTTCGTCTGCCTGCTCGGGCCTTCGGGCTGCGGCAAGTCGACGCTGCTCGGCGCACTCGCCGGCCACCTGACGCCTGCGAGCGGCGTGATCCACGTCGACGGCGAGCCCGTTCGCGGACCGCATCCCGACCGCGGCCTCGTCTTCCAGCACCACACGCTCTTCCCCTGGAAGAAGGTGCTCGACAACGTCGCCTTCGGCCTGAAGATGCAGGGCGTCGGCCGCCGCGAGCGCCATGTGCGCGCGCACGAGATGCTGCGGCTCGTGGGCCTGGACGACTTCGCAGCCTTCTACCCCTCGCAGCTTTCGGGCGGCATGCAGCAGCGCGTGGAGATCGCGCGGGTGCTCATCAACCATCCGCGCGTGATGCTGATGGACGAGCCCTTCGGCGCGCTCGACGCCCAGACGCGGCTGATGATGCAGCGCCAGCTGCTCGACGCGTGGGCGCGCGTGCGCACCACCATCGTCTTCATCACGCACGACATCGACGAGGCGCTGTTCCTCGGCGACCGGGTGCTCGTGATGGGGCCGCGGCCGGGCCGCATCGTGGCCGAGTTCGCGCTCGGCTTTCCCCGGCCGCGCGATCCGTCGCTGGTCACCTCTTCCGAATTCACCGCGCTCAAGCGGCGCTGCCTGCAGTTGCTGCATCCGCATGCGGACGCCAGCGAACCGCTGGAACGCCTCACGCCGCTCGGCACCGCCCCCACCGCTGCGCAACTGCGCTTCGCCATCTAGACAAACAAAGAATGACTTCCTCGCTCCTCGACGACCCCGAACTGCAAGCCATTGCCGAACGCCTCGCCTCGCCCGATGCCGAAGTGCGCCGCATCGCCGTGATGGACCTGGGCGACCTGTCCGACGAGACGCACACGCCGCTGCTGGTCGCCGCCCTTCGCGACGACACGCCGGCCGTGCGCGCCGCCGCCGCGCTGGCGCTTGAAACCATGGAGAACCAGTCCGCCGTCGAAGGGCTGGCGCGGGCGCTCGACGACGCCGATGCGCAAGTGCGCGAAGCCGCCGCCCACAGCCTGGCCGAACTGAAGGTGCCCGCATCGGCCGCCTGGCTGCTGCCGCATGCGGACACCGGCCCCGCGCGGGTGCGCGCCGCCGTGCTGCGCGCATTGCGAGAGCTGCGCGTGCCCGCCAGCGCCGGGCCTGCGTTGGCGGTGCTGCAGGAACCGCGCGCCGCGCAGGGCTCCGCCGACGCCATCGCCCTGCGCCGCGAAGCCATCGGCGTGCTCGGCTATCTGAAACATGCACCCGCGCTGCCTGCGCTGGCCGGCCTTGCCGCCTCGGACCCGGTGGACGAAGTGCGCCGCGCAGCCGTGGGCGCGCTGGCCTTTGCGGCGGGCGATGCAGAGGCGCGCATCGCGCTGGAAACCGCGCTGCGCGACGCGAGCTGGCAGGTGCGCGAAGAAGCCGCCACCGCGCTCGGCAAACTGCAGCAGCCTGCCGCGACCGCCGCGCTGCTGGTGGCGCTGAACGACGACTACTGGCAGGTGCGCCTGCGTGCGGCCCGCAGCCTGGGGCGGCTGCGCAGCGCGGAGAGCGTCACGCAACTGCTCGCGACGCTGGGCCACAGCATCAGCAACCTGCGCAAGGAAGCCGCGCTGGCGCTGGGCGATATCGGCGATGCAGGGGCGCTACCCGCACTCGAACTTGCCGCGGATGACCCGGATCCCGAAGTGCGCAAATCGGCCCGGCTGGCCATCGCGCAGATCGGCAAGGCGGCCCATGGCGCCTGAGTCCATCGTCGATCACCGCGCGCGGGGTGCGCTGGAGTTTTGCTGGGGCAATGGGGAGCGGTATCTGGCTACGTACCAGTTGCTGCGGGCCAATTGCCCTTGTGCAGATTGCAAGGTGCTGCGTGCGGCTGGGGGCGATGGCGATGCGGGTGACGTGCAGCTCGCGGACATACAGCCGGTGGGGGCTTATGGGGTGCAGTTCGTGTTCAGCGATGGCCACGACCGGGGGATTTTTCCTTGGGGTTTTTTGAAGGAGTTGCTGGAGGAACGTGCGCGACCGGCAATCCCGGTTTGAGCAGATCGTGGTCTTGCGCCGAGGACCAGCCTTCGGCGTTCGGCCGGAACCAGTCTCTCGGAAGCAGACAGTCAGACAAACTCTCCGAAGCTTCCCACCTGATCGCCATTCGGGTCGAGTGCGCGCACCAGCCATAGTTCGTACCAGTCCAGAAAGCTCAACGGCCTGCGGGTCTCGGGGTGAAGAATCGGCATCGCGCAGGCCTGCTCGTGGCTGTACCACCAGACCTGCCCGGCGGCGGCGCCTCGAAGAATCAGGAGGTTGTACATGCCATGCCCTTCGTTCGCGAGGAAGGTCATGCCGCGGTAGATGCGAGCGATGTTCCGCGACCGCTCTGCGTCCGCGCCCTCAGGGACAGCTGCGCAGGGGTTCTCAGCGGTGAACGGGAAATCGGCGGCGTGGTCGATCACAGCGTTTTCGGCCTCCTTGGCCAGTGGAAACACGCCCAGCATGGGGCCGGCGCCGCCGTCGCTCACCAAAGTCAGCCATTCGCGGTATTCCAATGGCAGACGGGTGCCGAGCTGGCGCTCGAATGCAGCGAGCTCCTCGGGATTCACGGGCGCGGCGAGCGCGTAGCGATGCACGGCTGCACCGTGGATCCTGCACCGGTAGCCGACCACTTCGCGGTCGCCGAGGTCGATGATGGTGGTCTTCAGGTCCGCCGCCTTCAGGCGGTCAAGTTCAGAGCGGATCCTGGCGATCCGATTTGCCAACGAGAAGTCCATGTCTGTGTCCTGATGATGGTGCCGTTCGAGACGGTATCGAGAGTGGTTTTTAGCCTATTGGTGACGGCGATGCGACCGGCTGCAGTCGGTCAGGAGCCAACGCTCGCGTGACGGGGCTTGCTGTCTGCTTCAGACTGGGTACGGTCGTTCACCGTTCTAAAGCGAATGTCAGCGGCTGCCGGAACCGGTCATTGACCTTCCTCGTGCGAAGCGATTCCCCTCGCTACCGACAACTCTCAGTCGGAATCTGTAGCCAGCCGGTCGGCTCAAGAGGGAATGACCTTGGTCTTCGTGCAAAACTCCGTCACCAATCGACCTACGTCATAACGCCACGCGCCAGTCCGACTGACGAGGAGTTTTCCTTAGAGCTTGTGCCCCTTGAGCAGGGGGCATTGCGGCCAAAGCGGATCGAGTATGAGCGTGTGGACTTTTGCTCGCGTGATGCCGACTCGAAGCACACGTCGGCTTTTGGGATACGGGGCATTGTCGCCTCGCCAAACGAAAGATGATTCGACGGCAGGGCCGGTCCGACGAGCTTCGCGGACGAGGATGACTCCGTCGAACTGCTTGCCCTTGGCCTTGTGGAAATTCATGACTTGCAAGCCCATCTGCGGCTCCACGCCGTCGAGGATTTGCTCCTGTGCGAGAGCCAAGTCGAGGGCGGTGCGGGCATTGGTGTAGGCGCCGTCGCGAAGCCATTCATCAGAGAGGGCAGCCGAGATGCGATGTCCCCGACGGAACGCCACCAAGAAGTCCAACTGCGCGGCGACCCGCGTGAGTTCGTCTTGATTGGTCGCCCGCAGCTCATGTTTGACCGTGAGCCAGTCCTCGGCGGGATCGCCGCTGAAATCGTTGACTGCCAAGCCTGAAATCAGGCCGCGCAGCGCGTTGGCGATGTTGATGTTCAGGGCCTTGCCACCCTTGATTTTGTTGGCCTGCTCCAAGAGTTTGGCGACTTCCTTCCGGCCCTGTCCCGTCGCGCGCCTCGCGGCGGCGATCATTTCCATACTGGTGGCGACATCGGCCTCCAGTTGGGCGAGGTCCTTGGGTTCCAGCAGAAAGGCCGCGAAACGGGCTGACAGCAGCGCTTCGGCCTCGTCGAACAGCAGCTTGTGCCGAACCGGCTTCCCGACATTGGCCCCCAACGCGTTGAGGGCGTTGGACATCTTCAACGCACTGCGGTTGTTGGTGACCAGTATCGCGACCGTCTCCACCTTCTTGTCGCTCTGAGCCCGAATCGATTTCAAGAGCTCCCCGAGGGCTCGGCGCAGCAGATGATTCCAGTTCGGCGGTGGCTTCTCGGGGCGGTAGGTAAGGGCGGATACGCCCTTGTAGGGCGCGCCGCGTGGCTTGGCCGTCAGGATGTCATTGCCGAACGCCAAGATTTCGGAGTCCGGGCTGCGGTGGTTCTGCGTCCCAAGGTCGATCTCGTGCGGCTTCAACGCCTCCCGGATGGCGATCACGCGCTCCGGGCCGACGCCTGGCAGGTAGTCGAAGATTTGCTGCTCGAGGTCTGCCAGGCACAGCACCTGCGTGTGTGGCGCGAGCATCTGGATGCACTGCCACGCGTATTGGCCGGTGTCCTGGGCCTCGTCCACGATGATGATGGGATGCCGATGGGCGATCGACACCAAAAGATGCGAGCTGCGAGCCAACAGAGCTGTCGCATTGGGCGCGAACAGATCGAACGCGATCCGCCCCTCTTCGCGAAACAGCCGCTCACGCTCGACGAGCCACTCGTCCCAGCCATCGTCTTCGTCGTCGAGGCCGCCCGACAGGGCCTTCTCGTCGTGTGGCAGCAAGATCGAGAGCCTATGCGGTGCCCCAAGCAGGTAGGCGTGGGCTTTGAGGATGTCCCAGAAGAACGAATGGAACGTCTGGATGGAGAGCTGCTCCTGTTCGGCTTTGGTGGACTCGAGCTTGGCGGCATCCAAGATGCGCGCCACTGCCGCCCGCGAGAAGCTCAGGAACAAGGCCGACTGACCCGGAAGCATGCCGTCGCGAATCCGCTTGACCGCCTTGCGCAGCGCGAGCGTCGTCTTGCCGCTGCCGGGGCCGCCGATGACCAAGGCATGGCCCTCGCAAGCCATGACGCTTTCGCGCAGCTTGCAAGGCTCGTTCATGGAGCTGCAGCAGCAGCAGCAGCCGGTTCGGGTGGTGCTTCATCGCCGTCGTCGATCGGGGGTGGAGGTGGGAACAGTGCGAACACTGATGCCAGAAACTTCGTCACCGTGGCCGGCAGCTCGTGGAGCTCGCACTCCTCGAACAGGCGCGCCGACCAGCCGGCGCCCTTGTTGCCGCCGAGGGCTTCTTTGGCGATGGCCTTGACCGCGTCGTCGTTCGGGCGCACGTCGGGTATGGCAACGTTGCCGTTCTCATCATTGGCTTTTAGGCCCGACAGGAAGGACCACAGCCGATCCACGGGCACCTCCGCCACGACGAGGTCTTCGAAGCCCTTGTAGGCGTGCTCGACATTGATTTCGAAGTTGTCCGCCAGAGCCTGCGCCTGCTCGGCCTTGCGCTTCTTTTTGTAGTCAAGGTCATAGAAGGCGAAGGTGCGTAGCCCCAGCGTCTTGAAGAACTTTCCGAACTTGGGCATGTTCGACTCGCCATCAGCGTCGAAGAAGGCCACACCCGCGATGTCCAGCGGCTGCAAGTTGGGATCGCTCTCTTCCATACGCCGTGCGACGACGGGCATCGCATGCAACTCGGTAACGCCTTCGACGACGATGGCTGCTCGTCCCAGCATGCATTCAGACAGGCCGGAGCGAGAGAAGCGCTTGTAGTCGTTGTCTTTGAGGCCGGTGGCGTCGGAGACCTTTCGCGCCGTGACCACGCCGGCATTGCGAGCCAGCAGCAGTGTCTTGGATGGCTCGAACTTCTCGATCACGAATGGCGAGTGGGAGGTCACGAAGGCCTGCGTCGTCTTGGTCAGCAGGTATTGGGCGATGCGTCGCTGGGTGTGCGGCGGCACCGCGATCTCGGGCTCCTCCATGGCGAAGATGACCGTGTCGGGCTTGAGGTCGGCGATGAAGGAGAGCAGCGCGAGCACCAGCGTGTTGATGGTGCCCGTGCCGGCGTGGGGGAATGGGACGTGTCCTTGATCCGCCGACAGCGCCAAGAAGAACGTCATCGTCTTGCGCAGATGCTCACGCGTGAGCTCCGAGACATGCAGCTTGGTGGCGTTGCCGGGCGACTCCAATGCGATGTAGCGGGCCAGCCGCCTCTCCACGGATCGCAGAACCGGCGCGATCTCGGCCGCGTCGGCTTCGATGTCGAGGCCGCGCAGGCGCTCGATGGTCTTCTCCCAAAGGCTGGTGCGCACGCCCTTGGTCCGCAGGATGATGTCGAGAAGCGACCCACGCTCCAGGCTCAGCGCCCGCGAGCCGGTCCGCAACGCCCGCAGGTAGAGGAAGCCAAACAGCCGCTTGATCGGCTTGGGAACCTTGGTCAGCTCCCCGGGGGGAGCGTCGGGACTATGGGAGAAGTAGTTGCGGGCCTCGAACTCGTCTTCCTCGGGGTTGTATTGGCCGATGGTCTCGATCCGAAGACAGGGGACGGCGTGGGGTGGATTGGCGGCGTCGGCCTCTCCCGGCCCGAGCAGTCTTTGCTCGGCAACATGCCAGAACTCGATGTTGCCGCCGCACTTGGCTCCGATCTCGGCGCCGGGTTCGATGAGGACCGCCTCGATCCGAAGCGGAATCGGCACCCGCTCCGCACCTTCTTCTGCGGCAGGGGCCAAGTATTCAGCGTTGTAGAAGTCGAACTCATCGACCGGAGGGAAGCGGTTGAGCCGGTCCGGTCCCAAGACCAGGTCGAGTGCTTCGCAGAGTGTGCTCTTGCCGACATTGTTGGAGCCCACCATCAAGGTGTGCCCGTCGAACAGGAGCTCAGCCGACTTGATGCCGCGAAAATTCGAGATGGTCAGCCGTACAACCTTCATGTCGTCTCCCGTATTGGCGTAAGCCTTAGTTTGATAGTGTGGTGGTCATCATAAAGAGGCGCGCATGGCTTCGTGCTCCAAGGCGAAACCTATCTGGTGAAGGCCAAGTGGCAGGAGGCGCCGACCGGCGTGGCCGACCTGCACACGTTCCACGGCAAGCTCGAACCAACGGCGGCGTGGACGCGCGGCCCGTTCGTCAGCAACAGCGGTCTCACCGAAGACGGCCTTGCCGCCTTCGGCAAGGGCAAGTGCGTGGTCTGCATGGACGGCCTCGACCTCTAGGAAACGCACAGCTGCGAGCTGCCGCTCAACCACGTCCTTGAAAGCAAGGTGCGCAGTGCCGCAGAGACCGGCCTGCCGTTTGCGCGCGTGCGCGACCTCTTTCCAACATAACCACATAGGGAGTGATCACCCCCAGGTGGTTCAGATCTAGTGCGGTGTGATGAGGCAGTTCTGCATCGGCGTCGACACCGTCTGCTCGAGCCAGCCTGGAACGGCCGCTTTGTGGCAGTCAGCGTCAGTTGATCTCACAGCAACGACTGACAGCAACCGCTGCAAGACGGACGCTCGCAACCTACGTTCCAACGTGAGCTTTTGGAGCTCCCAAAGCTGCCTCTGATCTGCACCGCCAGTCTCGCGGAAATGGCTCGTCTTGATGATTGGCTTGGCGCAGCACGCCCATCATCGATGCTCGCGCGGCGCTTCGACAAGCTCAGCGTGAACGGATTGCGGGTTCATCTTGATCTCAATCGCCGTTCGTAGCGGAGGTCACGCGGGCTGCAAAGGCAAACACACTCGCGTAGCTATACTGCGCCCCGTCACGTCAAAACAGGCGTGACCGGGATTGGCCTCCCATTGAAATCACTGCGACGCAAGCCGCAGTCACCCCCGCAGGGTCTGCGGCTTCGTCACTCTTGCTTCCTGTTTAGGCGGCTCGATGGGCGGGCGCAAGCCCGGCCGGTTTCACGCAAGTGGTTTCCCGGTAGGCCAACCCGTCGAGCCGCCGCCTCCGATTGGCCTCGGGTGCGTCGGTTTCAGCAAACCGAAACCCTTGGAGGCCATGCATGGCTGACGTTCCCCCGTTCCCCGAACCCTTCGACACCGACAGCGCCGCATTGCTCGCGCTGCGGGCCTGCGACGACATCGACAGCCTGCACGACGTGCGGCTCGCCTATGCGTGCATCGAGAAACTCGTCGTTCCGCAGCACCCGGGCGACTCGGAAGATGTCCACCCCATCCGCACCGAACTGAGCGCGCTGATGCGGCTGGTGAACGAGGAGTTGCAGCGCCGCATCGAGACGACCGAGGCCACGATGCAGTCGCTGCGTCTGGCGGTGGACAAAGTCAGCGCGGTGCCGTGCTGAGGTCTTCGACCGTCGGCTGGGCGCTGCTGCGATCCACGCACTGAACCCGGCAGCCTCAACGCCCCAGGATCAACACCCCGAGCAGTACCGCCGACGCGATGGCCAGCAACGCCGTGGTCGCCTGCCAGAAACGCACGGGGTGCCGCTCGATCAGCGGTGGCAGGCGTGGGCGAAGAAACGCCTGGCCCGGTGCCCGCAGATCGTGCGCGAGTTCGGACACGGCCTCCTGGCGTTTCAACGGATTCGGATGCAGCGCCTTCTGCAGCACCGCATCGACCCACTCGGGCAGGTCGGGCCGCAGATGGCGCATCGGCACATAGCGGAGCCGGTTCACGTCGGCAGGCGACCGCACCCGCGACACGTGCAGCCCATACGGCAACTGGCCCGTGAGCATCTGGTAGACGATCACCGCCATCGAGAACAGATCGGACCTCGCGCTGCCGCCATGTCCGGTGAAGTACTCGGGCGCCGTGTACTGCAGCGTGCCGGTGATGGCGAGCGGCCTGCCCTCGCCCGCCCCATCGGCGAGCCCCGCCACATGGGTCGTCGCAAGGTCGATGATCCGCACGGTGCCGGTGCGGTCGATCATCACGTTCTCGGGGCGCACGTCCTGGTGCAGCATCTCCTTGCCGTGCAGCGCCTGCAGCCCGCTCGCGAGCTGCTCGGCGATGCGGCGCACGCTGTCGAGCGACGGCCGGGGGTTGTCGACCATCCATTGCGCCAGCGTCTGGCCATCGACGTATTCCATGGCGACGTACAGGTGGCCGCGCGTGCGGTCGATGGCGCTCGCCTTGAGCACATGCACGTTGTCGATGCGCCGCGCCACCCACTCCTCGAGCACGAAGCGGTCGAGGTACTCCGAGTCGTCGCGCAGGTCGACCGACGGGAGCTTGAGCACCACCTGCTGCCCGCTCGAATCGTCCACGGCCAGGTGAACGTGGCTGCGCGAACTCACATGCAGTTCGCGCACGAGCGTGAAGCCTTCGAAGCGCGCGCGAGGCGCAAGCGGCGGCGCGATGGCGAGGCCCTCGCGCTGCAATGGGAGCGGAGCGGCGTCGGCGGCCGGCAGTTCGTCGACGCGCACGAGCTGCACCGTGCAATCGTCGTCGCTGCCGCGGGCTCGCGCGGCCTCCATGAGCAGACGCGCGACTTCGTCGAAGTCATCGCCGCAGCGCGCGATCGCATCGTGCACCGCAGCGGCGTCGAGGTGGGCATAGGCGCCGTCCGTGGCCAGCAGGTAGACCTCGCCCACCTCCGCCTCCCAGCAGCGGTAGTCGATCTCCACGTTCGGCCCCGCGCCCAGCGCGCGCCCGAGGTACGACTCGACCGACGACAGGTGCACGCGGTGGTCTTCGGTGAGCTGCTCCAGCCCGTTCGGATGCAGGCGGTGGATGCGCGCATCGCCCACGTGCAGCATGTGCACGTCGCGGCCCTTGAAGATCAACGCGCTGAAGGTGCAGACGTAGCCGCTGTCCTTGTCGAAGCGCGCGTCGCTGCGCATCGTCTGCGCGTGCAGCCACGAGTTGGTGGCGCTCAGCACCCGCTGGGCCGCGCGGCGCACCGACCACGCATCGGAGGTGGCGTAGTAGTCGTCCAGAAAGCCCCGCACGGCCGCAGCGCTCGCTACCTGGCTCACGCGGCTGGAGCCGATGCCATCCGCAAGCGCGACCGCGATGCCCTTGGACATGCGCAGCGTTCCCTCGGGGAGCATTGCGCCGTGGAAGTCCTGGTTCACCGCGCCCGGCTTGGCCAGCGAGTGCTGGCCGAGCGTCACGCGCAGCGCCTTCTGCGTGGGCATCAGCATCGAAGCGATGCGTGTGCGTCGGAGTGGCCCGTGCTCAGCTGGCCTTGCGCTTGGGCGCCGTCTTGTAGTGCGTCGAGTACAGCGTCAGCCCCACGAAGGTCAGGCCGCCGACGAGGTTGCCGATGACGGTGGGAATCTCGTTCCAGATCAGGTAGTCCATCAGCGTGAACTTGCCGCCCAGCAACAGGCCGGTGGGGAACAGGAACATGTTGACGATCGAGTGTTCGAAGCCCATGTAGAAGAACACCATCACCGGCATCCACATGCCGATGGCCTTGCCCGAGACGGTGGTGGACATCATGGCCGCGACCACGCCGGTGGAGACCATCCAGTTGCACATCACGCCGCGGATGAACAGCGTCAGCATGCCGGCGGCGCCGTGCGCGGCATAGCCCACGGTGCGGCCTTCGCCGATGTGGCCGAGCTTCTCGCCGATGGCGTTGGGCGCCTCGCTGAAACCGAAGGTGAAGATGATCGCCATGAACACCGCCACCGTGAGCGCGCCCGCGAAGTTGCCGACGAACACCAGGCTCCAGTTGCGCATGACGCCGCCCCAGGTGGCGCCGGGGCGCTTGTCGAGCACCGCGAGCGGCGCGAGCGTGAAGACGCCGGTCAGCAGGTCGAAGCCCAGCAGGTACAGCATGATGAAGCCGACCGGGAACAGCATCGCGCCCACCAGCGCATTGCCGGTGTTCACGGTGATGGACACGGCAAAGGCCGCGGCGAGCGCCAGGATGGCGCCGGCCATGTAGGAGCGGATGAGCGTGTCGCGCGTGGACATCAGCAGCTTGGATTCGCCGGCATCGACCATCTTGGTCACGAACTCGGCGGGGGCTAGATAGGCCATCGGGATTCCTTGAGAAAGCAGAGAAAAGATTGAAGCGTCGAAGGTGCGCGGCTCAGCCCAGCGCGACGAACACGCGGCCTTCGTCCACGCGCACCGCATGGGCGCGCACCGAGTACTCGGGCGCCTCCAGGCATTCGCCGCTGCGCAGGTCGAAGTGGTTCTTGTAGAGCGGCGAGGCAACGACGATGCGGTCGCCCAGGCTGCCCACCAGTCCGCGCGACAGCACGCTGGCACCGGCCTTCGGATCGACGTTGTCGATGGCATACAGGGCCTGCTCGCGGCCCACGCTGAAGATCGCGACATGCACGCCCTCCACCAGCGCGCAGACGCCGGTGTCAGGAAGGATGTCGCTGGCCGCGCACACGGCGGTCCATTGGAGGGTGTCGGTGGTCATCTGGAATCTCCTCGGGTGTTCTTCAGACGGTTTCGGCATCGGCTTCGGTGCTGCGCTCTTCGGCGCGGGCCGGGCGGATCTGGCCGCGCTCCTTCACGAACACGATGTGCTCGTCGGGCTTCTCGCTGTTGACGAAGGAGCGGAAGCGCTGGCGCGTGGCCGGGTCGTTCACCGCGGTCTTCCACTCGCACTGGTAGGTGTCGACCACGTTCTGCATCTGCACTTCGAGTTCGCCGGCGATGCCGAGGGTGTCCTGCAGCAGCACGCCCTTGAGGTAGTCGAGTCCGCCTTCGAGGTTTTCGCGCCAGGTGCTGGTGCGCTGCAGGCGGTCGGCCGTGCGCACGTAGAACATCAGGAAGCGGTCGATCAGCTGGATGAGCTGCGCCTTGGTGAGGTCGGAGGCGAAGAGCTCGGCGTGGCGCGGCTTCATGCCGCCGTTGCCGCACACGTAGAGGTTCCAGCCCTTCTCGGTGGCGATGATGCCCACGTCCTTGCCCTGCGCCTCGGCGCATTCGCGGGTGCAACCCGACACCCCGAACTTGATCTTGTGCGGTGCGCGCAGGCCCTTGTAGCGGTTCTCCAGCTCCACGGCCAGGCCCACG
Source organism: Variovorax sp. RKNM96 (assembly GCF_017161115.1). Lineage (GTDB taxonomy): Bacteria > Pseudomonadota > Gammaproteobacteria > Burkholderiales > Burkholderiaceae_C > Variovorax. Next base: position 2,789,259 of record NZ_CP046508.1, on the reverse strand, counting down.
CTGTCGTCCACACCGTAGCGGCACCATGTCGAACCCACGCAGCTCTTCACCGTGCGCAGCGACTTGCCGTAGGCATGGCCCGATTCGAAGCCCGCGGCGATGAGTTCTTCCCAGATCGAGGGCAGCTGCTCGACGCGCGCGCCGAACATGTCCACGCGGGCGCCGCCGGTGACCTTGGTGTAGAGGCCGTACTTCTTGGCGACCTGCCCCACGGCGATGAGCCCGTCGGGCGTGACCTCGCCGCCCGGCATGCGCGGTACGACCGAGTAGGTGCCATCCTTCTGGATGTTGCCGAGGAAGTAGTCGTTGCTGTCCTGCAGGCTCGCGAGGTTCTTCTTCAGCACGAACTCGTTCCAGCACGAGGCGAAGATGCTCGCCGCGGTGGGCTTGCAGACGTCGCAGCCCAGGCCCTTGCCGTGCTTGGCGAGCAGGTCGTCGAAGCTGCGGATCTCGCCCACGCGGATCAGGTGGTAGAGCTCCTGGCGCGAGTACGCGAAGTGCTCGCACAGGTGGTTGTTCACGGCCATGCCGCGCTTGGCCATCTGCACCTTCATCACCTGCCCCACCAGCGCCACGCAGCCGCCGCAGGTGGCGCCGGCCTTGGTGCAGGCCTTCATCTCGGCGACGGTGCAGGCGCCCTCGCCCACGGCCGCACAGATCTGGCCCTTGGTCACGTTGTTGCAAGAGCAGATCTGGGCCGTGTCGGGCAGCGCATCGACGCCCAGGCCCGGGCGCGCCTTGCCGTCGCTCGCGGGAAGGATCAGGAACTCCGGGTCCGCCGGCAGCGCGATGCCGTTGAGCGCCATCTGCAGCAGCGTGCCGTACTCGGCCGCGTCGCCGACCAGCACCGCGCCCAGCAGCTGCTTGCCGTCTTCGCTCACCACGATCTTCTTGTAGATCTGCTTGTGCTCGTTGATGTACTGGTAGGCGCGCGAATGCGGCGTCTTGCCGTGCGCGTCGCCGATGCTGGCGACGTCAACGCCCATGAGCTTGAGCTTGGTGCTCATGTCCGCGCCGGTGAAGGCGGCGTCCTGCTGGCCGGCGATGTGCTTCGCGGCAACGCGGGCCATGTCGTAGCCGGGTGCCACGAGGCCGAAGGTCTGTTCGTTCCACGAGGCGCACTCGCCGATGGCATACACATCGTGGTCGCTCGTGCGGCAGTGGCTGTCGATCGCCACGCCGCCGCGTGGGCCGATGGCCAGCACCGACTGGCGGGCCAGCTCGTCGCGCGGGCGGATGCCGGCGGAGAACACGATCATGTCGGTCTCCAGGTACGTGCCGTCGGCGAACACCATGCGGTGCCGCGCGGCGGCGCCATCGGTGATCTCCACCGTGTTGCGGCCCGTGTGCACATGCAGGCCCAGCGCCTCGATGCTGCTGCGCAGCGCGCGGCCACCGCCCTCGTCGACCTGCACGGCCATGAGACGCGGCGCGAACTCGACCACGTGGGTCTCCAGGCCCATGTCACGCAGTGCCTTGGCGCATTCGAGGCCCAGCAAGCCACCGCCGACGACCACGCCGCTCTTCGAGCGGGCGCCGCAGGCTTTCATCGCTTCGAGGTCTTCGATGGTGCGATAGACAAAACAGTTGTCGCGGTCGCGGCCGGGCACGGCCGGCACGAACGGCGACGAGCCGGTTGCAAGCACGAGCTTGTCGTAGGCCACCACTTCGCCATCGGCCGTGGTGAGCGTGTTGTTGCGCCGCTCGATGGCCACGGCCTTCGCCGCGAGGCGCAGCGTGAAGCCGCTGCGCTCGAAGAAGCCGGGCTCCACGAGCGAGAGGTCTTCGGCAGTCTTGCCCGCGAAGAATTCGGAAAGATGCACCCGGTCGTAGGCCGCGCGGGGCTCTTCGCAGAACACCGTGACCTCTGCATCCGCGACGCCGAGCTCGTGGAGTTGCTCCAGAAACTTGTGGCCCACCATGCCGTGGCCAATGACTGCGATTTTCATGTCGGATCCTGTACGCAGCCGACCATGCGACAGGCCGCCGGACACACCATCACGAAAGACGGCGTGTCACAGCGAAGCCCCCGCAAGGGACGGATGCGAATCGGGTTGGAACGGACGTACTGCCGGCCTTGGTTAGACAAAGGCTTGCAGTGCGCTCGGGTCCGCCGTCGTTAGCGGAGGCACTGTGAGAGCCGCGGCGGCGTTGCCGCGGCACAGTGCTAGACCCTGCGCAACATCCGTGCCAGGCGATCCGGCCGGCCAGCGGGTCCGCGGCGCACCAAATACGGCACAGGACGGCCGTGGTGCGCGAGGGCGTGCGCCGTTGTGGCGCACGCGTCGTCCCGTTTGGTGCGGCGGGCCTGCCCTTTCGACAGGCCCGCCGCGGTGCTCATCGTGTCGAGAACATCTCGATCTCGACGCGGCGGTTCGGCGCCAGGCAGTCGATCAGCGCCGCACGGCTGGCCTGCGCGCACTGCACCTTCGGCTCCGATTCGCCCTTGCCCTGCACCTGCACGCGCTGCGCCGGCACGCCGGCCTGCACCAGGTAGTCGCGCACGGTATCGGCCCGCGCGACCGAGAGGGCCTGGTTGTAGGCCTGGCTGCCGAGCCGGTCGGTGTGGCCCGTCACCCGCACCGCATCCACCGGCGTCGCATTGGCCTTGATGTCGCTGGCAAGGGCATCGAGCTTGCGCCGGCCTTCGGGCAACAGGTCGGCGAGCGAACGCCCGTCGAAGCGGAACAGCCCATCGGCACCGAGCGTCGTCGTCCTCGCAGGTGCCGGCGCAGGCTGGACGACCGCGACGGGCCGTGCCGCTGCGGGCGGCGGCTTGAGCAGGTCGGCGCAACCCGGTCCCTTCCAGTACGTGCCGTTGACCAGCACGTCCGCATTGAAGCGAACCATGTACTGGCAGGTGATGTAGTCCGGGCCGGCGCCGGTGCGAAAGTGGAAGATGTAGTTCCACTCGCGCACCCCGGCCAGCCCTTCGCTGAAGTGCGGAAAGCCCAGCAGCTCGCGCACCTGGTCCTTGCCCATGCCGGTGCGCATGGTGCGCAGGGCCTCCAGGCTCGGGAAGGCGCCCTGCTGCCACGTGGCCGAGCCGAGTGCGGGAAAGTCGTCGTCCTTCGGCGGCGACGGGTTCTCCGAAGCGGCACGGGCCTGCATCTCCGGCGTGATCGTGTAGCTGGTCGAGCAGCCGCCGGCCACCAGTGCGGCAAGGCAGAGCGCGGCGAGCGGCATGGTGCGGGTCGCGAAAGAGGTCCTGGCTTGAGAAAGCTTGTTCATGGTGAGTTCGTCCAGTTCTTCTCTATGGCGATCAGTTGAAGACCCATTCCGCGCCGACGGTCGCGCCCACCCCGGCCCGGCTGGTCGCCACGCCGCCGGTGATGCTCCAGGCGTTGTTCTCGGCGGTGCGCCGGAAGCTGATGCCCACCGCGCTCTCGCCCTTGAACGAACCCGCGCCGATGCGCATGACCGTCTTGCCCGGCACGTAGCTGCCGGGCATCTGCAGCGCCATGGCCGCGGCCACCCCGGCGTAGGCGTTCTTCTCGACGCCGTCGATGCGGTCGTTGACCGCGTTGATGCGGTTGTTCAGGCTGCCGCCGAGCGCGTTCAACTGGTTGACGTTGACCGCGTCGGTGCCCGCCACGCCCGGCGCCACGTTGTGCACCGTGACCGGCCCGGTGGCATTGCTGCCGCCCATGCTCACGCTGTTGTAGTTGACCGAGCCGTCGGCGTTGCTGTCGTACTTGACCGTCGACTGGTCGATTGCCGCGACCGTGCCCTGCACGCCGCGCAACTGCGAAACATTGACGGCGTCGCTGTCCGCCGTGCCCGCGGCCACGCCGGTGATCTGGCGGAACTGGCCGCTCGCCGCATTGCCGACCGAGACGGCCGCCAGCGTGCTGGTGGTCGCGCCGATGGCGATGCGTTGCGCGTCGGTGGCCGTGGGCGGCACGTAGCCCGCCACGCCCGCCGCCGTCGAGGCCACCGAGCCCGCGCCCAGTGCCACGCCGCCCGCCTGCGTCACGCTGCTGCCCGCCCCCATCGCCACGCCCTGCACGCCTGCGGCCGATGCGCCCGTACCCATGGCAATCGAGTCGGCCAGGTGCGACGTCGCGCCCTGCCCGATCGCAATGCCGCCCGGCGCGCTCTGCTGCACCACGGCGCCGTTGCCGATGCCCACGCCGTTGTTGCCGTTGACCACCGTCTGCGGGCCGACCGCCACCGATTCCGCGCCGACCGCGAGCGAGTCCGCCGCGGTGGAGTTGGCATGGAAGTACTTGATCGGCGTGACCGCGAAGGACTGCAATGCACCGCTGAGCTGGCGCACCGTGACCGCGTCCTGCGCCTGCGTGCCGTCCGCCACGTTGGTGATCTGGCGGTAGGTGGTGGCGCTGCCCACCGACAGCGCGCCCAGCAGGGTGCGGTCGGCGGTGTTGAACGGGATCAGCGCGCTGCCTGCGGGAATGTTGCCGGTGCTGCTTGCGATGGCCCGGTCGGAGACCGCGCCCGAACCGATGGCCACGCCGCCGTTGACGGTCGCGCTGGCATCCTTGCCCGATGCGATGGCGTCGGCGCCCGTGGCACCGAGGTTGTCCTCGTTGCCGCCTCCCGTGGAGTTGACGCTGTAGTACCTGATCTTGTTGGCCGTGACCGTGGTGCTCAGGTTTTCGATCGACTGGTTGGTGGCAAAGAGCTGCGAGCCGTTGATCGCATCGGTCGAGGTGCCCGAGATCCGACCGGCCGCGACGTTGGTGAGCGTGCGTTCGCTGCCGACCGTGCCGACGCTGACCGTGCCGATCGGCGAGACGCCCTGGAAGTTGTAGACCGTGCCGTTGATCGTCGTGCTGGCGGTTCCCACTGCCGCAGCCGTGGACGAGCCCGCGCCCAGTGCCACGCTGTTGGCGTCGCCCGCCGTCGCACCGAGGCCGATGGCCACCGCCGAAGCACCGGCCGCCGCCGCGTTCTTGCCCGATGCGATGGCGTCGGTGCCGGTCGCGCCGAGGTTGTCCTCGTTGGTGCCGCCCGTGGAGTTGACGCTGTAGTACCTGGTCTTGTTGGCGATGACCGTGGTGCTCAGGTCTTCGATCGACTGGTTGGTGGCGAACAGCTGCGAGCCGTTGATCGCGTCGGTCGAGGTGCCGGAGATCCGGCCGGCTGCAACGTTGGTGATCGTGCGCTCCGCGCCTGCCGAACCGACGCTGACCGTGCCTACCGGGGCGACGCCCTGGAAGTTGTACGTCGTGCCGTTGATCGTCGTGCTGGCGGTTCCGACTGCCGTGGCTGTAGACGAGCCCGCGCCCAGTGCCACGCTGTTGGCCGTGCCAGCCGTCGCGCCCAGGCCGATGGCCACTGCCGAAGCACCGGCCGCGGTCGCGTTCTTGCCGGATGCGATGGCGTCGGCACCGGTCGCACCGTCGTTCGCCTCGTTACCCCCACCTGTGGAGTTGACGCTGTAGTACTTGGTCTTGCTGCCGGCCACCGTGGTGGTCAGCTGGTCGACGTTCACGCCATCGGTGCCCGCAACGCCCGGTGCCACGTTGGTGATCACCTTGCTGCCTGCATCGATGCCGTTCACGGTCACGCTCGGGCCGCCCACGATGGTCAACCCGTTGTTGTCGATCTTCGTGTTGCCCGTGGTCACTGAGTTGAAGATCGGATCGGCCACCACGTCGACCTTGATCTGGTTGCCTGTGCGGGTGACGGTTGTGTTGCTGCCGTCGGCGAAGTCAGCTGTACCGCCCGGAGCGATGTTCTGCGGTGTCGCCTCGCCATTGGCGCTCAAATTCCAGCCCTTGCCTGCTGTCGTTGCCACGTCGGCGATTGATTGGTTGGTGGCGAACAGCTGCGAGCCGTTGATCGCGTCGGTCGAGGTGCCGGAGATCCGGCCGGCTGCGACGTTGGTGATCGTGCGTTCGCCGCCCACCGTGCCGACGCTGACCGTACCCACCGGCGCGACGCCCTGGAAGTTATAGACAGTGCCGTTGATCGTCGTGCTCGGTGTTCCCACCGGCGTTGCCGTGACTGAACCCGAGCCCAGTGCCACGCTGTTGGCCGTTCCCGCTGTCGCACCCAAGCCCATGGCGACGCTGGAAGCGCCTGCAGCCGTGGCGTTCTTGCCTGACGCGATGGCATCGGCACCTGTCGCACCATCGTTGGCTTCGTTACCACCCCCTGTGGAGTTGACGCTGTAGTACTTGGTCTTGCTGCCGGCCACCGTGGTGGTCAGCTGATCGACGTTTACGCCGTCAGTGCCTGCAACGCCGGGTGCCACATTGGTGATCTGCGTGCCGCTGGCATTGATACCAGTGGTCGTCACGCTCGGGCCACCCACGATGGTCAGCCCGCCGTTGTCGATCTTCGTGTTGCCCGTGGTCACCGAGTTGAAGATGGGATCGGCCACCACATCGACCTTGATCTGGTTGCCCGTGCGGGTGACGGTTGTGTTGCTGCCGTCGGCGAAGTCGGCTGTACCTCCCGGCGCGATGTTCTGCGGCGTGGCCTCGCCATTGGCGCTCAGGTTCCACCCCTTGCCTGCCGTCGTTGCCACGTCGGTGATGGCCGAGTTCGTGGCGAAGAGCTGCGAGCCGTTGATGGCGTCCGTCGAGTTGCCGGCAATCCGTCCGGCCGCAACGTTGGTGATCGTGCGTTCCGCGCCTGTCGAACCGACGCTGACCGTGCCTACCGGGGCGACGCCCTGGAAGTTGTACGTCGTGCCGTTGATCGTCGTGCTCGGTGTAGCAACCGCGGTTGCTGTGGCTGAACCGGAGCCCAGTGCAACGCTGTTGGCCGTCCCGGCCGTCGCACCCAGGCCCATCGCCACGCTGGAGGCTCCAGCGGCCGTGGCGTTCTTGCCCGACGCAATGGCGTCAACACCGGTCGCGCCATCGTTGGCCTCGTTGCCGCCGCCTGTCGAGTTGACGCTGTAGTACTTGGTCTTGCTGCCGGCCACCGTGGTGTTCAGCTGGTCGACGTTCACGCCGTCGGTGCCTGCAACGCCGGGTGCCACGTTGGTGATCACCTTGCTGCCCGCATCGATGCCGTTCACGGTCACGCTTGGCCCGCCCACGATGGTCAGCCCGTTGTTATCGATCTTCGTGTTGCCCGTGGTTACCGAGTTGAAGATCGGGTCGGCCGCCACATCGACCTTGATCTGATTGCCGGTACGCGTGACGGTCGTGTTGCTGCCGTCGGCGAAGTCCGCGGTCCCACCAGGCGCAATGTTCTGCGGTGTGGCCTCGCCGTTTGCGCTCAGGTTCCATCCCTTGCCTGCCGTGGTTGCCACATCTGTGATGGCCGAGTTGGTAGCGAACAGCTGCGAGCCGTTGATCGCATCGGTTGACGTCCCCGAAATTCGACCGGCTGCGACGTTGGTGATCGTGCGCTCGGCACCGCCTGCGCCCACGCTGACCGTGCCCACGGGTGTAGCACCCTGGAAGTTATAGACCGTGCCGTTGATCGTCGTGCTGGCTGTGCCCACCGCGGTAGCGGTGGACGAGCCCGCGCCCAATGCAACGCTGTTGGCCGTCCCGGCCGTGGCACCCAGGCCCATTGCCACGCTGGATGCGCCTGCGGCCGTGGCGTTCTTGCCTGAAGCGATGGCATCAGCACCGGTTGCACCGTCGTTGGCTTCGTTGCCGCCGCCCGTGGAGTTGACGCTGTAGTACTTGGTCTTGCTGCCAGCCACCGTGGTGTTCAGCTGGTCAACATTCACGCCATCGGTGCCTGCCACGCCGGGCGCCACGTTGGTGATCTGCGTGCCTCCGGCATTGATGCCAGTGGTCGTCACGCTCGGACCGCCCACGATGGTCAACCCACCGTTGTCGATCTTCGTGTTGCCCGTGGTCACCGAGTTGAATGTCGGATCAGCCACCACATCGACCCTGATCTGGTTGCCCGTGCGCGTGACGGTCGTGTTGCTGCCGTCGGCGAAGTCGGCTGTACCTCCCGGTGCAATGTTCTGCGGTGTCGCTTCGCCATTGGCGCTCAGGTTCCAGCCCTTGCCCGCCGTCGTTGCCACGTCGGTGATGGCCGAGTTGGTGGCGAACAGCTGCGAGCCGTTGATGGCGTCGGTCGAGTTGCCTGCGATCCGGCCGGCAGCGACATTGGTGATCGTGCGCTCGGCACCGCCTGCGCCCACGCTGACCGTGCCGACGGGCGCAACGCCCTGGAAGTTGTACGTCGTGCCGTTGATCGTCGTACTGGCAGTTCCCACTGCAGTGGCTGTGGACGAGCCCGCACCCAGCGCCACGCTGTTGGCCGTACCGGCCGTGGCACCCAGGCCCATGGCCACACTGGATGCGCCTGCGGCGGTGGCGTTCTTTCCCGATGCGATCGCATCCGCACCGGTCGCACCATCGTTGGCTTCGTTGCCCCCACCCGTGGAGTTGACGCTGTAGTACTTGGTCTTGCTGCCTGCCACCGTGGTGTTCAGCTGATCCACGTTCACGCCATCGGTGCCTGCCACGCCCGGCGCCACATTCGTGATCTGCGTACCTCCGGCATTGATGCCGGTGGTCGTCACGCTCGGACCGCCCACGATGGTCAGCCCGTTGTTGTCGATCTTCGTGTTGCCGGTCGTCACGGAATTGAAGATCGGATCGGCAGACACGTCGACCCTGATCTGGTTGCCCGTGCGCGTGACGGTCGTGTTGCTGCCGTTGGCGAAGTCGGCCGTCCCACCAGGCGCAATGTTCTGCGGCGTGGCCTCGCCGTTTGCGCTCAGGTTCCATCCCTTGCCCGCCGTCGTTGCCACGTCAGTGATGGCCGAATTGGTGGCGAAGAGCTGCGAGCCATTGATCGCATCGGTTGACGTCCCCGAAATTCGACCGGCTGCGACGTTGGTGATCGTGCGCTCCGCCCCTCCTGCACCCACGCTGACCGTGCTCGTCGGTGCGACGCCCTGGAAGTTGTAGACCTTGCCGTTGATCGTCGCGCTGGGCGTGCCCACCGCCGTGGCCGTGACCGAGCCGGAGCCCAGTGCGACGTCGCCCGCGTTGTTGGCCACCGCCGTGTCGCCGAACGCCACCGCGCCTGCGGCCAATGCCTTGCTCGTGCTGCCGATCGCCACGCTGCCCTGGCCCACCACGGTGTTCTGGAAGCCGATGCCCACCGCGCCCTGCGCCGGCGTGCCGGGGACGCCCACGTCCTGCCCGCCGCCGCCGACCTTGTTGGTGTTGCCCATCGCCACCGAGCCATTGCCGGTGGCGGTGTTGTCCTTGCCCTGGGCCACCGTGCCGTCGCCGGTCGCGGTGTTCGGGTCGCCGATGGCGACTGCGCCGTTGCCGTTGGCGACATTGCCTGAGCCCATGGCCACCGCGCCGGTGCCGCCCAGCACCTGCGAGTTGCTGCCTGCCGCGATCGAGCCCACGCCCGCCGCAGCGGCGACGGTGTTGGTGTCGCCGAGCGCCAGGGTCGACGCCGCCAGCGCCTTGGAGCCATTGCCTATCGCGGTGGCACCCGCCGCCGCCGCGGTGGCGCCGGGGCCGACGGCCGAGGCGCCCTCTGCGGACGCGCTGGCGAATTCGCCGACCGCCAGGCTGTTGGTGGCGCTGGCGTTGGCGAAGGCGCCGATCGCAGTGGAGCCGCTGGCGCCCGACGCCGTGGCGTTGACGCCGATGGCGGTGCCGCTGACGGCCGAGGCCTTGGTGTTGGTGCCGATGGCGATGGCATCGCCGGCCGACGCGTTCGACTGGAAGCCCTGCGCGACGGACTGGGCGCCCGACGCCGAGGCCGCAACGCCGGCCGCCAGGGAGTTGGCTCCCGTCGCGCCGTTGTTGGTGTAGTTCGCCTGCTGCGTGCCGCCGTCGTTCACGCTGTAGTAATGCGTAGGCGTGCTGGCCGCGATGGCCTGGATTGCCTGGTTGGTGGCGTACAGCTGCGAACCGTTGATCGCATCGGTCGAGCTGCCGGAGATCCGGCCGGCCGCCAGGTTGGTGATCGTGCGCTCGGCGCCCGCGCTGCCAACGCTGACCGTCGAGGCCGGCGTCGTGCCGGCGAAAAGATAGGTCGTGCCGCCGATCACGGTGCTGGGCGTGCCGACCGCCACGTCGGTCTTCGAACCCGAACCCAGTGCGACATCGCCCGCGTTGTTGGCCACCGCCGTGTCGCCGAATGCCACTGCGCCCGCGGCCAGTGCCTTGCTCGTGCTGCCGATCGCCACGCTGCCCTGGCCCACCACGGTGTTCTGGAAGCCGATGCCCACCGCGCCCTGCGCCGGCGTGCCGGGGACGCTCACGTCCTGTCCGCCGCCGCCGACTTTGTTGGTGTTGCCCATCGCCACCGAACCGTTGCCGGTGGCGGTGTTGTCCAGGCCGCTCGCGATCGCGCCGTTGCCGGTGGCGGTGTTCGGGTCGCCGATGGCCACGGCGCCGTTGCCGCTCGCAACGTTGCCCGAGCCGATGGCCACCGCCTTGCCGCCGGTGGCGGTGGAGCCGTTGCCGATGGAGACGGCATCCGCGGAATCGGCGACGGCGTTGTTGCCCACCGCGATCGCGTTGAGCGCCGAGGCCTTGGCGCTGTTGCCGACGGCGACCGCCTGGTCGGCGGAGGCGCTGGCGAGCGCGCCCACGGCGGTGGCGTTCTGGCCGCCTGCCGCCGTGCCGAAGCCCAGCGCGGTGCCGCGCGCGAGTGCCGCCGTGGCGTTGTTGCCCACCGCGACGGCACCGACGGCCGCAGCGTTGGCGCCCGACCCTGCCGCGACCGAGCCGACGCCGGACGACACGGCCTGGTTGCCCATGGCCAGCGCGAAATCTGCCGACGCATTGGCGAGATTGCCGAGCGCGGCCGAACTGGTGCCTGCAGCGTTGGCCCGGGTCCCGATGGCCGCGGCGTCGACGCCGCCTGCCTTGACGCCCCAACCGCCGGCGAACGCCCGGGCGCCGCTGGCGGTCGAGCTGACGCCGACCGCCGTGGAGTTCCCTCCCGAAGCGTTCGCAAAGGTGCCCAGGGCGCTGTCCCCGGCCCCTGTGGCAACGGCCGAAGCGCCCAGCGCGACAGCATTGACGTTGCTTGCGACCGTGCCCGTCCCCAGCGCCATGGCAGAGGTGCCCGATGCTGCGGCGTTCGGACCGACAGCCACCGAACTCCCTCCGGTCGCCTTGCTTTGGAAGCCCACCGCAGTCGCATTGCTCTGCGAAGCGGTCACGTCCGTGCCGATGGCGATCGCGCCCACGCCCGTGGCCCCCGTCCCCGGTGCAGTGCGCGAACCGATGTAGACCGAGTTCAATTGGGTCGCGACCGACTGGAAGCCGACCGCGATGGCGTTCTGGGCGCTCGCGGTGGCGGTGTTGCCCTGCGCCACGGTATCCAATGCCGCCGCATTGGCTTGGTATCCGAGAGCGAGGCTGCGCAACCCGGTCGCCCTGGAGGAGGCACCGACAGCAGTCGCGTTGTCTCCACTGGAGAGAGAAAAACTGCCGGCGGCAATGGCGTTGCCGCCGCTCGCGGTCACGTCCGTGCCGATGCCGATGGAGCCACCGGCCAACGCGCCGGTCGTGGGACCCGTGCGTGCACCCAGGTAGATGGAGTTGATGCCCGCGGAATACGCCCCGAAACCCAACGAGATGGAGTTCTGCGCGGCGCTGTGGGAGGCGTATCCGGCTGCGAGGCCCCCCAGAACATCGCTGGTGGCGAGCGAGCCCAGCGCGGTGGCGCCGATGCCCGATGCCTTGGAGCTATAGCCCATGCACGAGGCGGTACTGTTGTACGCGTTGTAGGGCGCCACGCTGCAATCCACCGCCTGCGCCTCTGCAAAAGAAGACCACCCGATGGCGCTGATGGCCACCAGCGCGGTCGCGAGTCTCGCCCGCAGCCGCCGTGCCCGAAGCGCTGCAAGCACGCCCCCTGCCGCGGCCAGCGCCACCTGACTGCCGCCGCGCTTTCCGCGGGCGTGGGAAACCTCCGATGCCGCAACCCAGGCACCAAGGGACTCATTCCAGAGTGAGCGGTAAGTTCTATTCATGGGACTCCATCCATCCGTTGAAAAACCATTGAATGGCACGCGCCATTCCACTCCCTGGACATTTTTTTGAGACTGTGTTTCGAAATAAATCTTAAGAAGTGAATTGAATTAAGCAATGGGACATGTCGCGTTTTTGAGTCATTTCGCCGAATTGATTTGAATATTCAATTGATCATTGAAAAGTAATAGTAATACAAAGATACCAATGAATAAACTGCTTACCACATCCCTGCAATAAACTCAATTAAGTTATTAGTTGTAATCATAATTTTGATATCGGCAGATATCAAAATAGCAACTTCATTGCAAGAGCACGATGATTGACGCGTCTTTTATCAATCGAATCTAATGAATAGTCATTTAAATGACTCAGCCGCAGTCCTGCTTTCCGCAGGCGCTGCCCCCCTCGGACACGGCGCTGCTGTCGAGCAGTTGCATTCAGCTTGAAGTGATCGGTTCGGGGGGTTCCTGTCCCACGACCCGCCATTCACCAGGCAATTGAATTGCCATGGAACGCCCGTCGCGCAGACGATGGCGTTCAACCGCTTTTGAACGGTCGATCAGAAAATGGAAAAACAAAGATGCGCCGGCAGAATTACCCGCCGGGCCAAAACTTCAACCCAGGGCGTCGTTCACCTGCTCGTTGAACTCCGTCTGGCTGAGTGCCGTGCCAATTTCCCGCGGCAGCGCATCGCGCACTGAAAACACGCCCAGGATTTTCGCCCCCGCCACCAGCGGCAGGTGCCGGAACCCGCGCTCCAGCATCAGCACCACCGCGTCGGACACCAGCGTCTCCGGCGGCACGCAGATCGGATTGGGCGTCATCACCTCGCGCACCGGCGTGCGGTCGGGGTCGAGCCCCTTGGCGAGCACGCGGGTCATGAGGTCGCGCTCGGTGAGGATGCCGACCAGCGTGTCGGGCAGCTCCATGACGAGCACGCTGCCGCAGTTGGCGCGCGTCATCACGCAGGCGGCGTCGCGCACGCTGGCCTGCGGACCCAGGCTGATCACGTGCTTGCGCGAGACGGATTGGAAAACGGTGCGCTCGGCCATGGTGCGCCCTTCGGAAGTGAGGTCAATGGTGCCGCCGGCGCCGGCTCAGCGCAAGGAGGCGTTCAGCTTTTCGAGTGCGCTCACGCCGGGGCACAGCTGGTCCGCCTCGAGCGTGTTGAGCGGACGGTCGCAGGTGTTGAGCGCCGTGTGCAGGTCGGTGGCGAGCGGATCGACGTAGAGCAGCCCCGTCACCACCTCCCCCATCTCGTGGTGACGCTGCATATAGGCCATCGCGGCGTACCGGTCGCCGGGGTTGTAGTCGGGGTGCAGGCTGCGCAGGCGCAGCAGCGTGCCGTCGTGCTGGCGCACGTCCATCACCTCGCCCGGGCCGATGTCGGCGGTGATCTCCTCGCGCCCGGTGATGAAGTCGATGCGGCTCACCGCCTCGTTGTGCTCGCGCACGTAGTCGTAGCTCTTGGTGCTGCCCGGGTGGTTGTTGAAGGCCACGCAGGGGCTGATCACGTCGATGAAGGCAGAGCCGCCGTGGCTGATCGCGCCCTTGATCAGCGGCACCAGCTGCGCCTTGTTGCCCGAAAAGCCGCGCCCCACGTAGCTCGCGCCCAGCTGGAGCGCCAACGCCACCAGGTCCACCGGGCTGTCGGTGTTGACCACGCCCTTCTTGCTCTTGGAGCCTTGGTCGGCCGTGGCCGAGAACTGGCCCTTGGTGAGGCCGTAGACGCCGTTGTTCTCCACGATGTAGGCCATGCGGACGCCGCGCCGCATGGCGTGCGCGAATTGGCCGAGGCCGATGGACGCCGAATCGCCATCGCCCGAGACGCCCAGGTAGAGCAGGTCGCGGTTGGCCAGGTTGGCGCCGGTCAGCACGCTGGGCATGCGGCCGTGCACGGTGTTGAAGCCATGCGAGGCGCCGAGGAAGTAGTCCGGCGTCTTGGAGCTGCAGCCGATGCCCGAGAGCTTGGCCACGCGGTGCGGCTCGATGTCCAGCTCCCAGCAGGCTTCGATGATGGCGGCGGAAATCGAGTCGTGGCCGCAGCCGGCGCACAGCGTGGAGATCTTGCCCTCGTAGTCGCGCCGCTTGTAGCCGACCTTGTTGGTGGCCAGCGTCGGGTGGTGCAGCCGGGGCTTGGCAAGGTAGGTCATGCGGATTCCTTGGTGTCGGCTGCGCGGGACGCCTGCTTGCGCACATGCGCGCCGATTGCTTCGACGATGAAGCGCGCAGTGATCGGCGTGCCGTCGAAATGCAGCACGCGCACCAGCCGGGCGGGGTCGAAGTCCAGCTCGTTGACCAGCAGGCTGCGCATCTGCGCGTCGCGGTTCTGCTCGACCACGAACACCTGCCGGTGCGCGGCGAGGAATTGCACCACGCTGTCGGGGAACGGAAACGCGCGCAGCCGCATCGCGTCGAGGTGGATGCCCTCTTCCTCCAGCGCATCCAGCGCTTCGTGCATCGACGGGCTGGTCGAACCGAAATAGATCACGCCCAAGTCGGTCTTTTCCGCGGCCGGCCGCAGCACCGGCTGCGGCACCATCGTGGCCGCGGTCGCGAACTTCTTCAGGAGCCGTTCGACGTTGTAGATGTAGTCCGGCCCGCGCTCCGAATACCGGGCGTAGGCATCGCGCGTGGTGCCTCGGGTGAAGTAGCTGCCCTTGGTCGGGTGCGTGCCCGGCAGCGTGCGCCAGGGAATGCCGTCGCCGTCCACGTCCTTGTAGCGGCCGAAGTCGCGGCCCGCCTCCAGCTCTTCGGCGGTCATGACCTTGCCGCGGTCGTAGGCCTTGGCGTCGTCCCACACGAAAGGCTCGCACAGGCGCTGGTTCATGCCGATGTCCAGGTCGGTCATCAGGAACACCGGCGTCTGCAGGCGGTCGGCCAGGTCCAGCGCGGCCGCCGCGTGCTCGAAGCACTCGTGCGGGTCTTCGGGGAACAGCAGCACATGCTTGGTGTCGCCGTGCGAGGCGTAGGCGCAGGAGAGGATGTCGGCCTGCTGCGTGCGCGTCGGCATGCCCGTCGAGGGTCCGCCGCGCTGCACATTGATGAGCGTGACCGGAATCTCCGCGAAGTAGGCCAGGCCGATGAACTCGGTCATCAGCGAGATGCCTGGCCCCGAGGTCGGCGTGAAGGCGCGCGCACCATTCCATCCGGCGCCGACCACCATGCCGATGGAAGCCAGTTCGTCTTCGGCCTGCACGATGGCGAAGCGGTGCTGGCCGGTGGCCGGGTCCACACGGAACTTGGTGCAGTACTTCTGGAAGGCCTCGGCCACCGAGGATGAGGGCGTGATCGGATACCAGGCCGCAACCGTGGCGCCGCCGTACACGCAGCCCAGCGCCGCAGCGCTGTTGCCGTCCACGAAGATGCGGTTGCCCACGCGATCGGCGCGCCGTACCTGGATGCCCAGCGGTTCGCGCAGGTTCTCGCGCGCGAAGTCGCAGCCCAGGTGCAGCGCCTGCACGTTGGAGGCCAGCAGTTTTTCCTTGCCCTTGTACTGCTCGCCGAACAGCTTCTCGACCACCTCGGGCTCGATGCCCAAGAGGATGGCCAGCGCGCCGACGTAGACGATGTTCTTGAAGAGCTGCCGCTGGCGCGGGTCCTGGTAGACCGCGTTGCAGATCTCGGTGAGCGGCATGCCGATCACGCGGATGTCGGTGCGAAACTTCGAGGGCGGCAGCGGCCGCGTGCTGTCGTAGAAGAGGTAGCCGCCGGGCGCCAACTCGGCCAGGTCGGCGTCCCAGGTCTGCGGGTTCATCGCCACCATCATGTCGGTGCCGCCGCGCCGCCCGAGGTGGCCCGCCTCGGTCACACGCACCTCGTACCAGGTCGGCAGGCCCTGGATGTTGCTCGGGAAGATGTTGCGCGGGCTCACCGGCACGCCCATGCGCAGGATGGCCTTGGCGAACAGCTCGTTGGCCGAGGCTGAGCCGGAGCCATTGACGTTGGCGAACTTGATGACGAAGTCGTTGATGCCTTCGATCTGCGGGATGGTGGTGGCCGCCCCCACGCTCGCACCTTCGGGCGGCAGCAAGGCGCTCATGCCGCCACCCCCTGCCCGGCCGGCGTCATCTTCAGCAGGAACTTCTGCATGTCCCACGCGCCCGTCGGGCAGCGCTCGGCGCACAGGCCGCAGTGCAGGCAGACGTCTTCGTCCTTGACCATCACGCGGCCCGTCTTGAGGCCGCCGGACACGTACAGGTCCTGCGTCAGGTTCAGCGCCGGCGCCTTGAGATGGGGCCGCAGCTCGGCCTCCTCGGCGTTGTCGACGAAGTTGATGCAGTCCATCGGGCAGATGTCCACGCAGGCATCGCATTCGATGCAGGCGGCTTCGGTGAACACGGTCTGCACGTCGCAGTTGAGGCAGCGCTCGGCCTCCTTGAAGGCGGTGGCGGCGTCGAAGCCCAGTTCCACCTCCACGCGGATGCTCGCCAGCGCCGTCTCGGCCTTGGCCCACGGCACCTTGTAGCGCAGGTCGTTGGAGGTGTCGTTGTCGTAGCTCCACTCGTGGATGCCCATCTTCTGCGACACCAGGTTGGTCATCGGCGCGGGGCGCACGTACACCGGCTCGGCGCGCAGCAGCTTGTCGATCGACACGGCCGCCTCGTGACCATGCGCCACGGCCGTGATGATGTTCTTGGGACCGAAGGCCGCATCGCCGCCGAAGAACACGTTGGGCACCGTCGACTGGAAGGTGTTCTTGTCGAGCGTGGGCAGCCCCCACTTGTCGAAGGCGATGCCGCTGTCGCGCTCGATCCAGGGGAAGGCGTTTTCCTGTCCCACCGCGACCAGCACCTCGTCGCATTCGAAGAAGGCATCGGGCTCGCCGGTGGGCACCAGCGTGCGGCGGCCCTTGTCGTCGTACTCGGCGCGGACCACCTCGAAGGTCATTCCCTGCAGTTGGCCCTGGTCATGCACGAAGGCCTTGGGCACGTGGAAGTTGACGATCGGAATGCCCTCGTGCTGCGCGTCTTCCTTCTCCCAGGGCGAGGCCTTCATTTCGTCGAAGCCGCTGCGCACGATGACCTTCACGTCGGTGCCGCCCAGGCGCCGGGCCGAGCGGCAGCAGTCCATCGCCGTGTTGCCGCCGCCCAGCACGATCACGCGCCGGCCGATGCTTGTGATGTGGCCGAAGGACACGGAGTTGAGCCAGTCGATGCCGATGTGGATGCTGGCCGCGGCTTCCTTCCGGCCGGGCACATCGAGGTCGCGCCCGCGCGGTGCGCCGCAGCCGATGAAGATGGCGTCCCACCCTTGCGCCATCAGCGCCTTCATCGAGTCGATGCGCTCGCCGCCGCGGAACTCGACGCCCAGGTCGAGGACGTAGCCCGTCTCCTCGTCGATCACCGATTCGGGCAGCCGAAAGCGCGGAATCTGCGTGCGGATGAATCCGCCGGCCTTGGCCTCGCCGTCGAACACCGTCACCTCATAGCCGAGCGGCGCCAGGTCGCGCGCGACGGTGAGCGAGGCCGGCCCCGCGCCGACGCAGGCGACGCGCTTGCCGTTCTTCGGCGCGGGCTTGGGCATGCGCTCGCGCACGTCCTCTTTCATGTCGGCGGCCACGCGCTTGAGCCGGCAGATGGCCACCGGCTCGGGCGCCTGAGCGTTGCTCTCCTCCACGCGTCCGCGCCGACAAGCCGGCTCGCAGGGTCGGTCGCAAGTGCGCCCGAGGATGCCCGGGAAGACGTTGGACGCCCAGTTGATCATGTACGCATCGCCGTAGCGGCGCTGCGCGATCATGCGGATGTACTCAGGGACGGGGGTGTGCGCCGGACAGGCGTACTGGCAATCGACGACCTTGTGGAAATAGGCCGGGTTGGCAATGTCGGTTCGCTGCAATGCGTTTCTCCTGACAGTCGCCCTGGCCCCGAAGGGGCCGGCTTGTGGGGTTTGGCGCAGTATGCGCCGCAGTGGCGGTTGCACCACCTTGGTGAAATCCCGCAGCCGCACTCACATAGAACACCCCCGAATGATGTGCGCGCGCCACATTGGATTCGGGCTCCGCTCTGCCCAGACTGTGGTCGCCCGCCGGCCTGTACGCATGTCGGCGGGTCAAAGACGGCCGGCAGCCGCGCTGACGGCCATGACAACAGAGACAAACGGAGACATCACCATGATTCGCCACTTGCGCGCCGGCACCGCCTGCGCCGTCCTCGCCCTGCTGCAGCTGACCGCTTGCGGCGGAGGGGGGAGCAACAATCCCGTGTTCACGCCCATCCCCCCGGCCACGACCTCCCCGCCACCCAGCGAACCGCCGCCGGTCGCGACCTCGCCCCTGCAGCGCGCCACCGTCTACGGCAGCATCCTCGGCACCGACGATGCCGCGACGAACGGCACCTACAACTGGAAGGGCGTGCCCTTTGCCAAGGCGCCGGTCGGCAACCTGCGCTGGAAGGCGCCGGTCGATCCGGAGCCGTGGGCCACGGTCAAGACGACGCAGAAGCTCGGCAACGCCTGCGTGCAGACCGGCCGCCTCTACGGCCCGGGCCAGAACAACCAGTACGACGCGACCATCGGCACCTCCATCGGCAAGACCACCGGTTCCGAGGACTGCCTGTACCTCAACATCTGGGCGCCGTCGACAGCCAAGGCGACCGACAAGCTGCCCGTCATCGTCTTCGTCTACGGCGGCAGCAACATCACCGGCTATACGGGCGATCCGGTCTACGACGGCGCAGCGCTCGCGAAGGCGGCCAACGCGGTCGTCGTCACGGTGAACTACCGCCTGGGCATCATGGGGTTCCTCGCCTCGCCGCAGCTCAAGGCCGGCCTCGATGCGAACGACGACTCCGGCAACTACGCGATCCTGGACCTCATCAAGGGCATGAAGTTCGTCAATGCGAACATCGCGGCCTTCGGCGGCGACCCGGGCAACGTCACGCTGATGGGCCAGTCGGCCGGTGCCGTCAACATCTACGCGCTGATGGTCTCGCCACTGGTGGCCAACGCCAAGCCGGCGCTGTTCCAGCGCCTGGTTCCCCTGAGCGGCGGCGTCGCGACGGCCACGACCAAGCCGAACCAGGTCAACGCGCTCCTGAGCGCCCTGCTCGTGGCCGACGGCACCGTGGCGGACGACGCGGCTGCGGCGACCTACATCGCCAAGCAGAGCAACGCCGACCTGGCCGCGTACCTCCGTTCGAAGAGCGCGGACACCCTGCTGCAGACGGTGCTCAAGAAGCTCGTGCCGCTGGGTCTGTCGGCCTCCAATCCGCTGAACGACGGCACGGTGGTTCCGGTCGATCCGATCGCGGCGATCAACGCGGGGCAGTTCCTGAAGGTGCCGGTGCTGGCCGGCTACACGCGCGACGAGACCAAGCTCTTCCCGCAGAACCTGGCCACCTCGCCTGCGTTCGGCGGCATCAGCGGCCGGCTGCTCGACGACCCGACGGTGTTCTCGATGGCCTACAGCTATGACCCGAACGCCGCGCCCACCACGTCGCTCGAGCAATGGATCCCCGGCCAGTACCTGCCCGTCACGACGCCGGTGACCGGCTTCAACGCGAGGACCGACCTGTACAACCAGTATTTCTTCATCGCGCTGCGCAAGCAGATCTTCCCGGTGCTGCAGGCGCAGAACGTGCCGCTGTGGTGGTACCAGTTCAACTGGGACAAGTCGCCGGCGCCGTTCAACGACATCTTCGGTGCCGCGCACACCTTCGACCTGCCGTTCGTGTTCGGCAACTTCGGCCCGTCGCTCTATTCGAAGTTCGCGAACTCGAAGGCGAACGAGCCGGGCCGGCTGGAACTGTCGGACGCGATGATGAAGAGCCTCGCGGCGTTCGCCCGCAGCGGGAACCCCAACAACGCGGCGCTGGGGGTCAACTGGCCGCAGTACCCGTCGATGCTGAACTTCGACGCCTCGCTGTCGGCGAAGGCGATCACGGTGCAGTAGCTACGACGCTTCGGCGACCACGCGGAACATGGTCCGCTTCGTGTTCGTGAAGTGCGGCCGCGCGATACCGCTCCACGCGGTGGCGCGCACCGCGAGCCAGGGCGGCGAGCCCAGCACGTCTTCGCGCAGCAGGTCGTAGCAGGCCAGGGACAGCGGGCCCGCACCGCGATTGAGGAAGCGCATCGCCCGCACGCAGCCGGGCACCGCCGCGAGGCCGGGCATGTGCTCGGTGTCGTACCAGCGCGAGATCTCGTCGAGCCAGCCCGTCTCGGGGTCGGTTTCGACGACGTAGTGAAAGTGCGGGCGCTCGCCGGTCGAGGCGCCCGCGAAGTCGCGCATCGCCTCGAGCGGCGATGCGCGCACCTCGCCGGCCCAATCACACCGGGCTTGGAACGCCGCGGTGATCGCCTCGGCATCGGGCGCCTCGGCCGCATGCGACTTCAGGTAGACATAGGCCTGCGATCCATCGAGGCTCAGCGCCGCGCGGTGCAGCAGGAGCGCGGGTCCGTTGTCGGCATGGAACGCGCGGACATCCGCATCGATGCGCGAGGCCGCATCGGGCGCGGTGCGCATCTGGAGGAGAACGAAATGGGGTGCGGTGTCTTCTTGCATCGGCATCAATCAATCAATCAATCGGGCTTGATCTTCTTGGCGCGCACCACGGCGCCCCACTTGGCGCTGTCGCGCGCCAGCAGCGCGCTCAGTTCAGCCGGGCTCGAAGGCGCGGGCTCGGCGCCCGATGCCATCAGCCGGCTTTTCACGCCCTCGTTGGCGAGCGTGCGGCGCAGTGCCTGGTTCATCGCGTCGGCCACGCCGGCCGGCGTTCCCTTGGCCGCGAACAGCGCATACCAGTTGTCCGAATCGACACCGGGAATGCCCATCTCGAGGAAGGTCTTGACCTCGGGCAGCAGCGGATGCCGCTTCGAGGCGGCAATGCCGATGGGCTTGAGCTTTCGGCTGGTGATGAACGGCAGCAGCCCCGGGATGTCGCCGAAGAAACCGTCCACATGCCCCGCGAGCACGTCGGTGATGGCCGGCGCGGCGCCCTTGTAGGGCACGTGCAGCAGCGGTGTCTTCGCGGCGTCCGAGAGCAGTTCCATCGCCAGGTGCGGCACGCTGCCGGTGCCCGACGAGGCGAGCGTCAATGGCTGCTTGCTCTTCTTCGCAGCGGCCACGAACTCGGCGCCGGTGTTGTACGGTGCATTGGCCCCGACCACGAGCACCTCGACGTTGCGCACCACCAGCGAGATGGGCGTCAGGTCCTTCGCCGGGTCGTACATGAGCTTCTCGTACAGCGACGGATTGATCGCGACCGCGCCCACGCTGGTGAGCCACAGCGTCTGCGCATCGGGCGCAGAGCGCGACACGTACTCGGCCGCGATGCCGCCGTTGGCACCCGCCTTGTTCTCGACGATGACCTGGTGGCCGGTTTCCTTGCCGAGTTGCTCGGCGATCGCGCGGGCGACGAAATCGACGGGGCCGCCTGGCGGAAAGGCGACCACGATGCGCGTGATCTTGTCCTGCTGCGCACGGGCGGGAATGCCCGCGGCCACCAGTGCGGCGGCGGCAAGGCCCTGCAGGCAATGCCGCCTGCGAACGAACGGATGTTTCATCCGGAGTCTCCTGATGGTTCTTGTGGGGAAGTCAGTCGCAGCGCACGGACATGCCGCCGTCCACCACGATCTCGGTGCCGGTGACGAAGCGCGCCTCGTCGGACGCCAGAAAGAGCGCCGCCGCGGCGGTGTCGCGCCCGTCGCCCGTGAAGGGCAGCGGAATGCGGGCTTGGCGCTGTTTGAGCAGCGCCTCGACATCGCCGCCCGCCCGCTGGCCGGCAAGACGCGTCTCGACCATCGGCGTATGAAGCTGCCCCGGCACGACCGTGTTCACGCGAATGCCCTGCCCCGCGTACTGCACCGCGAGCACGCCCGAGAACTGCATCACCGCCGCCTTGGTGGAGGCATAGGCGATCTGCGCGGCGCCGGTCCAGCGCGTGGCCGAGGTCGATGCCAGGTTGACGATGGCGCCGTTGCCCTGCGCCAGCATGTGCGGCAGCACGTGCTTGCAGGTGAGGAACACGCTCTTCAAGTTGTGGTCGACCTGCGCATCCCACACTGCTTCAGGCATTTCGACCGGTCCGCCCTTGGCCGAGCCACCCACGTTGTTGACCAGCACGTCGATGCGGCCGAAGCGCGCGATGCACTGCGCCACCATCGCCTCGATCGACGCAGCCTGCGTGACGTCGCACGCCGCGGTCGCGAACACGCCGCCGGCCTGCGCGATGAGTTCGGCGGTTTCGCCCATGCGATCGATGTCGCGGTCCACGCCGAACACCTGCGCGCCCTCTTGCGCGAAGCGCACGGCAATCGCGCGGCCGTTGCCCCAGCCGGGGCCGACCGAGCCCGCACCGGTGATGAGTGCCACCTTGCCTTCGAGGCGGCGCGCGGTGGGTTGGAAGAAATCTGCTGCTGTAGTCGTCATGCGTCGAACCGGTAGAAGTCGAGGGGATTGCGCACCAGGATCTGTTCGCGCAGCGCGGCGTCCGGCGCGATCTGCGTCAGCGCATCGACGAGCACGCCGTCGTCCGGCACGTGGTGATGGTTGGGGTGCGGCCAGTCGCTGCCCCAGAGGCACCGCTCGGGGAACTCGTGGGCCAGCACATGTGCGAGCGCGATGCCGGCGGCGTAGTCCGCGCCGGCCGAGATGCGGTCGATGCCGCTCAACTTCACGCGAAAGAGCGGGTTGCGCAGCAGCGCGCGCAACGCCGCGAAGTCGGCATGGTCCGCACCGAGCGAGGCATCGACGCGGCCCATGTGATCGACGACCACCGGCACCGCGCTGCGCGCGAGCGGCGCAGCCAGTGCATGCACCAGGCTGCTCTCGAAATGCACCTGCAGATGCATGCCCAGCGGCGCCAGACGGCGGGTGAAGGCGACGATATCGTCCACGCTCGCGGAGGCGCCCAGGTGCTTCATGAAGTTGAAGCGCACGCCGCGGAATCCCGCTGCCGCCAGGCGCGCGAGTTCGGCATCGGTCACGCCGAGCGGCACCAGCGCCACGCCCAGGTAGCGCCCGCCGCCCGCGGCGATCGCATCCTCGATCACGCGGTTGTCGAAGCCGTGCACCAGCGACTGGACGATCACGCAGCGGTCGATGCCCAGTTGCTCGTGCAGCGCGAAGAGCGCCTCCTTCGGCGCGTCGGCCGGCGTCCAGTTGAGCGTTTCGGAAAAGGGAAATTGCGCGGCCGGCCCGAAGATGTGCACATGCGCATCGCAAGCGCCGGGCGGCAGTTGAAGATGCGGCACCGAGGGCCGCGGGTTGTAGGTCAGGGTTGTTGGCATGTCGTTGTCTCTCGATGAATTGTCTTGCGGTGCCCGCAGCTCGAGCTCTGCTTTTGCCGGATATCAGCTATCCGTAAAATGCATCGCCCATGGACCTCACGCGCCTCAACTATTTCGTCGCCGTCGTCGAGGCGGGCAGCTTCAGCAGGGGCGCGGCCTCGCTGCACATGTCGCAGCCGGCGCTGAGCCGGCAGATCCTGTTGCTCGAGGAAGAAGCCGGCCAGCCGCTGCTCGTGCGCACCGGCCGCGGGGTCGAGGCCACCGAGTCGGGCCTCGCGTTGCTCGCGCATGCGCGGGCGATCCTCGAGATGGCCGACCGGGCCCGCGCGGACATGCAGGAGCGGCGCGCCAGCCCGCACGGCCGCGTCGTGGTCGGCCTGCCGCCACGCGTGGCGCATGTGCTCGCGGCCGACCTGGTGGAGCGCTTTCGCGCGAAGTTTCCCGATGCAGTCATCAGCGTGGTCGAGGGCCTGAGCATCCGCCTGCGCGAATGGCTGGTCGCGGGCAAGCTCGACCTTGCGATCCTGTTCGATCCGCCGCCCTCGCCCCAGATGCAGGAGGAAACGCTGGCGCGCGAGCCGCTGATCGTGATCGGCCCCGAACCGCTGCCGCGCCGCATGAAGCTGGCCGAGGTCGCTGCACTGCCGCTCGTGATGCCGAGCGGACCGAACGCGCTGCGCCAGCTCCTCGAACGCGAAACCAAGCCGCGCGGCATGCCGCTGTCGATCGTCGCGGAGGTCGACTCGGTGCAGACCGTGCTGTCGCTGGTGGCGCGCGGCGTGTCGTACACGGTGCTGCCGCAAAGCGCGGTGCACCTGTGGACCTACGACAAGCCGCTGCATCGCGCGGCCATCCATGCGCCGGCCATCCGCAACCGCATCGTGCTCGCCATTCCGAAGGCCCGGCCCGCGACGCGGCCGAGCCGCTGGGCCGCGCAGGTGCTGCGCGAGCTGGCGCTGGAGCATTACGCGAGCACGAAGGCCGAATGAAGCTCAGTGCCCGATCTCGAGCGCCACGAGGAAGCGCGACACCATGTTGTAGGCACCGATCGTGACCATCGCATCGACCACCTGCTGCGGCGTGAAGCGCGCGCTGACCTGCTGGTAGAGGGCGGCCGGCACCTCGATGCTGTTCGTCATCGCATCGGTGAGTTCGATGAGCAGCGCCTCGTCGGCCGACAGGCCCGGGCCGATGGCCGCCGGGTCCGACAGCGCATCGACCGCCGCCTGCGAGGCGCCCGCCTGCAGCGCGATGGGCACGTGCGCGTCGTATTCGTAGCGCGCCCGGTTGAGCACCGCCACACGCAGGATGACCAGCTCGCGCGCCGCCTCGGGCAGGCTGTTGTGGCGGCGCACGGCCGTCAGCAGTTGCTCCCAGCCATGCGCCATGGGCGGGCTGTTGAGCAGCACCTGGTAGAGCGGCGAGACGCGGCCACGCTGCCTGGCGATTTCCGCTTCGAGCGTGGCGAGTTCGGGGCGGCTTCCGGGTTCGACGGGAGAGATTCGCATGATGGTTTCGGTTCGAAGATGAAAAGGAAAAAAGTCTGCGCTCAGATCATGGGCGTCGCTGCGCCGTCCATGGCGATCGTGGCGCCGGTCACGTAGCTTGCGCGGTCCGAGGCGAGAAAGACCACCATGTCGGCGATCTCGCGCGGCTCGGCGGGCCGGCCGATGGGGAGCGTGGCGCCCGGCGCGGCTGGCGCGGGCCGGCCTTCGAGCGCGGCGAGCCGGGCTTCGGCTTCCTGCCGCTGGCGCAGCCGCTCGGTGGCCACCTGGCCCGGATTGAGCGCGTTGATTCGCACGCCCTGGCGCGCATACGCAGCCGCCATGCCGGCGCTCGCGAGCAGCAGCGCGGCATTCGCGGCACCGCCCGCAAGGTGCGTCGGGTTGGCAACCTTGCCGCCCGCGCCGACGATGTTGACCACGCTGCCCACACCGCGCGCGGCCATGCGCTGCACGGCCGGCGCCATGACGTGGATGTAGCTGAAGAACTTGGCCTGCATCGCGTCGCTCCAGGCCGCGGCATCGAGTTCGCTTGGCGGCCTGCGCCTGGCGGCGCCGGCGCAGTTGACCAGCACGTCGAGCGGGCCCGACGCAGCTTCGATCGCATCGAGCGCGGCAAGTGCCGATGCGGGGTTGCGCAGGTCGGCGGCATGCCAGGCGACGCGGCCTTCTGCATTCAGCGACTGCGCAGCCGTGCGCAAGGCGGCGTCGTCGCGCGACAGCATCGTCACCCGCGCGCCTTCGGCCAGAAAGGCCTGCACGCATGCAAAGCCGATGCCGCGGCTGGCGCCGGTCACGAGCACGTGGCGCCCGGCAAGTCCGAGGTCCACCGCGTTCAGCCCCGCTTCTCGAGCAGCCCGCCGTCGACCGGCAGGATCACGCCCGTGATGTAGCGCGCCTCGTCGGAGGCGAGGAACAGCGCCGCGTTCGCCACGTCCCAGGCCGTGCCCATGCGGCCCATCGGCACCAGCGCCTCGCGCTCGGCACGGATCACGTCGCGCGAGACGCCGCGCTCCTGCGCCCGGCGCTCGATGGCCATGGGCGTGTCGATCAACCCCGGCAGGATCACGTTGGCGCGGACGCCGTGGCGCGCGTTCTCCATCGCGATGTGCTGCGTCATCGTGTTGACCGCGCCCTTGCTGGTCTTGTAGGTGATGCTCGGCCGCGCCGCCAGCGACGAGGTCGAGGAGATGTTGACGATGCAGCCCGACTGCCGCTCGATCATGTGCGGCAGCACGTGCTTGCAGGTCATGAACATGCCCTTGAGGTTCATCGCCATGATGCTGTCCCACGTGTCGGCGTCCATCTCGACCGTCTTGCGGTCGCCCTTGGAACGGCCCACGTTGTTGTGCAGGATGTCGATGCGGCCATGGCGTTCGATGCACGCGGCGGCGATCGCGGCGCAGTCCGCCTCGCGCGTGATGTCCGCGCGCAGCACCGAGGCGCTGCCGCCGAGTGCGGCAACCGCATCGCGGGTGCTTGCGGCCCATTCCTCGTTGATGTCCACCAGGAGCAGCGTCGCACCCTCTTGCGCAAAGCGCTCGGCTGTCGCGCGGCCGTTGCCCACCGTGTCGCCCGGCTGCTGTCCCGCGCCCACGATGATGGCGATCTTGCCTTCCAGTCTTCCTGTGCCCATGTCGGTTCCGTTGTTCCTGTGTGTGTGATTCGTTGTCGTGCGGCGGCTGCGATCAATCGATCGTGATGTGGCCGTCGGTGACGACCTTGCGCCAGCGCGCTTCTTCCGCGCGCATGAACTTCGTCATCTCCGGTGGCGAGTTGACCGCCACGGTCAGTCCCTCGCCCGCGAGCCGCTCGCGGTACGCCGGTGCCTCGGCGGCCTTGCGCAGTGCCGCGTTCAGGCGCTCGAGCACGGCCGGTGGCGTGCCGCCCGGCGCGAAGATCGCGTACCAGACCTCGGCGCTGTAGCCGGGGATCGTCTCGGCGATGGCCGGCACGTTCTTGTAGGCGGCCGAGCGCTGCGGTGAAGTGACCGCGACGGCGCGCATCTTTCCGCTCTCGACGAACTTGGCGACGCCGCCCGCGGTGGCGAAGACCATGTCGATCTGCCCGCCGAGCAGGTCGGTGTAGGCCGGGCCCGCGCCGCGGTAAGGCACGTGCGTGATGTCGACCTGCGCCATGTTCTTGAACAGCTCGCCGGCCAGGTGCACGGCCGAGCCGTTGCCCGAGGAGCCGTAGTTCAGCTTCGCCGGATTGGCCTTGGCGGCCTTGATGACGTCGGCAATCGTCTTGTAGGGGCTGTTGGGTCGCGTGACCAGCACGTTGGGGCCGTGGCAGATGAGGCCCACTTCGGTGAAGCCCTTCTCGGTGTCGTAGGGCAGGCTCTTCACCAGCGAGGCGTTGATCGCGAGCGCCGAAGTGGTCAGCAGCAGCGTGTAGCCGTCGGCGGGCGCCTTGGAGACGATGTCCGAGCCGATCACGGTGCCGGCGCCTGCGCGGTTGTCGATGATGACCGGCTGCCCCAGTTCGACCGCGAGCGCCTGGCCGAGCACGCGGCCGACGACGTCGGTGCCGCCACCGGCGGTGAAGGGAATCACGACGCGCAGCGGCCGCGATGGAAAGGCATCGGCGGCGCGGGCGGCCGTGCCGATGAAGAGGGCCGGTGCGCCGGCGAGGGCCGTGCCGGCCGTGGCCATGCGCAGCACGGCGCGGCGCTGCAGGCTGGGGGAATTCAAGATGGCGTCTCCTTGTTCTGTCTGGCGATACCCCTTGCGCAGGGCATCGCGGCGAACAGGAAGTCTAGGAACGCGGGCGCGCCCTGCTTTGACGATTCGGCAAAGCTCCTTTTCCGGCGCCTAGGCGCCGCGGCCCTCGCCGGACAGCAGGTGCGCAAGGAATTCCTGCGCCGCCGGCGACAGCGCCGCCCGGTCGCCCACGCACACCCACAGCTGCCGGTGTGCCCAGTCGTCTTCCAGCGGCAGCACGACCAGGCCCATGCGCGCCTCGTAGTTGCGCGCGATGCCCACCGGCACGATCGCCAGGCCCAGCCCTTCGCGCACCAGTTCGCAACGGGCCTCGGGGTTGGACACCTGCGCGCGCACCCGCAGCGGACGCGGCAGCGCGGGCGCGATGAGCTGCATGAACTCCTCCACGCTGTGGCGCGGGAAGTAGCCGAGGAAGTCGTAGTCGAGCGCGTCTTCGAGCCGCAGCGTTTCCCGCCGGGAAAGCGCGTGGCCCACCGGCACGACGAGCCCGACACGATCGGTGCGGTAGGGCATCGACACCACGCCGGCCGCCGGATGGGCCGCGTGATACACGCCGATGTCCGCCTCGCCGTCGGCCACGATGCGCGGCACGTCGTAGCTGAAGGCCTCCATCAGGTCGACCCGCGAGTCCGGCGCCTTGCGCGAGAAGCTGCTGATCTCCGAAGGCAGGAACTGCTGCACCGCCGAAGAATTGGCGACCAGCCGGACCTTGGGCACGCCGCTGGCCGAGTACGCGCCGAGCGATGTCTGCACCTGCGCGAGCGTGCGCAGGATCGCCTTGGCCTGCTGGTAGAGCATCGCGCCCGCGGGCGTGGCCTCCACGCCCCGGCCGTGGCGGCGCAGGAGCCGCGTGCCCAGCTGGCGCTCGAGTTCGGTGATGCGCTTGCTCGCGGCGGAGGTGACGACATGCACCCGGTCGGCCGCACGCGAGAGGCTTTTCTCCTCGATGGCGGCCACGAGGATTTCGAGTGAGGCGATGTCCATCGCGCGATTTTCAGTCATCGGGTGGACGCGGGTGCCAGCACATATTGAACATTACTTAATCGAAAACAAAGAATGCATTGAGTATTTTTCACAATCGTGTAACGCGCAAACAGCATCCTTTGGTTTCCATTTCCGGTGGAATCTCCCGGCAGACAGCCTGCGGAGTTCCGCCTTCCTTCATTCCAGAGGTTCACGGTGTCGGCGACTCAAACTTTCTCAAAACGCTTCCTGGTGGTGGCCTGCGCGGTCTTCCTCGCGTCCTGTGGGGGAGGCTCGGGCAACGGCGGAGGCTCCTTCTTCCCCCTGCTCCCCCAGGGTCCGAATTCCGGCAATCCCGGCGACCCGGGCACCCCTGGCAACCCGTCTCCTCCTCCCGGCGACGCGGGTGCCAAGCACGCCGCATCGGTGAGCGTGCAAGGCGACGGCAGCGGCGATGTGGAGTCGCTGGACACCGCGATCGCCTGCGACACGCAGTGCAGCGCCGACTACGCCGAGGGCGCGAGCGTCAAGCTCATCGCCACCGCCGCGCGCGGCTCCGTCTTCGCCGGCTGGCAAGGCGCCTGCGAAGGCAGCACCGATGTCTGCGAACTCACGATGGGCGAGGCCCGCACCGTCGTCGCCAAGTTCTCGCTCGCCGACAAGGCCGCGCCCACGGGCACCTGGTTCAAGGGCGACACGCACGTGCACGACGACCACTCCGACGACGGCAGCGCGCCGCGCCAGTTGAGCCACGACATGGCCAAGGGCAACCTGTCGCTGGCCGACCAGATCGGCCAGGCCGGGCGCACGGGCCTGGACTTCATGCCCTTCACCGACCACCGCACCTACGACCAGCACTACGACCCGCTGTGGGAATCGTCGTCGCTGCTGCTCCTGCGCGGTGAAGAAGCCAACGGCAAGCCGCACGCCATCTCGCTGGGCGGCGTGGACTCGGTCGTGCAGGGCGCGATGCATCCCGACCGCGCGCAGTTCGCGCTGGTGCAGCAATCGATCTGGGACGCACATGCGCAGGGCGCCATCTGGTCGATCGCGCATGCGGATGACGGCGAGATGAATTCCGACGGCTCGCCCAACATCAACGCCAACGTGCAGGGCGTGAACCTCGTCGAAGTCTGGAACCGCTCCAAGAGCCCCGACAAGCAGATGGACTACGCCGAGAACCGCTGGAACGCGGGCTTCCGCTTCGGCGTGGCCGGCGCGAGCGACAACCACTTCCGCGAATACTGGGGCGCGCCCTACCTCAACAGCCCCGGCATGCCCGTGACCAAGGTGCTGGCCAAGGCCTACAACGAGCGCGGCATCCTCGAAGCCATGCGCGCCGGCTACACCAGCCTGTCGATCAACCCGACCGGCCCCGCCGTCTCGATGACGACCGACCTCAAGGGCGGCGGCTACACCGCCATGAGCGGCGACGAGGTCTTCGTTCCCGCGGGCACCGCGGGGCACCTGCGCATCAGCGTGCAGCGCGCCGCAGGCATGGACGTGCTGGTGTTCCGCATGCCCGGCAAGAGCGCCGGCGCGTTCAAGACCTTCAAGCCGACGCGCGACGACGAGACCTTCAGCGTGGACATCACCGCAGGCTCGCAGCCCGACTGGTACCGCGTCGAAGTGCGCGGCCTCAACGTGCCGATTCCGCCGGCCGCGCAGGCTGTGGAGCTGAAGGCCGCCGTGTCGCCGATCTTCGTTTCGCCCGCGCCGGTCGAGCCGAAGCCGGAAGTCGCCGTGCCGAAGGAAGACAGCGTGGCCGACGGGGCCCTCCGCGTCGCGGGTGCGCGCGGCGACTTCGCCGGTTTCCCCGACATCGCGACCGACGCGGGCGTGGTGCATGCCGTCACCGAGATGCACGGCGATGCGACGAGCACCGTCGTCTACCGCCGCAGGGACGCCAAGGGCGCCTGGAACGATGCCGGCCGCACATTGAGCGGCAAGGGCGTCGCGCGCTTTCCGCGCGTGGCCGTGCGCGGCAACGACGTGTGGGTGGCGTGGGAAGAAGACACCGTGCAGGTGCCGCATCGCCCGGTCATCAACCTGCGCCATTCCGCCGACGGCGGCATGACCTGGGCATCGACCGAAACGGTGCGCTCGCTCGAAGGCCGCGCCGAGCATCCGGACATTGCCATCGCAGCCAGCGGCAAGCCGGTGGTCGCGTGGCAGGAAATCCAGAGCGGCCAGCCCTTCGACATCATGGTGCAGGAAGTGGGCACCGATGCGCAGCCGCGCAACCTCTCGCGCGCCGGCAAGTCGGTCGATGCCGGCACGCCCGACGACACGCGCTCGCCGCACTACCCGGCCTCGGTGCTGCCGAACGTGACGGTCGCGGCCGATGGCCGCGTCGCCGTGGCATGGCAGGACAACCGCAACGACCAGGACCCGCTGTGGACAGGCGCGGCCGCCTACGGAGACGGCTCCAACCCCGACGACTGGCAGATCCAGGTCGCAGTGCGCGGCGCCGCCGGTGCATGGGCCACGCCCGTGAGCCTGGGCGCCACCGACCGCGCCGATCGCCATCCCGACGTGGCGTTCGCCGGCAACGGCGACCTCGTCGTCGCTTGGGAAAGCAAGGAGCAGGAACCCGCCGGCAAGAACCTCGCGGTGCTCGCGGCGGTGTCGGGCGACGGCGGCGCGACCTTCTCGGCGCCCGCGGTGCTGGCCGCCGAGCCGACCACCATGAGCCAGCGTCCGCGCCTGGGCGTGGATGCGGACGGCTCGGTGCGCGTGGTCTGGTTCGACTCGCGCTCGGCCGACTGGCGCTGGCGCGTGATGACGGCGGTCTACAAGAAGCCCGCGGGTTGGGATGCGGGGACGCTGCTGAAGGGCTCGGGCATCAACACCTGGCCCGTGACCTCGGGTGGCGTGATCGCCTTCGCGAGCACGCGCAATGCCACGCGGCTGCAGCGCGACCAGACGCAGCAGGTGTTCCTGCTGTCTGCGAAGTGACCTGCCGTCGCCCATGAAAGAAGCCCCGCCATGGCGGGTTTTTTTTCGTCCGGCCTTGTCGTTCGCCGCTACTTCAACGACACGCTGTACGGCGCGGGCACCCAGCTGTAGCCCACCCGCTCGGCCTTCACATGGCCCAGCCCCGGGAAGGAGATGTGCGCGCTCCCGACCAGGTAGCCCTGCCGCGCGGCATCGCGCAGGATCTTCCGGCGCGATGCGATCGCTTCGGCCGGCGCGACGTCGTATTCCACCGAGACCGTCGGATCGCGGAACTGCACTTCGGCGGCGTGCACGATGTCGCCCCACAGCAGCAACCGCTCTCCCCGGCTCTCGACCAGGTAGCCGCTCAGCCCCGGCGTGTGGCCCGGCAGCGGCAGGCTTCGCACGCCCGGGAGCAACTCGGTGGCGCCATCGAAGGCCTGCAGCTTGCCGGCATCGACGTAGGGGTCGACCGTCTGGTGCGATTGCCTGAACGTCGTCTTGCGGTTCGCCGGAGCGCGCGCCTCGGCGGCCGGGCTCAGCCAGTAGTTCGAATCGCGCTGGTCGACGTGCACCACCGCATTCGGAAACACGCGCTGGCCGCCGATGCTCAGCCTGCCCGAATGGTCGCCATGGATATGCGTGAGCAGGACCGTGTCGATGTCCTCGGGCTGGTAGCCCGCGGCGCGCATGTTCGCGACCAGCTGCCCGCCGGCAGTGCCGAACAGTTCTCCCGCGCCCGTGTCGACCAGGATGCGGTGCGCGCCCGTGTCGATCAGGTAGCAGTTGATCGAGAGCTCCACCGGCAGCGCCTGATGCGATGCGCCGAACGCCTTGCGGACCTC
This sequence comes from Variovorax sp. RKNM96, assembly GCF_017161115.1. GTDB lineage: Bacteria > Pseudomonadota > Gammaproteobacteria > Burkholderiales > Burkholderiaceae_C > Variovorax. The sequence continues at coordinate 2,757,148 of NZ_CP046508.1, read as the reverse complement.
GGCGGGCTTGCTCATGATCGTCGGCAGGTCGCGCGACGCGGTGCCGTCCGACAGCACCGTGACCTTGAAGTCGCCGAGGCGAAACCGGTAGTAGCCGGGCGCCTGCTGTGCGACCCAGCCGGCCGGCGCCGCCACGGGATCGGCCGATGCCATCGGCGCGATGGCAACCATCAGCGCGGCGAGCAGGCCCGCGACCTTGTGCTTCGTCGTGGCCATGGTCATGGCTTCAGTGCGTCGCGAATCGCTTCGCTGGCCTGCCTGATCGCGGCCTGCGTGCTCGCCTGGTTGCGGATGCCGTTGAGCAGCACGAAGTCGTGGATCGTGCCGTTGTAACGCGTCGCCGTCACCTCGACGCCCGCTTCCTTGAGCTTGCGGGCATAGGCTTCGCCTTCGTCGCGCAGCGGGTCGTTCTCGGCCGTGATGACCAGCGCCTTGGGCAGGCCGCGCAGTTGCTCGGTCGTCGCGCGCATGGGCACGGCGTAGGGGTTCTGCCGCGTCTTCGCATCGGGCGCGTAGATGTTCCAGCCGAATTGCATGAAGGCACGCGAGAGGAAGCGGCCCGAGTCGAAGTCGCGGTACGACTGGGTCTCGAAATCGGTGTCGGTGGCCGGAATCAGCAGCACCTGCAGCCGGATGTTCGGGCCGCCGCGGTCCTTGGCCATCAGGGTCAGCGCGGCCGACATGTTGCCGCCCACCGAGTTGCCGGCCACCGCGATGCGGCTGCCATCGACGCCGATTTCCGCGCCGTGCTCGGCCACCCATTTGGCGGCGGCGTAGCTCTGCTCCATCTGCGTGGGGAACACGGCGTCGGGGATCGGCGTGTACTCGACGAACACCGCCGCCGCGCCCGAGCCGACGACCAGGTCGCGAACCAGCCGCTTGTGGTTCTCGAAGTCGCCGGCGATCCAGACGCCGCCGTGGATGAAGAGCAGCACCGGCGGCTTGCCCGTCGCGTTCTCCGGCTTCATCACGTAGAGCTTGACGCTCTTTCCGTTCCCGGAAATCGTCTTCTCCGAAATGATGACGCCGGAAACGTCGACCGGCGTCTTGGCCTGGAGGCCCGTGAGCACCGCGCGGACCTGGGGCCCGGGCAATGTCCAGAACGGGCTGCTGTCCTTGTTGACGTCGGCCAGGAAGGACCGGACCGGTGGGTCGATCCGGGGGTCCGTCGCTGCATCGGTTGCGGCGACGGCAGGCTGCGTGAGGGTGGTCATGGTGAGGGCTCCTGCGATGAATGCCAGTTTGGAAAAGTGATTCACGATGTGCTCGCTTTCAGTGGGTCGGGATGCTCGGGTTGCGCCGCGACTGTTGCTTGATGCGGCACGATCCAAAGATATCGACGGCGAGCTGAAGCGATAAGCCCCGCATTCCGGGAAAAATTGTGCCGCTCACGGCACAATCAAAACCTCTGGTTTTTCACGAGGCCGACATGGAAGACACCCTGATCTTTGTGAAGGTCGTCGAGGGCGGAAGCTTCACCGCGGCGGCGCGCGACCTGCGGCTGCCAAAGACGACGGTGAGCCGCAAGGTGCGCGAACTCGAACTGCGGCTCGGGGTGCAGCTGCTTCACCGCACCACGCGCCGGCTCGGCCTGACCGAGGCGGGCAGCGTCTACTTCGAGCACTGCAGGAAGATTCCGCAGGCGCTGGTCGATGCCGAAACGGCTGTCGGCCAACTGCAAGGCCAACCGCGCGGCACGCTGCGCGTCACCTCTTCGTACTCGGTCATGGTCAGCCTGGTCGCGCCGCTGCTCGGCGAATTCCGCGTGCTCTACCCGGACCTGTTCGTCGACCTCGTGCTGACCCACCGCACGCTCGATCTCGTCGAGGACGAAATCGACATCGCCTTGCGCATGGGCACGCTCCCGGACTCCTCGATGGCCGCGCGGCAACTGGCGGTGCTTCCCAACCGGGTGTATGCGAGTGCGGCGTACCTCGCGCGGCACGGCGAACCGAAGCACCCGCTCGAACTGCGGCAGCACAGCGCGCTCGTCACACGCGTGGCGCGCCGCGGCAGCGGCTATGCATGGCCGATGAGCAACGGCGGTGCGCCCGAGAGCTTCGAGATCACGCCCGTCATCGAGGCCGACGATCCCCAGGTGCTCAAGGCGCCGCTGTTCGCGGGCGCGGGGCTGATGATGGCGACCGACCTCATCATGCGCGAGCATGTGGCCGAGGGGCTGGTGGTGCCCGTGCTCCCCGGCTGGGTCGGGCGCTGCCCCGCGCTGAATGCGGTTTTCCCGCGCGGGCATGCGCAGCCGCCGAAGCTGCGCGTCTTCATCGACTTCCTGGTGGCACGGCTGCAGCGCGAAGCCGCTGCGCCGCCGATCGCCGTGCCGCCGGACGCAGGATCGCCAGGCGACGGCACATGCTGACCGGCGGCGCAAGGCCTGCCGTCAGCCCAGTCGTCACTCCGCCTCGATCTTCGCGGCCTCCACCACCTTGCCCCAGCGCACGAACTCGGCCTTGCTGAACTCATCGAGCTGCTTGGCGTTCATGTAGTCGGCCGTCGCGCCCAACTCGGCCGCCTTCTGCTGGAAGGCCGGCGTCGCGACGATCTTCGAGATCTCGGCATTGAGCCGGTCGATCACGGGCTGCGGCGTCTTGGCCGGCGCAAACACCGCGAACCAGGAGGTCGCGTCGAGATTCGGCAGCCCCACCTCCGCGGCCGTCGGCACGCCCGGCAGCGACGCCACGCGCGTCTTGCCGGTCACCGCGATGGCGCGCAGCTTGCCCGACTGGATGAATGGCATGAACGGCGGCGGCGTGCCGAAGGTCATGTCGACCTGGCCGCCGAGCAGGTCCTGCAATGCCGGCCCCGTGCCCTTGTAGGGAATGTGCGTGATGCGGATGCCGGCCTGCTGCTCGAGCATGGCGCCGGTCACGTGCTGCAGCGAGCCGGGGCCAGACGATGCGAAGGTGAGCTTGCCCGGGTGCGCCTTGGCGTAGGCGATCAGCTCGGCCATGTTCTTGACCGGCACGTCCGCGCGCACCACCACCACCTGCGGCGCGCTCAGCACGTTGGCCACTGCGCGCAGGTCTTCGGGCGCCCACTGCTTCTGCTTCACGACGTGCGGGGAGATGACGTGATAGCCCGAGTACTGCATCAGCAGCGTCTGGCCATCGGGCTCGGCGCGCTTGACCTGCACCGCGGCGATCACGCCGCTGGCGCCCGACTTGTTGTCCACGATGACCGATTGGCCCAGCGCCTTGCCGAGCGGATCGGCCAGCATGCGCCCCGCGATGTCGGTGGTGCCGCCGGCCGCGGCGCCCACGACCATCGTGACGGGGCGCGTGGGATAGGTCTGCGCGAAGGCGCTGGTGCCTACCAGTGCCGCGAAAGCGGTCAGCGCGCAGAGGCTGCGGCGTGACACGGTTGAAGGGTTCGGATGCTGTTTCATGTCTTTGTCTCCTGGTTTTCTGTGAAGTTGAAATCGATAGGGAATCAGTAATCGCGCGCGAGGGCCCGCGCGCGCGTGGCCTCGAAATCGGCCGGCGCCGGATGCAGGTCGAGCCGGCGTCCGGCCTTCGCGATCTGGCTCGGCGTGTCGTGCCCGATGAGCGCCGGCAGGCGCCGCGCGGCCGCCGTCAGCGCCTGCACGTCGATGCCGGTGTCGTAGCCCATGAGCTCCAGCGCATGCGCGATGTCCTCGCTGCACACATTGCCCGAGGCACCCGGCGCGTAAGGGCAGCCGCCGATGCCGCCGATCGAGGCGTCGAAGCAGCGCCCGCCCGCGTCGATGGATGCGAGCACGTTCGCCAGACCCATGCCGCGCGTGTTGTGGAAATGCAGGGTCAAGTCGGTGGCGGGCCAGCGCGCGATGAACTCGCGCACCATGCGCGCAACCTGCCCCGGATAAGCCATGCCCGTGGTGTCGCACAGCGTGATGCCGGTCGCGCCGATTTCGTCGACGAAGCGCCCGCACCATGCGAACACATCGCTCTCCGCGAGGTCGCCTTCGATCGGGCAGCCGAAGCTGCACGAGAGCGACACATTCACCGCCACGCCGGCCTGCCGCGCAAGCGATGCCACTTCGGCAAGGCCGCGCAGCGACTGCTCGCGCGTCATGCGCAGGTTGGCAAGGTTGTGACTCTCGCTGGCCGACATCACGAGGTTCATCTCGTTGGCCTGCGCATCGATGGCTCGCTCGGCGCCGCGCACGTTGGGCACCAGCGCGCTGTAGACGACGCCGGGCACGCGCTCGATCTCGCGCAGCACGATCTCCGCATCGGACAGCGCGGGAATCGCCTTCGGCGAGACGAAGGCCGTGACCTCGATCTTCGCCATGCCCGCGCGCGACAGCGCGTTGACCAATGCGATCTTGTCCTCCGTCGGCACGAAGGCCGCCTCGGCCTGCAGGCCGTCGCGCGTGCCGACCTCGTACATCCTGATGCGCTGCGAGGCGCCGTTCCACACCGTGTTCATGCAACCACCTTTCTGCCGCGCAAAGCAGCGATGTCATCGGCGGTGAAGCCGAGTTCGTCCAAGACCGAATCCGTGTCGTCGCCCAGGCCCGGCGCCGAGGAACGCACCGTGCCTGGCGTGCCCATGAGCTTGGGCACCACGCCCGGCACCTCGATGTCGTGGCCGTCGCGCGTGCGTTGCGAAAGCAGCATGTCGCGCGCGCGGTAGTGCGGGTCTTCGCAGATGTCCTTGGCGGTGTAGACCTTGCCGGCGGGCACGCGCGCTGCGCCGAGGATGTCGAGCACCCCGGCCACCGAGCGCCCTAGCGTCCAGGCTTCGATGGCCCGGTCGAGTTCTTCCACGCGCGCCACGCGGCCCGCGTTGTCGGCGAGCGCCGCGTCGGCGCCGAGATCGTCGCGCCCGATGGTCTGCATCAGCCGCTTGAAGATGCTGTCGCCGTTGCCCGCAATCAGCACGAAGCCGTCGCTGCAGCGGTAGGCATTCGATGGCGCGATGCCGGGCAAAGCGCTGCCGGCAGGTTCGCGCACCGCGCCGAACGCGCTGTACTCGGGCACCAGGCTTTCCATGACGTTGAACACCGCCTCGTTGAGCGCCACGTCGATCACCTGCCCCTTGCCGCCATTCACCTTGCGGTGATAGAGCGCGGTGAGCACGCCGATGGTGCCGTGCAGCGCGGCCAGCGTGTCGCCGATGGAGATGCCGCAGCGCACCGGCACCTGGCCCGGCTCGCCGGTGAGGTGGCGCAGCCCACCCATCGCCTCGCCGATGGCGCCGAAGCCCGGCAGGTCGCGGTAGGGGCCGGTCTGTCCGTAGCCCGAGATGCGCAGCATCACGAGGCCGGGGTTCAGCGCCGAGAGCACGTCGTAGCCCATGCCCCAGCCTTCCAGCGTGCCGGGGCGGAAGTTCTCGATCAGCACGTCGGCCTCGGCGATGAGCTTGCGCGCGATGTCCTGGCCTTCGGTGCTGCGCAGGTCCAGCGCGATGGAGCGCTTGTTGCGCGACTGCACCTGCCACCAGACCGAGGTGCCCTCCTGGATGAGGCGCCAGTTGCGCAGCGGGTCGCCGCTGCCGGGCGGTTCGATCTTGACGACGTCGGCGCCGAATTCGCCGAGCGTCTTGCCGGCAAAGGGGCCGGCGATGAGCTGGCCCATCTCGATGACGCGCACGCCTTGCAAGGCGCTGGGGGTGGGAAGAAGCGGGTTCATGGGTTCTGGGCTTTCTCGACAAAAGTGGTGATGCCGCTTGGGGTGCCGCCCTGCCCCGCACGGGCGGGACGCGGCTCCGCGGCGCGCAGCCGCTGCGGCAGGCCGTAGGCCAGGATGGCCGCGCACAGCAGCGTGAGCGTGCCGATCACGTAGAGCGCGGGGGTGGTGCTGCCGGTGAGGTCCTTGATGCGCCCGACCATCACCGGGCTCACGATGCCGCCGAGCTGGCCGAGCGTGTTGATGAGCGCGATGCCACCAGCCGCGGCCGCGCCGCTCACGAGCTTGGGCGGCAGCGCCCAGAAGGCCGGAATGGCGGCCACGACGCCCGCGCCCATCACGGCCAGCGCGAACACCAGCAGGTCGGTGTGCTTGTCGAAGAGGCCTGCTGCGAAGAAGCCGATGGCCGCGAGCAGCAGCAGGCCGATGACGAACTTGACGCGCTGGCCGCTGTGGTCCGACAGGCGCCCCACCACGACCATCGCGATCGCGCCGCACAGGTACGGCACCGCGGTGAGCAGGCCGATGACCGTCGGATCGGTGCTGCCCGAGGTGCGGATCAGGTGCGGGGCCCAGAAGTTGAGGCCGTACGACGCCACCTGGATCAGGAAGTAGATGAGCCCCAGCGTGAGGAAGCCCGGCGTCTTCAGTGCATCGAGCAGCGAGCCGTGGCCACCGGTGGTGGGCGCCTGCTCGGCAATGCGGCGCGAGAGCTGCACCTGCTCGGTGGGCGTGAGCCAGTGGGCGTCTTCGATGCGGTCCTTGAGCACCTTGAACACCAGGAGGCCCAGCGCGATGCACGGCAGCCCGCCGACCAGGAACAGCCAGTGCCAGCCCGCCATGCCCAGGAGGCCGTCGAGGTGCGAGAGCACAAGGCCCGCTGCGGGCGCGCCGAAGAGCCCCGCGAAGGCCGAAGCGAGGAACAGCATCGAGGTGATGCGCCCGCGGTAGGCCGTAGGGAACCACAGCGTCAGGTAGAACAGCACGCCGGGCGCAAAGCCCGCCTCCATCGCGCCGATCAGGAAGCGCAGCGCATAGAACTGCCACTCGGTCTGTACGAACATCATCAGCGCGGTGGCCACGCCCCACGAGACCATGATGCGGGCGATCCAGCGCCGTGCGCCGACCTTGTAGAGCATGAGGTTGCTGGGCACCTCGAAGAGCACGTAGCCCACCACGAAGAGGCCGGCGCCGAAGCCGTAGGCGGTGTCGCTCAGGCCCAGGTCGCTTTGCAGCGCGAACTTCGCGAAGCTGATGTTGATGCGGTCGAAGAAGGCGAAGAGGTAGCACACCATGATGAGCGGCATGATTCGCCAGGCAACCTTGCGCACGATGGCGCTGTCGTCGGGGGTGGGTAGCGTGGAAGCCATGTGTTGTCTCCGGTGGAGTGCAGACGGAGTGCTGCATCCGATGCCCGGATTCTGGGCAGCCGGTCTCTCCAAGGGAACGACAAAGGCACGCACCCAGCTTTCGCGGATCGCGAAAGCTGGAAGGGGTTAACCCGCGCAGAGGTGGTCGATGAGGGTTCGCACGTGGCGCGGCACGGCGCCCGCATCGCGCAGGCCGATCACCAGGCGCCGATGCGTCCAGTCGTCTTCGAGCGTGATCTCGCGCAGGTTCATCGAGCGCAGGTGCGGCTGGATCGCCTCGCGCGGCAGCACCGCCACGCCCATGCCCGCGGCGACCATCTGGCACATCGCATCGAAGCTGCGCACCTGGATGCGCAGCTTGAGGCGCCGCCCCAGCGTCTCGCTTGCGGCCTGCAGGCGCTGCGCGAGCGAGGTGGCGCCCGAGAGGGTCACGAAGTCGAAGTCGCAGGCCTCCTCGAAACGCACGCTCTTGCGGCGCGCGAGCGGATGGCCGCGCGGCACCACCAGCACCAGGCGGTCTTCGCGGTAGTTCACGATGTCCAGGCCCAGCGTGGGCGTGCGGTCGGCAAAGATGCCGACGTCGGCGCGCCCGTCGAGCACGGCCAGCACGATCTCGCTGCTGTTCTGCTCTTCGAGCTCGATGCGGATGCCGGGGTTGGCGGCCACGAAGCTCGCAAGCTCGCGCGGCAGGAACTGGGTCACGGCCGAGGTGTTGACCCAGAGGCGCACCACGCCCAGCACGCCCGAGGCGTAGTCGGACAGGTCCGCCGCGAGCTGATCGACGTCGTTCAGGATGCGCTGCGCATGACGATGCAACGCGTCGCCCGCGACGGTGAGCGTGACGCCGCGCGAATGGCGCTCGAAGAGTTCGGTGCCCACCGCGGCTTCCAGATCGGAGATGCGCTTGCTCGCCGCACCCACCGCCAGGTGCGCAAGTTCGGCGCCCTTGCTGATGCTGCCGGTGCGCACCACGAGATTGAAGAGCGAGAGCGAGACGAGGTCGAGGCGGTGCAGGTTCACGGCTGCGTGCGGCGCTTGGATGCGGGGTGAAAACGGGGGGCCATTGTGCGCGCCGGAACGCGGTCGCACCCTCAACGGTTTCCCTTTCCCCCTTTTGCTTTTCTTAGGCCCGAATGAGCGACTGAGCACCGTGCCTGGTTATTGCAGCAGGCGAAAACACGCCGGATGGCGATCCGTAAGATCGCGCCCCAACGCCGCGAGGCGCAACGAGACCACGCATGAAACTCAGGTTATGGATGGCGACGCTGGCTGTCATTGCGGCCGCAGCTGTTGGCGCAGGCGCCTATGCATGGCAACCGTCCATCGACGCCCTGCCCGATCGCCCCGTACCGAGTGACAACCAGGCGCTGCTCGCACAAGGCGCGCGCATCGCGGCGCAAGGCGACTGCATGGTCTGCCACACGAGCGCCAACGGCAAGCCCTACGCGGGCGGCCTGCCACTGAAGACGCCCTTCGGCACGATCTACAGCACCAACATCACGCCCGACACGGCCACCGGCATCGGCAGCTGGTCGCTCGCGGCCTTCGAGCGCGCGATGCGCTCGGGCGTCTCGCGCGACGGGCACCTGCTGTACCCGGCCTTTCCCTACGCGCACTTCACGCGGATGACAGAGGAAGACGTCGGCGCGCTCTACGCGTACCTGATGGCGCGCACGCCCGCCGAGTCCAAGCCGCCGGCGAACGAACTCGTGTTCCCGCTCGGCTTCAGGCCGCTGGTGGCGGGATGGAACCTGCTGTTCCTGCAACGCGGGCCGCTGCCTGCGCCAGCCACGCCACAGTCGGCCGAATGGCTGCGCGGGCAGTACCTGGTCGAAGGCGCGGGGCACTGTGCGTCCTGCCATACGCCGATGAACATGCTCGGCGCCGAGAAGAGCGGCCAGGCCTTCGCGGGCAACCTGATCGATGGCTGGGAGGCACCGCCGCTGAACGCGCTGGCATCGAAATCGCCCAAGCCATGGACACGCGAGCAGCTCGTGGCCTACCTGCGCACCGGTCTCGCGAGCGAGCATGGCGCGGCCTCCGGCCCGATGCGGCCTGTGACCGAGCACATGGCCGACGTGCCAGAAGCCGACGTGCGCGCGATCGCGACTTACATCCTTGCGCTCGACACCAAGGCGACGGCGTCATCTGCGTCCGCATCGACACCCACACCCGCACCAACCATCGCAACCGCAGGCCAGCGCGTCGACAGCGGCGCCGCATTGTTCGCCGGTGCCTGCGCCGGCTGCCACGCCGCCACGGCCCCGATGGGCACGATCGGCGAGCGGCCTTCGCTGGCCCTGAGCACCGCCATCAACGCCGACAGCGCGCGCAACGCGATCCGCACGGTGCTCGGCGGCAATCCGTGGAACGGCTCCACGCCGGCGCATTTCATGCCGCCCTTCGCCGACGTATTGAGCGATGCGCAGATCGCCGAAGTCCTGACCTACGTGCGCGCCAGTTCCACGCAACGGCCCGCCTGGCCCGACCTGGAGAAGGACGTCGCCCACATCCGCAACGAGGCATCGCCGAAATGATCACCCTGACCGTCAACGGCACCGACCACGCGCTGGACATCGACCCGTCGATGCCGCTGCTCTACGCGCTGCGCAACCACCTGAAGCTCAACGGCGCGAAGTACGGCTGCGGCCTCGGCCAATGCGGCGCCTGCACCGTCATCGTCGACAAGCGCCCGGTGTTCTCGTGCCTCATGCCGGTGTCGGCCGTCGGCAAGCGCGCGGTGCGCACCATCGAGGGCCTGGGCAGCGCCGACAAGCCCGCGCCGATCCAGAAGGCCTTCATGGACCAGCAGGCCGCGCAGTGCGGCTACTGCATCGCCGGCATGGTGATGCGCGCGCAGGCGCTGCTCGACGAACGCCCCGGCGCCGACGAGGAAGAAATCCGCCGCCACATGCAACCCAACCTCTGCCGATGCGGCACGCACATGCGCATCGTCGCGGCGATCGTGCAGGCCTCGCGGACGATGGCGGGCAAGGGAGCGGCCGCATGAGTTCGGAACTTCGCGATCCGTCGCGCCGCCATTTCATCGCGGCCGGCTCGCTGACGGTGAGCTTCGCGCTGTGGCCGGCCGCCTCCGCGCTGGCGCAGCAGGCCACCGAGGCGGCGGCGCCGGTCGCGGTCGATGGCGGCGCGGCCAAGCTCCCCGGTGACCTCGGGAGTTCGCCGATGCTCGATGCCTGGATCCGCATCGACGAGAAAGGCGCGATCACCGTCTTCACCGGCAAGGCCGAGCTCGGCACGGGCATCCGCACCGCCTTCATCCAGATCGCGGCCGAGCAACTGGGCGTGCTGCCGCCGGCCATCCACCTCGTCACCGCGGACACCGGCGCCACGCCCAACGAGGGCTACACCGCCGGCAGCCATTCGACGGCCGACAGCGGCACGGCGATCCTGCATGCGGCCGCGCAGGTGCGCGCACTGCTGTTGGGCACGGCGGCCGCGAAGCTCGGCGTGGCGGCCGATCAGCTCACGGCACGCGACGGCAAGATTTCAACGGCCGATGGGCGCAGCCTGAGCTACGGCGATGCCGTCAGCGGCCTCGACCTGCACCGCCGCGCCGAGCCGCGCTCCGAACTGGTCGAGCCTGCGAAGCACCGCGTCATCGGCCAGTCGCTGCGCCGCGTCGACATTCCCGGCAAGGTCACGGGTGGCGCGAGCTATGTGCAGGACATGCGCCTGCCGGGCATGGTGCATGCGCGCATCGTGCGTCCGCCGTCATATGGCGCAACGCTCACGGCACTGGACAGCGCCGCCGTCGAGAAGATGCCGGGCGTGCTGAAGGTGGTGCGCGATGGCAGCTTCGTTGCCGTGGTTGCGGAAGACGAGTGGCAGGCCATCCAGGCGATGCGCGCATTGACCGGCGCTGCTCGTTGGCAGCCGCAGGCCGCGCCGCTGCCAACGCCCGCCACCATCGCCGACACGCTGATGAAGTTGCCGGCCCGCGAGATCCATGTCGGCGACCGGCACGGCACCGCGGCGCCCGCAACAAAGACACTCCACGCGCGCTTCACCAAGCCCTATCTCGCGCACGCCTCGATCGGCCCTTCGTGCGCGGTGGCGCAGTTCGATGCCGAGGGCGCCAGGCTCAGCGTCTGGACCCATTCGCAGGGCGTGTTCCCGATGCGCGCGGCGCTGGCCGAGCTGCTGTCGATGAAGCCCGAGGACATCCGCTGCATCCACGTCGAAGGTTCGGGCTGCTACGGCCACAACGCCGCCGACGATGCGGGCGCCGAAGCGGCGCTCATCGCGCGCGCCCTGCCCGGCAAGCCGGTGCGCGTGCAGTGGATGCGCGAGGACGAATTCACCTGGGAGCCCTTCGGCCCCGCGATGGTCACCGACGTGAAGGCCTCGCTCGATGCCGAGGGCCGCGTGGTCGACTGGCAGTACGAGATCTGGAGCAACTCGCACAACCAGCGCCTGGACAACGCCGGGCGCTTCATCTCCGCGCAATACCTGGCCAAGCCCTTCGTGCCCGCGCCGCCCAAGCCGATCCCGATGCCCGAGGGCGGCGGCGACCGCAACAGCCTGCCGCTGTACAACTTTGCGAACTACGAGGTGCAGCACCACTTCCTGCCCGACATGCCGGTGCGCGTCTCGGCGATGCGAGGCCTGGGCGCGTTCATGAACGTCTTCACCATCGAGAGCTTCATGGACGAGCTGGCCGCGGCCGCGGGCGCCGACCCGGTCGCGTTCCGGTTGAAGCACCTGGACGATCCGCGCGCGCGCGACGTGGTCAACCTGGCCGCGCAGCGCTTCGGCTGGGATGCGAAGCGAAAGCGCGTGCCCCATCGCGGCGTGGGCTTCTCGTTCGCGCAGTACAAGAACCTCATGAGCTATCTCGCGCTCGCGGTCGAGATCTCGATCGTGCCGGAAACCGGCGCGGTGCGTATCGAGCGTGCGGTGGCGGCCATCGATTGCGGGCAGGTGGTCAACCCCGACGGCGTGCGCAACCAGGTCGAGGGCGGCATCCTGCAATCGTCCAGTTGGGCGTTGTTCGAAGAGGTGCAATACGACAGCCAGCGCATCCGCAGCCACGACTGGAGCGGCTACCCGATCATGCGTTTCTCGGAAGTGCCGCGAAAGGTCGAGGTGCATCTGATCGACCGGCCCGGCGCGCCGTTTCTGGGCACCGGCGAAGCCTCGCAGGGACCGGCGCCGGCCGCGATGGCCAACGCAATCGCCGATGCCACCGGGCGGCGCCTGCGCACGCTGCCGCTGGCGGCCGAGGGCCGGCTCAAGGAATACCGCACGGGCTGAGACGCACAGTCACGCGCATCACGTAGCATCGCCGCCCATGAGCTACACCGTGAAACTGATCGATTTCCCCGACGCACCGCCCGACGTCATCGCCACCGCCGAGACGCGCTTTCGCCGCGAACTGGACAAGCTGCTGGGCGACAACGTGGTGCAAGCCCTGAAGGCGTTCGAGAACGCCAGCGAATCCAGCGCCGACGAACTCACCAAGGACGAGATCGCGCTGGCCGCGAGCTGGGCCAAGGCCTACGAGGCGGCGAAGACGGCGGGCTTTCGCGCCCTCGGCGAGGCCGACGAGGCGTACTTCGAAGTGCGCGTGGAGTGAGCCGGTTGCGCTTCAGGCGCAGCGCACGGGCGGCGCGCCGGTGTCGATGGCCTTGTAGTTGACCAGCCCGCCCAGGTCGAGCACCGTCAGCCCGCGCTTTTCCAGGCGAATGAGCTGTAGTGCCTGCAGGCGTTGCAGCGCCACGTTCACGCGCTGGCGCGACACGTTGGCCAGGAGCCCGATCTCGACCTGCCCCACTTCCAGGAAGCGCGGGGCGTCCGGGTACAGGTCGGGGTTGAAAAGACTCGCGAGGCAATTGGCGACGCGCGCATCGGTATCGAGCAATCGCTCGTGCGCGAGCGCGCCGATGAAGAGGCTCAGCCGCGCATTCAGCAGGTCCTGCAGGTAGTGGTTGAACGGCACGCTGGTGCCGCGCAGCCATTCGAAGGTGCGGCGCGGCATCAGCGCCACCCGCGTGGGCCGCAGCGCCATCACGTCGTAGCGGCGCGCCTCGTGCTTGAAGAGCGAGCCTTCGCCCCACCACACACCGGCCGAGACGCCGGTGAGCGTGGAGACGCGCCCGTCCTCCGAGGCCACCGACATCTTGGCGAAGCCGTCGATGAGCCCCATCCAGTGCTCGACCATCTGCCCCGCCCGCGCGATGCAGGCGCCGCGCGCGAACTGCCGCTCCTGCATGCTGCCGAGCACGTGCTCGACGTCGGCGGGCGAGAGGCCCGCCGCCCAGCGCGAGTGCCGGACCATGTCTTCCATCGCATGCGCAGCCGGCGCGGGTGCGGAATCAGGGATTACCTCTAGCGATTGGCGCCTCATGTGTCGTCGCGACGACCGCAGCGTGGAACGTCCATCCTTAATCTTCCAATACACATAACAGAAGGAGACATCCATGCTCGCTACACCTCGCCGCCCGCACAAGCGGGTTTCTCCGTGGCCCCGTGTCCAGGTCGCCGCCGCAGGCATCGCGATGGCCGGCGCACTGCTCGTCGCAGGCTGCGGCGGAGGGTCCGACGGCGGCTCGGTGTTTCCGTTCATTCCGGGCGCCAGCCCACCGCCCGCCACGCAGACGCCGGCCGCGTTCCAGGTCAAGACGCTCTCTTCGGCACCCGACATGGTGAGCGGCGGCGACGCGCTGATCGAAGTGACCGCGCCCGTGGGCGTCGCGCTCGACAAGGTGCGCGTGAGCCTGAACGGAAAAGACGTGACGTCGCAGGTGCCCGTGGTCAACAGCACGACGCGCGTGCTGCGCGGCCTGGTCACCGGGCTCACGACCGATGCGGCCAGCACCACCGGCAGCGTCAACACGCTGGTGGTAAGCAACGCCGACGTGGCGGCGCAGCGCACCGAGACGAAGCTGGTCAACTACCCGATCACCGGGCCGATCCTCTCGGGACCGCACATCTCGCCGTACGAATGCCGCACGGTGCAGAACGGCCTGGGCGTGGCGCTCGACGCCAACTGTTCGGCCACGACGCAGGTGGTCTGGTACTACCGCACCAACACCAACGTCTTCAAGCCGCTGGCGGACCCCACGGGCGCGCGCCCGGCCGACCTGGTGACGACCACCACCAACGACGGCACCACGGTGCCCTACATCGTGCGCGTGGAGTCGGGCACCATCAACCGCGGCGTGTACCGGCTCGCGGTGCTCGACAACCCGACCAAGGATGCACCCGCCACGTGGAAGCCCGGCCCGGGCTGGAACAGGAAGCTCGTCGCCTACTTCGACTGCTGCGGCTCGGCGCAATACAACCAGGGCGTGCATCCGATCGAGACGATCCTGGGCGACGTCGGCCACATCCAGCTCTCGCGCGGCTTCGCCTTCATGAACTCGACCGAACTCTGGAACAACCAGCACGCCAACCCACACCTGCAGGGCGAGACGCTGATGATGCTGAAGGAGCACGTGATCGAGGAATTCGGCGAGGTGCCCAAGTGGACCGCCGGTTTCGGCGGCTCGGGCGGCGCGATCCAGCAGTATCTGATCGCGCAGCTCTACCCGGGGCTGCTGGACGGCATCCAGCCCATCGTGTCGTTCCCCGAGACGCTGATGCCCGAGGTGATGGAGTGCCGGCTGCTCAACAACGTCTACAAACTGGACGCCGCCTGGACGCCCGCCAAGCAGAACGCGGTGAATGGCTTCAACACGAACACCTGCCTGTCATGGGATGCGGCCTTCGCGAGCATCATCAAGTCGGACAACGCGGCGGGCTGCGGCTTCCTCGAGCCGGCCAACGTGGCGAACGTCTTCAACCGCGCGACCAAGCCGACCGGCATCCGCTGCGACCTCTTCCAGACCAACGTGAACCTGCTGGGCAAGCGCCCCGGCACGCAGGAGGCGCGCCGGCCGCTGGACAACATCGGCCTGCAGTACGGCCTGGCGGCACTGAACAGCGGCGCGATCTCGGTGAAGGAATTCCTCGACCTGAACGAAAAGGTCGGCGGCTACGACGGCGACGGCAACCCGCAGGCCGCGCGCTCCGAGGCCGACCCCGATGCGCTCAAGCTCACCTACGCCGGCGGCTTCAAGAACGGCTTCAGGGGACCGGGACTGGCGAACATCCCGATCATCACGCAGCGCGGCAACGCCGATGCGGTGGGCGACATCCACGACACGACGCAGGACCTGATCATCCGGGCCCGCCTGCAACGCGCCAACGGCCGCACCGACAACCAGATCATCTGGACGCTGGGTTCCACCTCGGGCTACGACTACATGAGCGGCTCGATCGACCTGATGAACAAGTGGCTGGACAACATGGCCGCCGACCCGGCGCCCGCCTCGACCGACAAGGTGGTTCGCAACAAGCCCGCCGGTGCCAACGACGCCTGCTGGAACAAGACCGGCACGCGCATCGACGAGGCCGCATCGATGGACCCTGCCGCGAGCTGCAACGTGGTGTACCCGCGCTTCACGACACCGCGCCTCGTGGCCGGCTCGCCGATGGTGAACGACGTGCTCAAGTGCCAGCTCAAGCCCGTCAACGCCGCCGACTATTCGGTGACGATCGCCGGCGCCGACCTCGCGCGGCTGCAGACGATCTTCCCGAGCGGCGTGTGCGACTGGAGCAAGCCCGGCGCGGGCCAGGAGCCGCTGCGCGGCACCTACCTGCGCTTGCCGCTCAACTGACGACTCGCCCCTGGCAGTTGCGCGACGCGCTCTGCCAGGAAGTCCACCAGCACGCGCACGCGCAGCGGCTGGTGGCGACGCGGGGCGTAGAGCAGGTGCACTTCCTGCGCCGGCCCCGTGTGGCGCGCGAGCACGCGCACCAGGCTGCCATCGGCCAGATGGTCGGCCACCATCCACGTAGGTTGCAGCGAAATGCCGGCACCGCCGAGCACGCTGTCGAGCATGGCCACCGCGTTGTTCACGCGGTAGCGGCTGCGTACCGGCACGGTCACCGCGCCCTCCGGGCCCTGCAGCAGGACGCCGTCGTCGCCCACGGCGTAGCGGATGTAGTCGTGCGAAAGCAGCTCCTTCGGGTTGCGAGGCTTGCCATGCGCGACCAGATAGGCCGGTGATGCGACGAGCACGCGCGGCCACGAGCCCAAGTGCTTCGCGACGAGGTCCGGCGGCAGCGCGCCACCGACGCGCAGCGACACATCGATGCGCTCCTCGCGCGGATCGACGAAGCGGTCGTCCAGCACCAGCTCGAGTTCGATGTCCGGATAGAGCCGCAGGAACTCGACCGCCATCGCGTTGAGGTGCCGCTGCCCCATCGTGACCGGCGCACTCACGCGCAGCAGACCCTGCGGCTGCTGCACCTGCTCGCGCGCATCGGCGACGGCATCGCCGTAGTCCTCCAGCACGCGGCGGGCGCGCTCGTGAAAGCGCTGCCCTTCCTCGGTGAGGCTCAGGCCGGTGGCCGCGCGGCGCAACAGGCGAACGCCCAGCGAACGCTCCAGGCCCGCGACCAGCTTGCTGATGGTGGGCTGCGTGGTGTCGAGCGCGCGGGCCGCGCCCGAGAGGCTCCCGAGTTCGACGCTGTGCACAAAGGCCGAGAGTGCGCGCAGGGTGTCCATGGTGTATTCGATTCGGGAATGTGCTGGATGCAATTTTGCCATCTACCCATCCAAATTCGCATGGCAGAAAGTCGAGGCCTTGCTTCACTTTCAAGGACCAGAACATGAATGCCTCCACCCTCGGATCGATCCTCAAGCACGGCGCCGCGGCGCTGACCCTCGCAGGCATGGCCGCCACATCGGTGGCACAGACGACACCGCCCACGCCAACCTATTGGAGCCCCAGCTGGGTGACCAGCACCCAGCCGATCTGGGGCGGCGACTTCGTGCTGCCGAGCGGCCTTCCCTTCCAGTTCAACCGCCAGACCATTCGCCAGGTGGCGCGCCTGAGCATCGGCGGCGCGAAGCTGCGCGTGGTGATCAGCAACGAAGGCGGCACGGCGCCGCTGTACATCGGCGCGGCACGCGTGGCGCGGCATGCCGAAGGCTCGGCCATCGTCGACGGCACGGACCGTGCGCTGCGCTTCGGCGGGCAGGCCGAGGTGACGGTGCCGCCCGGCGCGCGGCTGGTCAGCGATCCGGTCGACCTGCCGCTGCCCGCGCTCAGCGAAGTTGCGGTGTCGCTCTATCTGCCGAAGCCCAGCCAGCCTGCGGGCTTTCATTTCGATGCGCGCGAAACGGCGTATGTTGCCGATGGCGATCTGACCAACGCTGCCCGCCTCCCAGCCGCGGCCTCGCAATGGAGCACGCGCGTCTACGTCAGCGGCTTGATCGTCGAAACGCCCACCCCGCCGACCACCGTCGTCGCATTGGGCGACTCGATCACCGACGGCAACGGCTCCACGCCCGGCGCCAACACCCGCTGGCCCGATGCGCTGGCCGAGCGCCTGGCCCCGCGCGGCGTCGGCGTGCTCAACGCCGGCATCTCCGGCGGCCGGCTGCTGAAAGACGGCATGGGCCGTGCCGGCCTCGAACGCGCCGGGCATGACGTGTTCGCGCAACCGGGCGTGCGCGCCGTGATCGTGCTGCTGGGCACCAACGACATCGGCTGGCCCGGCGGCCCCTTCGCGCCGCAGGAGCCGGCGATGCGGGCAGAAGAATTGATCCAGGGCTTCCGCCAGCTGATCGCGATGGCCCGCGCCCACAACGTGCGCATCGTCGCCGGCACGATCACGCCCAACGAGCGCGGGCTGGAAGGCACCGGCCTCGAAGGCCACCACTCGCCCGAGAAGGACAAGGTGCGCCAGGCCGTGAACCGCTGGATTCGCGAAAGCGGCGCGTTCGATGCGGTGGTCGACTTCGACGCACTGCTGCGCGATCCGGCCCGCCCGATCCGTTTGAAGGGGGCGATGGACTCGGGCGACCACCTGCATCCGGGCGACGCCGGCTACAGGGCGATGGCGTCCGCGATCGACCTCGAAGCCCTGCTCGGCGACCCTCGATAGGCTGCAAATATACTGTACATAGATACAGTGTTTTCTCTAGAATAGATCGTCTCCAAGAGCAACATTCGAGGCGACTCCATGACCACCGCCAATCCGCCTGCGCCCTCGGCGCAGGTTCTTTTTTTCTCTCCTTCCCCCTCCCGGCGGCACCCGATGCAGCCGCGGCAACGTGCAGGCCGGATCTCGACCTGGCCCTTCCGCGTGGTCCGGGAACACGGCCACGGTGACGACAGCAATGAAATGGATGACATCCGCGTTCAGGCGGCGCGCGTCATCCGGACGACGGCCGAGCATTGGTGGCCGTCGGAAACCTGAACCCGCCTTTCACTTCATCCTTGCCAGGAGAACTGCAATGGACGACTTCAACTTTGGCAACGACTTCCCGGACGAGCCGGAGCCCGATTGGGATTCCCCCTTTTTCGAGAGAAAACAGCACCTTCTCATTGCGCTGTTTCCCGAGCGCGACGTGCAAGCGGCCATCGAGAAACATCGCGAGGACTGGCTTTGGCCAAAGGGCCACTACTTTCCACCCAGCCCGCGAATGCACCTGACGCTTCACTGCTTCGCAGACCAAAATTCGGCTGTGGAGAAACGGCTGCGTGAAGAGCTTGCACGAGTACCGATGCAGGTTATGAATCTTGTGTTGAACAGCTCACGCACCTGGCGCAAGATCGCTGTCGCGCAATCCGCCGAGCACAAGGATCTGCGAGCGCTGCACGCGAACATTGGCCGCGCGATGCAGAAAGCCGGCATCGCAACACGGAGATCGAGCTTCACACCGCACATCACCATCGCCCGGCAGGCTGAGGGCGCGGCCTATCCGATGAGCCTGCCACCGATCCCGTGGCGCGTGAGGAAATTCCTGCTCGTGCGCTCGTTCACTTCGCATCCGGTCGAGCACCAGGTGCTGGCCACCTACGAGGCCGACGAAGAAGACGACGTCTGACACGGGTCAGTCAGCTTTCGTGGCCTTATCGGGTGAGACAATTTTCGGCGCCCATCGAACGAACGCCATCACCCCTGCATGCTGACACCACCCGATATCGCCAACGACGCCATCCAAAAGTGCCTCGCCGAAACCTACGGCCTCCAGGCGGCGCGCACCGAATTCCTTCCTCTAGGCGCAGACATTCATTCCGCGGTTTTTCGCGTGCAGGCAAGCGACGGCACGGCGTACTTCCTGAAGCTGCGCAGCGGCGATTTCGACAAGACGGCCGTTGCCGTGCCGGCCTTTCTCCACCATGAAAAAGGCATCGCCGCAGTGATGGCGCCGCTGCCGACAACGGACCATCAACTCAGCGTGCAACGCCACGGCTTCGACTGGATGCTCTACCCCTTCTTCGAAGGCCGGAACGGATTCGAACGCGCCTTGACGGCCGCGCAATGGACCGCCCTCGGCGCAGCACTGGGCGCCGTTCATCGCACCGAATTGCCGCCCGCCCTGCTCGCAGGCATCCCCAAGGAAACCTACGCGCACCGCTGGCGCGAAGGCGTCAGGCGCTACCAGCGCCGCTTCATCAACGGCTTCGTGGGCGACGCCATCATCCAGCGGTTCCACGCCTTCTGGGCGCAGCATGACGAGGAGATCGACACCATCGTCTATCGCAGCGAGCAGCTCGCGTCGATCCTGCTGGAGAAGGCATTGCCGCAGGTCGTGTGCCACGCCGACATTCACGCAGACAACGTGCTTCTCGGCGATGAAGACCAACTGGCCATCGTCGACTGGGACACGCTCATCCTCGCGCCGAAGGAGCGCGACCTGATGTTCATCGGCGGCGGTGTCGGCCATGTCTGGAACCAGCCGCAGGAAGAAGGCAGCTTCTACCAAGGCTACGGTGCTGCGGAAATCGATGCGGTCGCGCTCGCCTACTACCGCCACGAGCGCATCGTCCGCGACATCCTCGAGATCAGCGACCAGGTCTTCGATGCGTCTGCAAGCGCCGAAGACCGCGAAGAAGCCATGCGCCAGATGGCGAGCCAGTTCCAGCCCGGCGACGTAGTCGCCATCGCGCACCAAAGCTACGAAGCCGTCACCTGATCCGGTGCTGATCCGCTAGATCAGCATGTCCTGCACGTCTTCGTCGAAGCCCGCAATCGGCTGCGCCTTGGCCAGCGCCAGCCAGACCGCGAACGGAATGCGCTCGATCGGACGATGCACCGCGGCGCGCGCCACCACGAGGCGCTCGCCTTCGAGCACCAGCACGCCGCACTCCGCGGGAATCTCCTCGGGCGTGGCGATGCAGCGTCCGCGCGCATCGTTGCCCAGCACGTACCAGCACTCGCCGCCCAGGTCGAGGTAGGCCGCGCGCTTGTCGGGCTTGCGCAGGTCGCCGAGCAGGTCGGCGCGGCTCACCTTCACCTCGTGGACGATCGGGTGCGCATAGGCCTCGACGCTGGTATTGCGGATCGAGAACACATCGGGCCGCGCCATGCACCAGCGCGGCTTGCCGCCCTCTTCCAGCGGCGGCAGGCGCGCGCGCAGGCCGAGGCCGCGCCATGCGATGCGGCCGCCGCGCGTCATCTCGCGTGCCACGCGTTCGACCAGCGCCTCGTGCGGCGTCAGCGCCGCGCGGTTGATGGTGAGCGTGGTCGCGATGCGGGCAATGCCGGCATCGGTCACGCGCAGCGTCTCGTGGCCGTGCGATGTGCGCACGCGTTCGAGAAAGCCGCCGGCCAGCAGCTCGACCTCGATGCCGTCGCAGCACGGCCAGCCGGCCGAGCGGTAGATCTCGCGCAGGCGCCGCGCATGCAGCTTGCCGAAGGGAATCGTGGCGGTCGCCGTCTGCATCGGCGGCGGCTCCACCACGGGCGGCGTCGTGCCGGGGTCGGTGATGGGCGGCACGACCGGTGGTGGATCGCCTTCGGGCGGCGGCGGTGGTGGCGGCACCGCGGGGTTGGGTACATCCGGTGCCGGTGGCGGTGGACCGATCGGCGCGGCGACGACGGGGTCGGTGGCAAGTGCGAGTGCGGACATGGGGGAACAGGTTAGCGAAAAGTCGTGGGAGGCGCGAGGCGTGGAACGATCGGTTGCATCCATCGCCATCGCCCGTTCAATGGAAATCCCGGCTGGTGTTGCTCTGTGCAAGCCGGCCCATGAGCGGCGTCAGGTCCTTGAAGCCGGTGGCGATCAGGTGCTGCACCTTGCCGCCGCTGTCGTCGTCGCGCTGCCAGGTGCCCTGCACCGCGAGCAGGTGCGACTTCAGGAGCGGCTCACGCCACGCGTCGATGACATGGTTCCAGACGATCACGTTGACGTTGCCGGTCTCGTCCTCGAGCGTGACGAAGATCGTGCCGTTGGCCGTTCCGGGCCGCTGGCGCCCCTTGACGATGCCGCAGGCGCGCACGGTGCGGCCGGTGGGCTGCGCGCGCAGTTCCTCTGCGCTCATGAGCTTCATGCGCGCGAGACGCGGGCGCAGCAGCGCGAGCGGATGGCGGCGCAGCGTGAGGCGCAGCGCGGCGTAATCGCCGACGATCTCCTCGCCCTCGGATGCCGCGGGCAGCAGCAGCACCTGCTCGTTGATCGGCACGCCCTTGAGCAAGGCCGGCGATCGATGCTGCGCGGTGGCGTCCCATACCTGCTGGCGGCGATGACCCGAGAGCGACATCAGCGCATCGGCCGCGGCGAGCGCGGCCATGTCCTTGCCGTCAAGTTCGGCGCGCAGGGCGAGGTCTTCGGTGCTGGTGAAAGGGGCCTGGGCGCGGGCTTCGAGCAAGCGCTTGGCGCCCTCCTTGCTGAGGCTGGCAATGCGGTTCAGGCCGAGCCGCACCGCGGGCTGGTTCTCGTTGCCCAGGCGCTCGGCGTAGCGCGCGTCGGTGCCTGGCGGCATGCGCGGCGCATCGGGCGCGCGGGGTTCGAGCGTGGTGTCGATGTCGCTGCAGGTGACGTCGACCGGGCGCACCTCGACGCCATGGCGGCGCGCGTCCTGCACGAGTTGCGAGGGGCTGTAGAAGCCCATGGGTTGGGAGTCGAGCAGTGCGGCGAGGAAGCAGGCGGGTTCGTAGTTCTTGAGCCAGCTGCTGATGGTGACCAGCAGCGCGAAGCTCGCGGCGTGGCTTTCGGGGAAGCCGTAGTCGCCGAAGCCGAGGATCTGTTTGAAGATGGCTTCGGCGAACTCCTTCGGGTACTTGTTGTCCACCATCCCATCCACGAGCTTCGCATGAAACTTATCGAGGCCACCCTTGCGCTTCCATGCGGCCATCGCGCGGCGCAACTGGTCGGCCTCGTCGGCGGTGAACTTGGCCGCGATCATCGCGATCTGCATCACCTGCTCCTGGAAGATCGGAATGCCCAGCGTGCGTTCAAGTGCGGGGCGAAGTTCGTCCTTCTCGTAAACGATCGGCAACTCCTTGGCTACTCGCTCGCGCTGCTTGAGATACGGATGCACCATGCCGCCCTGGATCGGCCCCGGCCGCACGATCGCCACCTCGATCACCAGGTCTTCATAGGTGCGCGGCTTCAGGCGCGGCAGCATCGACATCTGCGCCCGGCTTTCGATCTGGAACACGCCGATGGTGTCGGCGTCGCAGATCATGTCGAACACCTTCTGGTCGTCGTTGGGGATGTGGTGCATCTCCACCATCGAGTTGCGCCAGCGGTTCATGTGATCGAGCCCGCGGCGGATGGCGCTCAGCATGCCGAGCGCGAGCACGTCGACCTTGAGCATGCCCATGGCTTCGAGGTCGTCCTTTTCCCACTGGATGACGGAGCGGTCTTTCATCGATGCCTTCTCGACCGGCACCAGCCGCGTGAGCTTGGTGTGCGTCAGGACAAAGCCACCGACGTGCTGGCTCAGGTGGCGCGGAAAGCCCTTGAGCCGCTGCGTCATCTCGATCCACTGGACGAGCTTGAGTTCGTCTTCCTTCACGCCTACGCGTTCGCATGCGGCGTTCAATTGCTCGCCGAGCACGGCATCGTCGAACCAGTAGTGGTCCTTGGCGAATTCGTCGACCAGTCGCTCGTCGATGCCGATGGCCTTGCCCACGTCGCGCAACGCACTGCGGGAGCGGTAGCAAATGACGACGGCGGCGATGGCGGCGCGCTCGCGGCCGTATTTCTCGTAGATGTACTGGATGACTTCTTCGCGGCGCTGGTGCTCGAAGTCGACGTCGATGTCGGGTGGCTCGTGGCGATGACGGCTCAGGAAGCGTTCGAAGAGAAGGTGACTTTTTTCAGGGGCAATCGCAGTGATTTCGAGGCAATAACAGACCACGGAATTCGCCGATGACCCGCGACCCTGGCAAAGAATTTTCTGTGAGCGCGCAAAGCGCACGATGTTCTCTACCGTGAGGAAGAACATCTCGTATTCGAGCTCCCTGATCAGATCCAGCTCCTTCTCCAGCTGGGCTCGCACGCGATCAGGAATACCGCTCGGATAACGCCTTTGAGCGCCTTCCCACGTCTTGCGCGCCAGCGTCTGTGTCGCCGTCTCGTTGCTGCCCAGCATTTCCAGCGGGTACTTGTAGTTCTCCCGGATCACCTTCGGATCGAACCTGCACCGCCCCGCCACCACCAGCGTGTTCGCCAGCATCCCGGGCAGATAAAGCGCGGCCAGTCGAACCCGCTGCCGCAGATGCCGCTCCGCATTCGACTGCAGCGCAAAGCCGCACTCGGCCACGGTCTTGCCTTCGCGCACCGCTGTCAACACGTCGTGCAGCGGCTTGCAGGCGCGCACATGCATGTGCACATCGCCCGCCGCCACGAGCGGCACGCCGGTCTGCTCGCCCGCCTGCATCAACGTGACGAACCACAGGTCGTCGTCGAGTTCGTTGAGCATTTCCACCGCCAGCCAGAGGTTGCCCGCGTAAAGCGCCTTGGCGGCCAGCAGGTCTTCGTGCAGCGTGGCGACATCGATCGCGCCGCCCGGGTTGCGCTGCGGCACGAAGAGAACCTGGCAGCGCTGCAGCGAAGCCACGTCGCTGCCCTCCCAGCTCACGCGGTACTCGCCCTTGGGCAACTCGGTGTTGCGCGCGGCGGTGATGAATTCGCAGAGATTGCCCCAGCCCTCGGTGTCGTTCGCGATCACCACGAGCTTGAAGCGCTCGAAGCGGAACTCGCTGCCGAACAGCAGGCGAAAACCGGGATTGCGCGGGATCGGCGGTTCGTCGGGGTACTCGCGTTCATACGCCTCGAGCTTCGCCGGCAGATCGCGCAATGCGACGTACGCACGCACGATGCCCGCCACCGAGCATTCATCGGTGATCGCCAGCGCCGAATAGCCCAGGTGATAGGCGCGTTCCACCATGTCCTCGGGCATCGAGGCGCCGCGCTGGAAGCTGAAGTTCGTGAGGCAGTGCAGCTCGGCATAGTCAGGCAACCCCGGCACGGGCTTCTGCCGTTGGGGCAGCACATGCACCTTGGCAGGCATGAGCGCCCGCATCTGCTTGCCGCTGGGATCAGGCATAGAACCCCTGCAGATACCAGCGCACTTCGCCCGAAGAAAAGCGCGCCGAAGGCCGCTCGCGAAAGATCCAGACCAGGCCGGCTTCGGGGCTCTCGGCCACGTAGTAGTCGCGCATCGCCGGCTGGCCGCCGTCTTCCTTGCCGCCCCACCAGCCGGCCTCGACGCGCTGCGGGCCGATCAGCCTGCTCAGCGGGCCGCGATAGCACGGGCGCTCGCCATCCATTTCGAGCAGCAGGGGTTCGGGCAGCAGCCACGGCGGGTAGATCGCATCGGGCTGCTGCGACTGCGTAGCCGCGGCCTTCGCTTGCTTGCGCGCCTTGTCGGGCTCGGCCCTCTCTTTCTGCAGCGCGGGCCGCCATGCCTGCTTGCGCTCGGGCCGGTGATCGGCCTCGACGCAAGGCACCACCACTTGGTGCGCGCCGAGCCGCACGCTCAGGCGCTCGACCATCTCGTGCAGCTTGTCGCCCTTGCGGTTGTCCTCGGGCAGAAAACTCGTGCTGGCGCCGGCCCACGGATCGGTTTCTAGCGTGCGCAGCCGCAGCCAGCTCACGGGCGCCGCGAGCGTGGTGAGGGCGAGCTTTTCCGACAGCAGGCGGCGCAGGTGCGCCAGGTCCTGCGTGGGCTCTGCCGTGCGCACGGTGACCTGCTGGTGCGGCGGCAGGTTCACGCCGTTGAAGCGCTTGAGGTCGAGCGTCCACTGCAGCTCGAGCGCGCGCGCGCCGCGCTGGCGGGCGCGCAGCCAGATCTGCAGCGCCGAGAGCAGGCGGTTGGCCGACCACATGAGTTCGGGCGCGGTCTCGGCGAGCGCGGGCAGTTCCAGCTTCTGCTCGAACACGTCGGGCAGCGTGAGCCAGTCGTGGCTCTCGGGACGCAAGCCCCAGGCCGTGTCGAGCGCTGCGCGCAGTTCGGTGCCGAAGCGTCGCGTGAGGCCGCCGCGCGGCAACGCGGCCACCTCGCCCCAGGTGCGGCAGCCCAGGCGCGCGAGCAGGTCGAGGTGCGGATGCGCGGCGGTCAGCGTTTCCAGCGGCAGGCCGGCCGGCACATCCTTGGGCCGTGGCGCGTTGATCTCGAACAGGCGCAACCGCGCGAGCGCGATCAGGCTCGTGGCGCCCTGCGCGCCGAGCATGCGCACATCGGGCGCGGGGTTGGCAGCGACCAGCTGGCGCATCAACTGAAGCCGCCCGCCCCACAGGCGCTCGCAGGCCGAGACTTCGAGCATGAGCGCCTCGTCCTGCCAGGCGACATGCGGCGTGTATTCCAGCGCCCACCAGCCGAGGGCTTCGGGCGTGGGCAGCTGCGGTGCGTCGGGCGCGTCGGCTTCAAGCGACCACCGCAATGCGATCCAGTGCATTGGGGCCTCCTTTCCACGCGTCGATGCGGACCACGGTCGCGGACGTTGCCGTGTCGCCGGCCGGCACCGTGCCCTGCTGCTGCAGGCGCAGCTTGCGGCGCAGCCGGGCCGCGGCCAGCAGTGCGGTCATGCGCTCGTTGCGCGCCGGCAGCATCACCGGTGAAGACAACGGCGGGCCGCGACGCTTGAGGATGTGCAGTTCGATCTGCGATGCATCAGCCTCGCAGCGCTCCACCTGAAGACGCAGCCGCGCGGGAGACGCACCCCGTGCAGCCGACTCGGGCCGGCACACAAAGAGCATCACGTCATGCTGGGCGGCCGCCAACTGCAACCGCCGCAGCTCACCCACCCGCGCCTGCGGCAGCCACGCCAGCACGGCGGCCACGTCCGCGCAGCGCAGCGCCTGCTCGCAGGCCCACAGGCGCGCGGCAGGCGCATCGCTCTTGATCCACATCAGCGCCTCCACCGGCAGCCCCTGCGCCGCGAGCGACGGCCCGCAGGGCTCGTAAGGCGCACCGATCAGCACCACCGGCCCGCCGCGCGTCTCCACCGCCTGCGCCAGCGCGGGCAGCAGCAGCCGCCAGACATGGGCCTCGGGCGCGCCTTGCAGCAGCTCCGTCATCGCGCCGACCGGCCAGCCACCGCCGGGCAACTCCGCATCGAGCGCGGCGTGGCCGGTCGCGACGACCTGCGCGTCGGCCAGGCCGAGTTCGTCGGCATGCCAGACGCCACGGCCTGCGGCGGCGGAAAAGGAGTCGAGGAAAGGGAGGCCCATGATCGGATATTTAACTGTATTTTTATACAGTATTTCCTGAGCCGCAACCGGAGATCGATTTACTCAAGAGGCCCCGCCCCTTAAGATGAATTGTTAACAGTTTGTGACCATGACACACAAAAAGATTCAATTCCTGGCCTCGGCCCTTGCTGCCTTCGTTCTCGGGCTGTCTGCTTCGGCGCATGCGCAGACAGGCAAACCCCTGCTGATCGGCCAGACCTACGTGCAGACCGGCCCGCTCGCGTCGCTCTCGACCGAGCCGCTGGTCGGCATCCGTGCCATGTTCACCGCGCTGAACGCGAGCGGCGGCATCAACGGCCGGCCGGTCGAACTGCGCCAGCTCGACGACGCCTACGATCCCGCCAAGGGCGCCGAGAACGTCAAGACCTTCGCGAAGGACGGCGCCATCGGCGTGCTGATGCCCATCGGCACCTCGTCGTCGGTCGGCGCGATCAAGGCGGCCAACGAGCTGAAGATTCCCGTCGTCGGCCCCTACACGGGCGCGGGTCCGGTGGTGAAGTTCACCGAGTACGGCTTTCCGGTGCGCATCAGCTTCGACGAGGAATACAGCCGCATCGTGAACCACCTGTTCACCATCGGCCTCTCGCGCATCGCCTTCGCCCACAACGACAACCCCGGCGCGCGCTCGGCGATGGAGAGCACGCAGAAATTCATCGCAGAGCGCGGCGAAAAGATGGTCGGCAGCGTCGCCATCAAGAACGACGGCTCCGACGCGGCCGAGCGCGCCGCCGAGCTGGCCAAGCTCAAGCCCAAGGCGGTGGTGCTGTCGGCCACCAACGACGTGGCCGCCAAGTTCATTACCGCCTACCGCGCGGCGGGCGGCGAGACGGCCTTCTATTCGTTCTCTTTCCTGAACGGGCAGAAGCTCTTCCAGGACATCAAGAAGGACGCGGCCGGCGTGGTCATCTCGCAGGTCGTGCCCTACCCGTGGAACAGCGCGATGCCCGTCATCGGCGAGTACCAGGCGGCGATGAAGAAGATCGGCGTGACTGATTTCAGCTACGCCAGCCTGGAGGGCTACGTCACGGCCAAGGTCATGGTCGAGGGCCTCAAGCGCGCGGGCGCGAACCCGACGCCCGAGTCGCTGCAGAAGGGCCTGGAGTCGTTCAAGACGCTCGACATCGGCGGCATCGCGGTGTCGTACCGGCCCGGCGAGCACCGCGGGCTAACCTTCTCCGAGCTCTCGATGCTCAAGGCCGACGGGCGCTACCTGCGCTGAGGTCTTCCGCCCGGCGGCCTCGCGGGCGCAGAATTTCGTTCGTGACGACGCCCTCCACGAACGAGCCCCTCCTTCCTGCAGTGACGCGCGCGCAGTTGCTGCGGCTCGGCGCGGCACTCTGCGCGGGTGCCGCGCTCCCCTCCTTCGCCCAGCAGCAACAAGGCAGGCCCGCGATGCAGATGACCACCCGCCCCATTCCCTCCACGAAGGAAGCCCTGCCGGTCGTCGGCTGCGGCACCTGGATCGGCTTCGACCAACGCCCCGGCACCGAGGAGTACAAGCGCCTGCCCGGCGTGCTCGAAGCACTCTTCGCGGCCGGCGGCACGGTGATCGACAGCTCGCCGATGTACGGCCGCTCCGAGGAAACCACCGGCGAACTGCTGGCCACAGCGAAGCCACGCACCAGGCCCTTTCTCGCCACCAAGGTCTGGACCTCGGGCCGCGAGGCCGGCATCGCGCAGATGGAGCAGTCGTTCGCGCGGCTGCGCACGAAAGAGATCGACCTGATGCAGGTGCACAACCTCGTCGACTGGCGCACGCACCTGGCCACCCTGCGCGGCTGGAAGGACAAGGGCCGCGTGCGCTACATCGGCATCACGCACTACACCGCCTCGGCCTACGACGAGGTCGAGGCCGTGCTGCGCACCGAGAAGCTCGACTTCCTGCAGATCAACTATTCGCTCGATGCGCGCGATGCCGAAGAGCGCCTGCTGCCGCTCGCGGCCGAGCGCGGCGTGGCGGTGATCGTCAACATGCCCTTCGGTGGCGGCGGCCTGCTGCGGCGCCTGCGCGACAAGCCGCTGCCCGCCTGGGCCGGCGAGATCGGCTGCACGAGCTGGGCGCAGGTGCTGCTGAAGTTCGTGCTGAGCCATCCGGCCGTGACCTGCACGATCCCCGGCACGAGCCGCGCCGAGCACATGGCCGACAACGCCGCGGCCGGCGCAGGCACCTTCCCCGACGCGGCCTTCTGGCGCCGCGAAGCCGCCGCTATTCGAACTTGACGTTGTGCTCCCGCACCGTCGCGCCGAAAGCGTCGTACTGCGTGCGGAAGAACCCGGCGAACTTCTCGGGGCTCATGCCGTAGCCCTCGAAGCCCTGCTGCACCAGCTGCGCATGCACGTCGGGCCGCTTGAGCGTGTTCTGCAACTCCAGCGAAAGCTTGTCGGTGATCTCCTTCGGCAGCCCCGGCGGCCCGAAGAAGCCGGCCCACGGCGTGATGGTGAGCTTGCCCAGCCCCAGCTCGCCACCCGTCGGCACATCGGGCAGCAAGCCGCTGCGCTGCGGCAGCAGCGTGACGAGCGCGCGGATGCGCCCCTCCTTCACGAAGCCCGGCGCCAGCGTGCCGGTGGTAAACATCATGTGGATCTGCCCGCCCAGCAGGTCGGTCATGGCCTGCATGTCGCCCTTGTAGCGCGCGTTGACCACCTTGCGGTCGCCCAGCAGCTGCAGCATCGCGAGCTCCGAGGCGCTGTTGCTCGATGCCGAGTTGTAGGCGCCGGGCTTGGCCGCCACCATCGCCAGCAGCTCATTCACGCTCTTCACCGGCAGGCTCGACGGCACCACGAGGAACATCGAGAACTGCCCGGCCGAACTGATCGGCGTGAAGGCCTTGAACGGGTCGTAGGGCGAGGTCGGCCGCAGCGTGGGTGCCGCCACCATCGCGGTGTTGGTGCCCATCAGCAGCGTGTAGCCATCGGGCTTGGCCGACGAGGTGGCCTGCGCCGCGAGCACGCCGTCGGCGCCGGGTCGGTTCTCCACGATCACCTGCTGGCCGAGCTGTTTCGACAGCCCCTCCGCGATGATCCGCGTGAGCGAATCGGCGCCGCCACCGGGCGCGAAGCCGACGATCAGCCGCAGGGGCTTGTTCGGATAGGCATCGGCGCTCCAGGCCGCCGTGCCTGGCAGCACCGTCGTTGCAAGGGCCGCCAGGGCCAGGTTTCTGCGTCGCATGAAAGTCTCCTTGGTTCAGAAGATCAGAAGAGGTGCCGCACGCCGAACTCCCACCCCGAGGAGCGCATCCCGCCCGCCGGCGCCACGCCGCCGCTCACCACGTAGCGCGCCTGGCCGCTGTTCATCAGCCGCGCGTAGGTGCCGTAGAGCGCGGTGCGCTTGGAGAGGTTGTGCACGTAGCCGATGCCGAACTGGCGCGCGTCGTCGCGGTTGCGCGGCATGCCGTTGGCGTTGCGCAGGCTCTCGTCGCTGCGGTCGTCCAGGTACGCGTAGCTCACGCGGATGCGGCCGACCTCGAAGGCCGGGATGTGCGCGCCGATCTCGGCGGTGTTCTTGCGCACCGTGCCGCCCGCGATCTTCACCGTCACCTTGTTGTAGAGCGCGAAGAACTTCGCAAAGCCCGCGTCCCAGGTGCCGCCGATGTTGGCGTGCGTGTAGTTGCCGATGGTGGAGGTGGCGTTGAAGTGCGAGCGCGTCACGGCCGCCGCGATGTCGAACGCGCCCGAGGCGAAACCGAAGCGCGCGCCGCCGAAGTTGCCGTCGTCGCGGTTCGGCGTGGTGGAGTCGTTCTCGCCGGTGCCGATCATCGCCATGCCGTAGAAGCCGCCCAGCTTGGCCGGCAGCCAGTAGCTCACCGTGTTGCTGCCGGTGATGGCCGTGGGCAGCGGCCCGGTGCCCGCGCCCGCGAACGTGAGGTTGCCCGCGCGCGCCACGCCGTTGGCGTTGAAGGGGTCGAAGTAGATGCTGTTGTAGTGCGTCGGAATGAAGTCGTGGCCCAGCCGCACCTCGCCCAGCGAATCGTGCGAGAGGCTCACGAAGGACATGCGGTCGAAGGTGATCGGCCCCGCGGTGCCCGCGCCGCTCGTCTGGTTGTTGCTGTTGCTCGGCCGGCCGGTGCCCAGGTCGGGGTTCAGGCTGCCTTCGAGCCAGAACCCTGCGCGCAGGCCCCCGCCCAAATCTTCGGTGCCGCGAAAGCCGATGCGGCTGGTCGAGAGCCCGCCGTTCGACAGCGCCTTGACCGAACCGCCGCCCTCGCCTTTGGTGTACTGAACGCCGAGGTCCATCACGCCGAACACGGTAACGCTGGATTGCGCGTGCGCCGCGCCGCTGCTGGCAAGGCCGATGGCCGACCACATCAAAAGTCTCTTCATGGTTTCTTGTCTCCTGCTCTTTTCTTGGTTGAAAACTCGGGTCGCGCGCAGGGCTGCGCCACCGGGTGCGCACGGGGGCGCGCACCGGTTGGCGAAGCCGGGGTGAAAAAGGTCTAGCCCGAGAGCTCGGGGCGTTCCGTCCGGACCAGTACGGCGCCCTTGGACAACGGACTCACATTGCGCCGGTACTGCTGCAGCCAGCCGGTATCGAAGGCCGGCGGCGGCGCCTGCCAGTCGGCGCGGCGCGCGGCGAGTTCGGCGTCGGTCAATGCGATGTCGAGGCGGCGCGCGTCGAGGTCGATGGTGATCACGTCGCCGTCGCGCACCAGGCCGAGCGGCCCGCCCAGCGCGGCCTCGGGCGACACCTCGGCCACCACAAGCCCCTTGCAGACGAGGCCCGAGAGATGCCCGTCGGTCAGCAGCGCGACCTGGTCGCCCAGGCCCGCGCCATCGACCGCAAAGACCACGCGCGATGCGCCCCCGCCCATGGCCGGGCCGCCGCAGGCGCCAGCGCCGCGCATCACGACCACCTGGCCGGGCACGATCTCGTGGTTCTTCAGCGCGGCGATGGCGGCGTCTGAGGTCCAGAAGCACACGGCCGGGCCGGTGAAGCGCCGCACCTTGCGCTCAGCGATCCCGGTCTTGATGAGGCCGGACTCGGGCGCGAGGTTGCCGCGCAGGAGCACGATGGCCGGCAGCGGCGCGACCGGGCGGTCGATGGAGCGGATCACTTCGGCGTCCATCACTTCGGCGTGGCGCAGGTTCTCGGCGACCGTGCCGCCGGTCACCGTGAGCGCGTCCGTATCGAGCAGCGGCGCGAGCTGCTTCATCAGCGCACGGCAACCGCCCGCCGCCTCGAAGGCTTCGATCGAATGCTCGCCGATGGGCCGCACTCCGGCGAGCACCGGCGTCGTCGGCCCGAGGCTTTCGAAGAGGCCGTACACGTCGACGCCGCATTCCCCTTCGGTCGATATCGCCTGCAGGTGCTTGGCCGTGTTGAGCGAGCCGCCGACGGACAGCACCGCACGCACCGCGTTGGCGAAAGCGCCAGCCGAGAGGATGTCGCGCGGCTTCAGATCGTCCAGCACCATCTGCACGATGCGCGTGCCGGCCGCGCGCACGTCGTCCATCATCTTCGGGCTCAGCGCGGCGACCGGCGCGCTGCCGGGCAAGGCCATGCCGAGCGCCTCGCAGACGATGTGCATCGAGTTGGCCGTGCCCAGGCCCGAGCACACGCCCGGCCCGCGGATCGCCTCGCGGCTCATGCCGACCAGCTCTTCCACCGGCAGGTTGCCGGTGACCGCGTGCATTGCGCCGATGAACACCTCCTCGATGTCCATGTGCTTGCCGCGGTACTCGCCGCTCGGCTGGTAGCCGCAGGGCACGAGCAGCGTCGGGATGTTGAGCCGCGCGGCCGCCATGAGCTGCCCCGGTACGGTCTTGTCGCACGAGGTGAGGCAGACCATGCCGTCGAGCTGCGCGCCTTCGACGGCCACCTCGATGTCGTTGGTCACGAGGTCGCGCGCGCCGAGCATGTAGGCGCCGCGCGCGCCCGCGCCGGTGATGAAGTCGCTGGGCGCCGCGGTGCGGATCTCGAACGGCAAGCCGCCCGCCGCGCGGATCGCGGTCTTGATTTCCGCCGCCACCTTGTCGAGGTGGCTGAAGCACGCGGCCAGCTCCGAGGAGCTGTTGACGATGGCGATCTTGGGCTTTTCGCAATCCTCTTCCGGAATGCCGAGCGCGCGCCAGTGCGCATTGCGCACCGACCACAGATAAGAGCCGCGCGGGAAGTTGCTGCGCAGAGGGCGGGTCATGAGCGGTCTCCGTTCTTCTTTTTGGTGATCTCGATCACGCCGCGGTCGGCGTCCACGCGCACCCAGTCGCCGGTCTCGATGCAGGCGAGCGGATCGCGCTCGAAGTCGGTCATCGAGGGCGAGTGCGTGACCACGGCACCGAGCGCCATCTTGGTCGTCATCTCGTTGAACAGGAACGCGGCGGGCGCCGAGTTCATGAGCCGCGTCATGTGGAACATCGCGGACCAGCCCGACGAGCCCTTGGCCCCCGGGAACACCAGCACCTTGCCCGCAAAGCTCTGGCCGCGCAGCTCGTGCCGCGTCTCGATGACGGTGCCGGTGCGCGGGTCGATGCCGCCCCAGCCCGAGATGCGGTCGCGCGTGACCAGCGCCTCGCCTTCCGCAACGCCGCCGACCACCTTCCGGCCGCGGATGACGATGGTGTTTTCAGTCATGACTGCATCGCTCATTGGAATACCTCCGTGCTCCGCACTGCGGTGCGAGCTTGCTTGGGGCGGCCCGGCGCGGCGCTCATGCGTAGCCCCCGTTCCAGCGGCCGGTGCACGCTGCATCGATGCATTCGGCTGTGGTACCGAACCACGCCTGCACGCCGAGGATGGCGGGCAGGTAGTGCGCCTGCTTGGCGGAATCGAGCGCCACCGTCTTCGTGCCCTTGGGCACGGCGCGGCTCATGGCCGAGCAGCTGTCGGTCATGAGGATGCCGCCCGCGTCTTCGATGATCTTGGTGTAGCCGTTGCGGTCGGCCAGCGACTTGATGGCGCGCGGCGTGAAGATCCACAGCTCGCAATCGGGATGCACCTTGCGCCCCTCGATGAGCTGCGCGGCCTCCCAGATCTGCTCGATGGTGTAGTGCGGGCAGCCCAGCATCACGTACTGCACCTCCGCATCCTTGCCCGTCACATTGATCTTCTCGTAGGTCGCGCGGCGCTCGGCCTCGCCGTAGCGCAGCACCTCGACGGGCGCCTTGCCGCCGAGTGCCTGCTCCAGCGTCAGCGCCTCGGGCGTGACGCCGGCGATGTGGTACATCTCCACGCCGCCCGAGGACGACGCGGCCGCGCCGAAGTGCTTGAGCCTGGGCAGGTTCGGCACGCGGCCGATGCCGCGCTTGCTGTGCACCACCGGCACGCGCTCCTGCACGTGCTCGCCGATGTAGTAGCCGAGCAGGCCCCAGTCCTGCACCGACTCGACCTCGATGTCGAGCTCGATCACATGCGTCGCACGGCGGTTCTCGTCGAGGTGGTAGCCCCAGTACGGAATGCGGCCGGTGAGCATCGCCGCGCCCGTGCTCTCGCGGCCCTCGGTGTTGGTGCGCGCACCCAGCACCGAATTGCAATACACCACCGCCGACGACTCCATCCACGCGCAGTGCTCGCCGCGCGTCGGGATGTTGCCCACCTGGTAGGGCGTGCAGGTGTTCATGATCTGCGCGCCGAGGCCGGCCGCATGGCGCTCGCTGCGGTTGTAGAACTGCACGATCTCCTCGCTCACGCCCATGCGCTCGGGCTGGCCGGGGTCGAAGCCCAGCTGCAGGTGGCTCGTGAAGACCTTGAACTTGGGGATCTCGACCGTCTCCTGGCTGTCGAGGCTGAATTCGGAGAACACCGCATCCATACCGCCGCCCTTGGCGAGCGCGAAGTCGCGCTGGAAGGGCGTGGTCGAGGTGATGGTGGCGCAGACGTTGCGCGTCTCGACCAGTCGCTCGGCGCCGAGGGCTTCGCCGTAGCGCATCAAGAGGTCCATCGCCTTCTGCACGGCCGGTCCGTCGCGGCCGTCGTACATGGCTTTTTCTTCGTTGCTCAGGTGCATGACCTGTGTCTCCGTTCTTCTGTCATCGTGGGGAATGGTCCCCGGCCGGGTTGCTAGCCCGGCGAGGGCGAGGGCACGTGGCCTCCGATGTCGCGCGCGATGGTGAGCGCGATGTCGTGCAGCCGCGGTGCGAGTTCGTTGCGCAATCTGTCTTCGGTGAACACGAAGGCGGCGCCACCGCCGTTGAGCGCCATCACCTCGCCGTCGGGGCCGATGAGCGGCACCGACACCGAATTGATCTCGCGGTGGAATTCGCCGAGCGAAAGGCAGTAGCCCAGGCGCCTGGCCTCGTTGATGGCGCGCGTCATGGGCGCGGCGATGCCGTCCCACTCGGGGCCGCGCAGGAGGCGCATCGAATCGACCAACTGGTTGCGCTGCGCATCGGGCAGCGCCGAGAGGTATGCACGGCCGAGCGCCGAATTCGGCAGCGGCGCGCGCGAGCCGACGTCGAGCCGCGCCGAGAGCATCGAAGAGCGCGGGCGGCAGGCTTCGATCAGCACCATCTCCATGCCGTCGCGTATGGCGAGGTAGACCGAAGCACCGACCTCCTCCGCCATCGCCTGCATGCTGGGCCGCGCGGCGGCGCGCACGTCGAGGCTGCCGAGGAACACGCGCGAGAGCGACACCACGCCCGGCCCGAGCATGAAGCGGTCGGCCACCTGCGCTGGCTTGAGCATGCCCAGGGTGAGCAGCGTCGCGACCAGGCGGTTGACCGTGGGGCGTGGAATGCCGGTCATGCGCGCCACGTCGGCGTGGCCCAGCACCGGCCGCTCTTCGCTGAAGCAGCGCAGCACCGAGATGCCGCGCTCCAGCGCGCTCACGGTGTCGGAACGTTCGCCGCGCGCATCGGCGGCGTCGGCTGCAGAAAGAGAGCTGTCGTTTTTGTCGTTGGACATGGAGGGACCCTTTGAACGCTTTGCAAGACTCTGCAATGTAGAGGCTTGCGAAAGCGGATCGACCGGGTTCATGGCGAAGGTTCTTAGGCGCTGGCTTCGGCCGCGACGGCTGCCGCGCCCTGCCCCGCACCCGCCCGCAGGTACACGCCCTGCGCCAGCAATTCGGACTGCAGTGCGCTGGTGTCGATGAAGCGCGGCGCGATGCCGCCGCGCGAGGCCAGCGCCGCTGCCACGCCTGCCGCCTGGCCGGTGATCCAGCACTGCGGAATCTCGCGCATGAAGCCGTGCGAGTTGCGGTCGCACGAGATGTGGCGGCCGCAGGCCACGAGGCCGTCGAGCTGCTGCGGCACCAGCGCGCCGTAGGGAATGGAGATGTTCGGGAATTTCGGCGACACCGCAGGCGTTACGCCGATCTCGTCCGCCAGCGCTACGCCGTCGGGCCACTGGCTGCGCAGCACCGCGCCCACGCCGGAGAGGCGCCGCGCATGGCGCACGCCGATCTGCGGCGCGCTCAGCATCAGGTAGGCGTCCTCGAAGCCGGGTGCGTGCGCCTTGAAGTAGTCGAGGTGCGCGGCCATGGCGCGGTGCGAACGCACTTCGACGGCCGTGAGGTCGTCCACATCGAGCGCCGAGTAGCCCGACTGGCGCGGTCCCATGAAGAGCGCCACGTCGTTGCGCCACGAGACGAAGGGCCGCTCGAAGAGGCCCAACTGCTCGCGCCCGCGCGCCATGAAGCCGGCGAAGGCCTCGGGCTGGCCGGCCTTGAATTCGATCCAGCGGTTCATGTCCACGCCGCCGAAGAGCCACGAGGTGTTCATGCAGTGGTGCACGTCGGCCTCCTCGATGTCGTTCACGTAGGCCGCGCCGGCACGGGCGAACAGGTCGCCGTCGCCGGTGGCGTCCACCACCACGTCGGCCATGATGGCCATACGGCCTTCCTTGCTCTCGAAGACCACGCCTTTGACGGCGCCATCCTGCACGATCGGAATGGCGGCCCACGAGTGGTAGATGAGCTTGACCTTGCGCTCCAGCACGATCTCCTGCGAGAGCAGCTTCAGGCGCTCGGGATCGATGGTGGGCGACCAGGTGACGATGCCGTGATAGGCGGCGGTGCGCTGCGACCAGTGCGCGGCCTTGGCCACGTCCTGCGAGCCCCAGTCCTCGCGTTGAGGGCCGGCGATGGCGTCGGCGGGAAGGCGATCGAACAGTTCCTCGGCGAAGCCGCGGATCACCAGCTTGCCCTCCCAGTCGGTCATGCGGTCGATCCAGATCACCAGGCCGCCGGTCGACAAACCGCCCAGGTGGTTGTAGCGCTCGAGCAGCGCCACGTCGGCACCCGCGCGGGCGGCAGCAGCGGCTGCGGCGGTGCCCGACGGGCCGCCGCCGACCACCAGCACGCCGCAGCGGTGATAGACCGGAATGTTCTTGCCGGGCTCGGCCCAGCTGCCGTGGTCAGGCCGCTTGACGCGGCTGTCGCGGTCGAAGATGTCGGAGGACAGGATGCGCTCGTCGGTGCGGACGACAGTTTTCATGGATGGTTATCTTGGATGGGCTGTTTCGTCGTATTTTGATTTCAATGTTCATTTTGTCAAACACAAAAGGCCATAAAAGCCATTTGTTCGGGGTATTCCCTAGTCAATGTGGATTTTTATGATTTTCTAAATCAATATAAGAAGAACATTCCAACGGAGACATCGATGAAGAAACTCAACGGCACCCGCCGTGCATTCGGCTCGGCCCTGAGTGCCGCGGCCTTGCTGGGCCTGGCGCCGCTCGCGTTCGCGCAGAACTTTCCGTCGCGCAACAAACCGATCCGCATCGTCGTGGGCTTCACCGCCGGCGGCGGCACCGACGCGCAGGCGCGCATCGTGGCGCAGAAGCTCGGCGAGGTGCTGGGCACCAGCGTGATCGTGGACAACCGCCCCGGCGCGAGCACCATGCTCGCGGCCAACGAGGTGTCGCGCGCGCTGCCCGACGGCTACACGCTGCTCTATGCGCCCTCTTCCACGATGGCGCAGAACCCGCACACCTTCGCGCAGGTGCCCTACGACCCGTTCAAGGACTTCACCGCCATCTCGATGGGCGGACGCGGGCCGCTGGTGCTGTCGGTGAGCACGACGGTGCCGGCCAACAACGTGAAGGAACTCGTGGCCTACGTGAAGGCGAACCCCGGCAAGGTGAGCTACGCCTCGTTCGGCGCGGGCACCTCGTCGCACATCTACGGCGAGGCCTTCGTGAAGAAGACCGGCGTCGATGCGGTGCACATCCCCTACAAGGGCGGCTCGGACGCGGCGAAAGACCTGATCGGCGGGCGCGTGCAGTACATGTTCGACTCGGCCTCCTCGGCGGTCATCACCTCGGCCTCGGGCAAGGTGAAGATCCTGGCCATCGCGGCGAACGCGCGCATCTCGGCGCTGCCCGATGTGCCCACCTTCGCCGAACAGGGCGTGACGGGCCTGGACCTGCCGAGCTGGCTCGGCTTCTACGGCCCCGCGCACATGCCCGCGCCGGTGGTGGCCAAGCTCAACGCTGCGCTCACGCAGGTGCTGGCGATGCCGCAGGTGCGCGAGTTCTATCGCACGGGCGGCTACGAAGCCGGCGCGACGACGCCGGAAGAATTCGCCGGCATCACCCGCACGACCTACGAGCGCTGGGGCGCGATGGTTCAGCAGGTAGGCTTGGCCAAGCAATGACCACAGCTCTCTTTGTCTCCCGGCGCCGCCTCGCCGCCTGGCTCGCACTGGGTGCGGCGGCCCTGCCACTGTCTTCACTCGCAGCCTCGCCCGCGGCCTTTCCGGAAAAGGGCCGCAGCATCCGCATCGTGCTCGGCCTCGCGGCGGGCGGTGCCTCCGATTCGCAGGCGCGCTTCGTCGCCAACAAGCTCGGCGAGGTGCTGCAGACGCCGGTCATCGTGGAAAACCGGCCGGGCGCAAGCTTCATCCTCGCGACCGAGGAGGTGATCCGCGCGGCGCCCGACGGCTACACCTTCATGTACGCGCCCTCTTCGGTGGTCGCGCAGAACCCGCAGACGCTGGCACAGGTGCGCTACGACCCGTTCAAGGACCTCACGCCCATCTCGCTCGGTGCGCGAGGCCCGCTGGTGCTGACCGTGCACACCAGCGTGCCGGCGCGCAATGTGCAAGAGCTGGTCGCCTACATCAAGGCCAACCCCGGGAAGATGAGCTATGCCTCGTTCGGCACCGGCACCTCGTCGCACATCTACGGCGAGGCTTTCGCGCGGCAGGCCGGCCTCGACGTGGTGCATGTGCCCTACAAGGGCGGCGCCGATGCGGCGAAGGACTTTCTCGCGGGCCGCGTGCAGTACTACTTCGACGCTGCGCCCAACGCCATCCAGAACACGGCCACCGGCAAGGTGCGCATGCTCGCGGTGGCGGCGCCCAAGCGCAGCGCGATGCTGCCCGACGTGCCCACGATGACAGAGCAAGGCGTGAGCGGCGTCGACATGGCGAGCTGGCTCGGCTTCTACGGGCCTGCGCGCATGCCGGCGCCGGTAGTCGCGAAGCTCAACGCCGCATTGGCGCAGGTGCTGGCGATGCCGGCCACGCGCGACTTCTTCCGCCAAGGCGCCTACGAAGCCGAGTCGTCGACGCCGCAGCAACTGGCCGAGCTGACGCGCACGACCTACGACCAGTGGGCCGAGACCATCCGCAAGCTCGGCCTCACGAAGCAGTAGC
The DNA here is from genome assembly GCF_017161115.1 of Variovorax sp. RKNM96. Classification (GTDB taxonomy): domain Bacteria; phylum Pseudomonadota; class Gammaproteobacteria; order Burkholderiales; family Burkholderiaceae_C; genus Variovorax. Next base: position 2,718,110 of record NZ_CP046508.1, on the reverse strand, counting down.
GGCTGCGAAGTTCAGCCGAAGAACTTGCGCAGCTGCGCATTGGTCTCGGCGGCGCGTTCGTACTGCACCCAGTGCCCCGCGCCGTCGATCACCACGCCTTCGCGGTGCGGCCCTTCGCTCGCGAGGAGTGCCACCAGCGGACGCGGATCGGCCGTGACGTCGTATTCGCCCCAGAGCAGCAGCGTCGGCACGCCCAGCGTGCCGATCGCCTTGCGCAAGCCGCCGGCCTGCGACACCTCCTTGCTGCGAAAGCGCGTGCCGTGGCATGAGATGTCGTGGATCTCGAAGGCCAGCGCGTCAATGGCCGACGTGTCGTGCAGCATCAGCGCGCCCAGGTTGTGCAGCAGCGCGGCGCGCTCGGCCTCGCGGTCGGGGGCAGCGCGCCAGTTGATCATCTGCGCCGTCATGCGGCGCAGCGTGCCGTGGCCGCCGCTGCCCAGCAGCGCGAGCTTTCGCACCGCGCTACGCTGCACCGCGAACCGCGCGGCGGTGAGGCCGCCGAAGGAAAAGCCGCCCAGGTCGATGGGCGTGCCCGCGCCGACGAGCGCATCGAGCGTGCCGCCGAGCGCCTTCAGCAAAGGCAGCAGGGAGTCTTCGCCGGGCGCCACGCGCGGCAGCGCATCGGAATCGTGGAAGCCCGGCATGTCGGGCAGGAGCAGCGTGCGCTCGGCCGAGAGTGCCTCGGCATTGCGCAGCCAGTGCATCCAGCTGCCGTGGCCGCCGTGCAGCAGCACGATGGGCGGCCGCGTGGTGTCGGTGCCGAAGCGGCGCCAGCGCACGCGGATGCCTTCGTGCGCGGGGTCGTGGTGGGTGGAGAGCGCGTCGATGCGCGCGATTTCGCTGCGCGCCGCGGACGCTTTGGGGTCGTCAGGGGTGTCGGGGCTGTCGGGGGTCAGAGGCATCCCTCGATTTTGCCGCGCGGCCTTGCGCGCCGCAGCGGGCCGCTGGGATGCCCTGCATAGAATCCGCCGCAGCGTCCGCCGAACAGGTCGCCCGCTCTTCAACGAATAAAAAAGCAGAGAGGCCACCGGCCCGCCCACGATGCCGTGGTGCAGGCCGCCCCATCCATGACCCTGTTGAATCGCCGCCAGCTCGCGCTGCTCGCCCTGTCCCAGCCCCTGATCCAACCGCTCACCGCCTGGGCGCAGGACAGCCCCGATCTCGCCGCCGCGCTCGAACAGCCCGACGGCGCCGAGGCGCTGGCCTGGGTGCAGGCACGCACGGCCGAGGCCCGGCAGCTGATCACCGGCCTGCCCGACTACACGCGCCGCTACGAGGACACGCTGTCGGCCGTGTCCGCGCGCGACAGCAACATCCAGTTCGTGCGTCCGCACCGCGGCCACCTCTACAACTTCTACAGCACCGCCAGCCAGCCGAATGGCGTCTGGCGCCGCACCACGCTGGAGGAATACCGCAAGGAGCGGCCCTACTGGCAGGTGCTGATCGACCTGGACAAGCTCGGGCAGCAGGAGGGTCGCGCCTGGACCTTCTCCTCCTACGTCCTGAGTCCGAACGGCGAACGCGCGCTGGTCTACCTCTCGCCCGGCGGCGCGGACCGCACCGAGGTGCGCGAATTCGACCTGCCCTCGCGGCAGTTCGTCGCGGCCGGTTTCCGCCTGCCGCTGGCCAAGCAGTGGGCCGACTGGTACGGCGACGACGAAGTGCTGGTGGCCACCGAGTCCGCCGGCGGCGCGCTCAGCCGCAGCGGCTACCCGCTGACGATCCGTCGCTGGCGCCGCGGCAGCGCGCTGGCCGAGGCGCCCGAGCTGGTGCGCGGCGAGGCCACCGACATGAGCATGTCGATCGACACCCTCGACCCCAGGGACGGGCGGTCCGCCGCCGCACTGGTCGGACGGCGCCTGAGCTTCTTCCAGAACCGCTACCAATTGCTGCAGGGCGACACGCTGTCGCCGCAACTGGACCTCCCGCTGGATGCGACCACCTGGCTGAGCGAAGGCTGGCTCGTGGTCTGGCTGCGCAGCGATTTCGACGACGGCACCGCGCGCCACCCGGCGGGCAGCGTGCTCGCAACGCCCATCGCCACCGCCACGCAGCCGCAGCGCCGCTTTCACGTGCTGCTGTCCACGGCACCGCGCCAGCGGCTGATCCGCTGGGAGCGCGTGCGCGACGGTTTCGCCATTGCATGGTCCGACAACCTGCAGCCGCGCCTGGTGTTCCTTCGCTGGACCGGCGAGACCTTCGAGCCCCGCGAAGTGGCGCTGCCCGACACCGGAGTGATCGGCATCCGCGCCGACCGCTCCGACCAGAACGACCTGGTGTGGCTCACCACGCAGGCACCGCTCGTGCCGCAGACTTTCGGGCTCATGGATGTCGCCGAGCCCAAGCCCTGGGCGCCGCTCAAGCGGCAGGCCACCTTCTTCGATGCCGCGGGCCTGAAGGCGCAGCGGCTGGAGGCGCGCTCGGCCGATGGAACGCTCATCCCCTACACGGTGATCGCACCCGCCGCGCTGGTCATGGATGGCCAGGCGCCGACGCTGCTCTACGGATACGGCGGCTTCGGCATCGCGCTCGAGCTGGACTACCAGCGCATACCCGGCATCAACTGGCTGCGCTACGGCGGCGTCTACGTGCTGGCGCACATTCGCGGCGGCGGCGAGTTCGGCTCCAGCTGGTACGAGGCGGCGAAGGGAACGCGCCGGCAGGCCGCGTTCGACGATTTCATCGCGGTCGCCGAAGACCTGGCGCGGCGCGGCATCACGCGTCCCCGGCGGCTGGGCATCTACGGCGCGAGCAACGGCGGCGCGCTGGTGTCGGCCGTGCTGGTGCAGCGGCCCGAACTCTTCGGCGCCGCGGTCGCGCGCGTGCCGCTGACCGACATGCTCGAGTTCACGCGCTTCACGGCGGGGCCGTCGTGGATCGAGGAGTACGGCGACCCGGCAGTGCCAGCGGACCGCGCGGCGCTCGCGCGCTGGTCGCCGCTGCAGAACCTTCGCGAAGGCGTCGCCTACCCGCCCACGCTGTTCATCGGCAACCGCAACGACGACCGCGTGCACCCTTCGCACGCGCGCAAGATGGTGGCGCGCATGCGGGCGCTGGGCCATACGCAGACGTGGCTGTACGAGGAATCCAGTGGCGGGCACCTGGGCCGAGCGACGCCGCAGTTGCTCGCCACGCGCGAGGCGCTGCTGCATACCTTCCTGATGGGCATGCTGCAGCGCAAGGCCGACGAGCCCGCCGCCTGAGCCGCCTCGTTCAGGCGCCGCCGAAGCGGTAGCTCGACACCACGAGCCCGCCCATGAACGCGTCCTCGTGATAGATGCGCTCGCCGGCCTCGCCTTCGGCCGCGCCGACCGCGACCATCAGCGGGATCAGGTGCTCCTCGCGCGGATGCGCCATGCGCGCGGCGGGCGCCGCTTCCCAGTTCTGCAGATGCGCGGCGCGCTCGGCCGGCGCGCCCTTCACCACGGCGGCATCGAGCCAGTCGTCGAAGGCCTTCGACACGCCATGCGCCTGCGGGCCGAAGTTGCGCAGGTTGTGATAGCTCAACCCGCTGCCGACGATCAGCACGTCCTCGTCGCGCAACGGTGCGAGCGCGCGGCCCAGTGCCAGGTGCTCGGCCGGATCGAGCCCGCGACGCAGCGACAACTGCACCACCGGCACGTCGGCCTTCGGGTACATCGCGGCCATCGGCGAGAACATGCCGTGGTCGTAGCCGCGCTCGGGGTCGATCTGCACCGGCAGGCCGGCGGCCGCGATGAGCGACTGCACGCGCTGCGCGAGTTCGGGCGAACCGGGTGCGTCATAGCGCACCTCGTAGGTATGGGCCGGGAAGCCGCCGTAGTCGTAAATCATCGGCGGCTTCGGGTTGCCCTGCACCGTGAAAGCCGGGGCCTCCCAGTGCGCCGACACCATGAGGATGGCCTTGGGCGTGCGGCCGATCTGCCGCGGCATGTCGGCGAGCGAGGCGGCCAGCTGGTCGTAGGTGGCGCCCATCTCCTTCTTCATCCAGGGCCAGGGGCCGCCGCCGTGGGAGATGAAGTAGGTGGGGAGACGGGATGCGGTGTTGTCGTGGGTCAAGTCGATGCTCCTTCAAGCGTTGAATCGACTGTAGACATTTCCTCCCGAGAAATCGACAGGCTACGATGCATGGAATCATTTCTCCAGAGGAAACCATCGATGGACCGCATGACCAGCCTGCGCGTGTTCCGCGAGGTCGTTGAGGCCGGCAGCTTCACGGCCGCGGCCGGGCGGCTTTCGATGTCGCCGCCCATGGCGAGCAAGCATGTGGCGCAGCTCGAGAAGTCGCTCGGCGCGCGCCTGCTGCACCGCTCCAGCCGCCACCTGAGCCTCACCGAAGCCGGCACCGCCTGGTACGAGCAGAGCCGCCGCGCGCTCGACCTGCTCGATGCGGCCGAGGCCGCCATCGGCCAGACGAGCGAGGCGCCGCGCGGCCAGCTCAAGGTGAGCGCGCCGGTGTGGTGTGCCACGCCGCGCTTCGCACGCGTGCTCGCCGATTACCGCGAGCGATTCCCGGAAGTGCTGGTCGACATGCACCTGGAGAACCGCAAGGTCGATCTGGCCGCCGACGGCTACGACCTCGCGTTGCGCGCCACGCAGGAGCCTTCGCCCGCGCTGATCGCGCGGCCACTGTGCCGCGTGCCCTTTCATCTCGCGGGCACGCCCGACTATTTGAAGCGCATGGGCGGCTGCCCCGCGCTGCCGGCCGACCTGTCGCGGCTCGGCGCGATCGTGCCGAGCTATGTGAACCTGGACAACCTCGCGCTCAAGGGGCCGGGCGGGCGGATGCTGCCGCTGCGGCTCACGCCAGCGATGCGCTCGGACGACACCACGCTCACGCTGCACGCGGTACACGCCGGAATGGGCATCGCGTTCATGCCGCTGTGGCTCATCGACGACGACCTCGCAGAAGGCCGTCTCGTGCGGCTGCTTCCCGACTACGAGGCCGAGCCCGTCACGCTCTTCGCGGTGTACACCAGCCGGCAGTACATGGCGCCCAAGCTGCGTACTTTCATCGACTTCCTCGGCGAGCGGCTCGGCGCGCTGGAACCAAAGGCAACGCCGCATGTCACGGCGAAGCCACGCAGAAGATAGAAGAACGCACCTTTTAGGGGCAAGGTCATGCGGGCACGGCTAAAGTCCAAGGCTCTCTGGGAGACCGTGTCCTTGTTCCGCTTCTTCGAAAAACTCCTTCACCCCTACCCCGCCGCCGAACCGCCACTGCCGCCGCAAGGCTTCTTCGCCTTCCTGTGGGCCTGCACGCACGGCGTGCGCGGCAAGATCGCCGTCATGGCGGTGCTCACGGCCATCATGTCGATCTTCGAAGCGGCGCTGTTCGCCATCCTCGGGCGCATCGTCGACTGGCTCGGCGGCCAGGTGCCGTCGCGGCTGTGGGCCGAGCGCGGCGACATGCTGCTGTGGATGGCCGCGGTGCTGGTGATCAGCATTCTTGTGGTGGCGCTGCAGACCATCGTCAAGCACCAGACGCTGGCGGTGAACCTGCCGATGCGCCTGCGCTGGAACTTCCACCGGCTAATGCTGGGCCAGAGCATGGCCTTCTACCAGGACGAGTTCGCGGGCCGCATCACGGCCAAGGTGATGCAGACCGCGCTCGCGGTACGCGACACCATCTTCGTGCTGGCGGACGTGCTGGTGGCCATGGGCGTGTACGTCGCGACCATGATCATCCTGGTGGGCGTGCTCGACGCGCAGCTGGTGTGGCCCTTCGTCATCTGGCTCGCGCTCTACATCGGTTCGCTCGTGTACTTCGTGCCGCGCCTGGGCAAAGTCGGCAAGGCACAGGCCGATGCGCGCGCGCTCATGACCGGCCGCGTGACCGATGCCTACACCAACATCGCGACCGTCAAGCTCTTCTCGCACACGCAGCGCGAGGCGGGCTTCGCGCGCGATGCGATGCGCGAGTTCATGCACACGGGCTACGGCCAGATGCGCCTGGTGAGTGCCTTCGAGATCGTCAACCACACGCTGAGCATGGGCCTCACGGCCGGCATGGCGGGCACGGCGCTGTGGCTCTGGTCGAACGGCACGGTCGGCGTGGGCGCGGTGGCCGCCGCCACCGCAATGGCGCTGCGGCTGCAGGGCATGTCGCACTGGATCATGTGGGAGATGACCAGCCTGTTCGAGAACATCGGCACCGTGCAGGACGGCATGAAGACGCTGTCGCGCCCGCGCACCGTGCTCGATGCGGCCGATGCCGGCGTGCTCGACGTGCCGCGCGGCGAAGTGCGCTTCGACCATGCGAGCTTCCGCTATGCCGACGCGGGCCGCCGCGTGATCGACGACCTGAACCTCACGGTCAAGCCCGGCGAGAAGATCGGCTTGGTCGGCCGCTCGGGCGCCGGCAAGTCGACGCTGGTGAACCTGCTGCTGCGTTTCCATGACCTGGAGAGCGGCCGCATCCTCGTCGACGGGCAGGACATCGCACATGTCACGCAGGATTCGCTGCGCAGCCACATCGGCATGGTCACGCAGGACACCTCGCTGATGCACCGCTCGGTGGCCGACAACATCGCCTACGGCCGGCCCGATGCGACGCTCGCGCAGATCGAGGCGGCGGCCCGTCGCGCCGAGGCGCACGACTTCATCCAGACGCTGGGCGATGCGAGCGGCCGGCGCGGCTACGAGGCGCACGTGGGCGAACGCGGCGTGAAGCTCTCGGGCGGTCAGCGCCAGCGCGTGGCGATCGCGCGCGTGATGCTGAAAGACGCGCCGATCCTCTTGCTCGACGAAGCGACCAGCGCGCTCGACTCCGAGGTGGAAGCCGCGATCCAGCAGAGCCTCTACACGCTGATGGAAGGCAAGACCGTGATCGCGATCGCGCACCGGCTCTCGACCATCGCGGCGATGGATCGGCTCATCGTGCTCGACGAAGGCCGCGTGGTGGAAGAAGGCGACCACCGCACGCTGATGGCGCAGGGTGGTTTGTATGCGCGGCTGTGGGCGCACCAGAGCGGCGGCTTCCTGGGCGATTCGCTCGACGGAGAAGAAGCGCTCAGGGCCTAGCCGAACCCGACCCGGTACAGATGGAACGTCTGCCGGGTCTGGAACCCGAGACGTTCGTAGAGCCCGATGGCCGTCGCGTTGTCTTCGCGAACATGCAGGAAAGGCGTTTCGCCACGCGCGCGTATCTCGCGGCGAAGGATGTTCATGAGGCGGCCCGCGATGCCCTTGCCGCGGTTCGCGTCGGTCACGCAGACCGCGCTGATTTCGGTGTACCCGTCGAAGCGCATGCGCTCGCCCGCCATCGCGACGAGGCGGCCGCCGTCGCGGATGCCGATGTAGCGGCCCATCTCGTGCGTTCGCGCGCCGAAGGGGCCGGGCTTGGTCTCGAGGGCCAGCTCCAGCATCTCGGGCGCGTCCGAGGCGCCCAGCCGGAGCACCTCGTCTTGCGCGACGCTCGGCGCTTCGCCGGTGTCCACCATCTGACACACGGCAAACAGGCGTTCCGCGTGCATCCTTTCCGCCGGCAACAGCGGATCGAGGACCGTAAGCAGCACGTGTTCGCCCGGTGCGACGAGCCGGCCAAGCTGCCGGAATGCCTCGGGCGTCGTGTTCGCCACGCTGGCGAACGCGGCGACTTCCGGGTGATAGCGCGCAGCGAGCGCTTCGCACCGCCCCAGATGCGCCTGCTTCGTGGCGAGGGCGAACCATGTCGGGTTGTCGAGCTGCCTTTGATCGGGATGTTTCGTCATGCGCCCAGTTTAGGCAGCGGGCTCGCGTTGGGCTACAGTCGCAAACGACATCTTTGATGCGATTCACGACATGAAACTTTGCATCCTTGCCCTCGACGGCGCGTTCGACACCGGCATCACCGCGCTGCTGGACACCTTTGCCACGGCGAACGAACTGGCCATGCTCCAGGGGGCGGCGTCACCGCCGTTCGACGTGCGGCTCGTGGGCGTCAGAAGGCGCATCCGCACGGCCATGGGCTTCACCACGGCGGTCGAGCCGGCGAGCACGCTCGGGCGGCCCGACTGGGTGGTGGTGCCGGCCTTGAACGCCAAGCAGCCCGCGCGCCTTGTCGAGGCACTGGAGCGGCGCGATGTGCGCGAAGCCAAGGAGCACCTGCGCGCTTGGCATGCGGAGGGCATCGGCATCGCGGCCGCCTGCATCGGCACGTTCGTGCTCGCCGATGCGGGGCTGCTGGACCACGGCGAGGCGACGACGACCTGGTCTCTCGCGCCACTTTTTCGCCAGCGCTATCCGGCGGTGAAGCTGGACGATTCGCGCATGGTCATCACATCGCGCGGGGTGGTGACGGCGGGCGCGATGATGGGCCACCTCGACCTGGCGCTCTGGCTGGTCCGGCAGGCCAGTCCCGAGCTGGCGGCGCGCGTGGCCCGGCTGATGCTGGTCGACAGCCGCTCGTCGCAGGCGCAATACATCATTCCGGACTTCGTGGCCCATGCCGATCCGCTGATGGCGAAGTTCGAGCGCTGGTCGCGCGAGCATCTGGCGCAAGGCTTCTCGCTGCAGGCTTGCGCGGAGGCATTGCACGTTCACCCGCGCACGCTGCAGCGCCGGATGGAATCAGTGCTGGGCAAATCGCCCCTCGCGTTCTTCCAGGACCTGCGGATCGAGCACGCCAAGCAGCTCGTATCGTCCGGCGGCGACCTCGAGCGGATCGCGGCAGCGGTGGGCTATGCCGATGCCTCGACTTTGCGGAACCTCTTGCGCCGCAAGCTCGGGCGCGGCGTGCGAGAGCTTCGCGCGGAGATGAAATAGCAGCCGTGCCGGCGCATCAGGTCGGCAGCGCGCCGACCTCGTACTGCGCCGCGAACTCCCCGCTCGGCGGGATCGGCTTGATGATGTCGATCAGCACCCCGTTCGGGTCGCGCGTGATGAAGTGGCGCTGTCCGAAGGCCTCGTCGCGCAGCGGCAGAAGAATCGGCAGGCCGGCCGCCTTCAGCCGGTTGTGAACCGCGTCGGGGTCGTCCACCTCGAAGTTCAGCAGCAGCCCGCCCACCACCTGTCCGCGCGCCGGCGCGGGAATGGTCTCGTGGTGGCCGTCGAGCACGGCCAGGTTCACCGAAGGCTCGCCCTCCAGTTGCAGGTGCACATACCAGTCGCTGGTGAAGAGCGGCACGAAACCGAAGTGCGATTGGTAGAAGGCGGCGGTGCCGGCCACGTCCCCGGTCATGACGACGGGGTAGTAGCTCTTGACTTTCATGGGAAGCATGGGACGGTCCTTTCATAAAACATACAGACTGTACGTACGTTAAATACTAACCTACAGACAGCCTGCATGTAAATTACCTTCCATGGCCACCAACCGCGAACGCACCGAAAACACCCAACTCGCACTGATCGAAGCCGCCCGCGCGCTCTTCGTCAGCAAGGGCTACGGCGACACCTCCACCCCTGAAATTGCGTCGGCCGCGGGCATCACGCGCGGCGCGCTGTATCACCACTTCGCGGACAAGCGCGACCTGTTCCGGCAGGTGCTCGCGCGCGAGGCGATGGCGGTCGCGGCCGACATCGAGGCCGCTGCCCCCGAACAACTGGGCCCGCGCGAAGCGCTGCTCCAGGGCAGCGAGGCTTACCTGAACGCCATGACCATGCCGGGCCGCACACGGCTCTTGCTGGTCGACGGCCCGGCCGTGCTGGGCATGGCCGAGGCCATGGCGATCGACGATGCCAACGCGGCGCAGTCGCTGCGCGAAGGACTGAAACGCGCCGGCATGGGGCGCGGCGAGGTCTCGGTCGATGCGCTGTCGCAGTTGCTGTCGGCCGCCTTCGACCGTGCCGCGCTGGAGATCGATGCGGGCGCCGACGCCAGGGAGGTTCGCGCCGCCATGCGTTGGCTGGTCGAGCAGGCGCTGGGACCTGTCAAGAAACGCTGACCGGCCCTGGCCCTCAGACGATCCCGCGCCCGCCCATGCGCACGGGCCACTTGGCGACCGTGCCGCGCTGCATCGATTCGAGCGTCGTCTGCGTGAACACGTTGATGCTCACATGCCGCGCAAGGTAGTGCTCCAGCACCAGGCCCAGCAGATAGGGGCTTGTGCCCGAGAAGCCTTCTTCATCCACGCTCAGCGTGCACTGCACGCCACGCCCGTAGATCAACGGCCCCGAGCCCGGCAGGCGCCGCGTCACGGGCTCGATGCGCGAGCCCACGAGGCTGTCGATCTGCCGGCGCAGCACGTCGCTGTCGGCCGACACGAACAGCCGCAGCATGTCGCGCAGCGCCTGAGCGCCCTCGCGGTGCGGCATGTCGGCCAGCGGCAGGTGGTTGAAGCCGAGCTGGCGAATCAGCCGCCATGCGATCTCGCGCTGCGCGAATGGCGACTTGGGGGTGCTCGGCGGGCGGATCAGTCCCACCGCCGACACCGGGATCGAGTCGGACACCGCGAGATCGGCGTGCCCGTTGCGCGGCACCAGGCACGGCAGGTCGCGGTTCGTGAGCATCGCCTTCACCGACAGGTAGCGCAGGCTCTCCGGATACGGCGCCTCGTGCTGGTCGACCAGCGAGAGAAACACCTCGGTGCCGATGTACGGCGTACGCGTGCCGTACTTGCGCGCGGTGTCGGACACGAGCCGCGGCTCGCGGCGCACCGAGAAGTAACGGCCGTGGTTCCCCTCGTCTTCGTTCAGCGTCTGGTAGAGCGGGCGGAACTCCAGCTCGGCCGTGGTCTGCGCCTGCTGGCCCGCGATGCGCTGGACCGAATAGACCTCAAAGTCGAGCGGGCGCGAACGATCGGGCACCAGGTGGAACTCGGGTTGCGCCGCGTTGAGTTCGACGCGGTCGGTGCGCCGCTCGAACAGGTTGACCACCGGCGTGCTGAACAGCGCGAACTGAGCCGCATCGACCAACGAGCCCAGCGCCGCCGGCGGCTTGCTCAACAGCACGAGGATCTCGACCTCCTTGCCCTGGGCCCGCGCGAGGCCCGGCGCCAGCTGGGTCAGCGTGAAGAAGTAAAAGCGCTCGGGGCAGGCGAAGTATTCGTGCAGAAGGTTGTGCCCATGGAAGGTGTTCCACGCGAGCGGCAGCAGCCCCTGCCCCGGCGCCAGCCCTTCATGCACCAGCGCCCCTTCGGTCACGACGTGCGGCCGCTCCATCAGCTTGCCCGGCTCGCCGACGAAGGTGGCAACCGCCGAGGTGTGCAGCAGC